>JABDGF010000038.1 GCA_013286165.1 Acidobacteriota bacterium | reverse complement strand
CCCGTCGCATAGCCCATCAAAATAATTGCCGATCCGCTCTTCGCCGCGTCGTTCTTCGAATCGATCGTCAGCACCGAGCGCTTCAGGTCCTGCATGTCCACGCGCATCGCGGCGAGGTCCGTTTCCTGCGAAATCTCGTTGATCTCGGTCTTAAACGCGCGCGCGTCGCCCGGAAAATACGCGCGAATCGTCGAGATCTGCGCCTGCAGCCCTTGCTTCGTCATTGCGTCCAGCTCGTCGTTCTTCCACCATGGCTCCGCCACGTGCCGGTTCGTAATCACGCGCCCATTTGGACCGGCGATAAAACCGGTCCCGAAAATATCCACCTTCACTTCCGGTCCGTTCCCATCGAGCGTCAGAATCGGTTTGCCGCTGCTGTCCTCCAACGGGTCGCCATCCTGATTCATCCCCGCGTACCGCAGCCGCTTCCCCGAATCCTTATCGTTGAACGCCACGGCCACATGCAGCAAGCACACCGATTGCACGTCCGCCGGAATAATCGTCTGCGCTGAAAGGCCCTGCTGCTCCAGCTTCTGCAGCCGCGTGTTTGTATCCTCAAGCTGCTTCTGCAAAGTGGCCGATTCATCCGGGCTCGCGCTGGAAATCTTCGACTGAATCGCCGCCGCTTGCTTCTCCAAATTCTGCCGCGCCGCCGCGCTCGCAGCGTCTTCGCCCGCGGAGCCGCGCAACTTCCGCGCCTGATCGATCAAATCCGCCTGCCGCGTGAACGTTCCTTCCAACTTTGCAATAACAAGATTCGACCGCTGCGTCTCCTTCTGCGCCGTCCGCGCAAAAAGGAAATAAATGCCCACCATCACCAGAATCGCCGCGAATACTACTCCGACGCCGATCTTGAGGCCCTTATCGAGCGTCGAAGCATCGCTCGCCATCTTCTCCGTCACCGCCAGCGCTTCAAACGCCTGGTGCGCGATGTGCTGCCCTTCTTCAGCGATGCGCGTTTTTTCCAGCAGACTCAACTCAGCGCGCCGCAGCCGCAGCCGCGCGCGCACACGCGACAAAATCTCTCCATCGTCCGCCGGCCGCGACAGCACGTCGTGCGCCCCGTAGTCGAGTGCCGCCGCGCGTTCCGCCGCGCCTCCATTCACCAGCACGATCACGCGAACGCCACTCGTCGCGTTCACTCCGCGCAGCGTCGCCACAAACGCGCTCGCACCCGGCTCGCTCACCGCGGAATCGAGCAGCACCACGTCCGCGCCGCCCTCGTGAATCGCGTCGAGCCCTTCGCGCGAAGTCGCAAACGCCGTCGCCACGTAGCCTGCCGCCTCCATCGCTCCGCGCAGATGCTCGCGACTCGTTGGGTCGGCTTCAATCACAATCACTTTTTCGATGCTGGCGTCCATGGGGCGGGGCTCCGCGACTTTTACTTCAAAACATCCTAAAGTATCCGTGGGAAAGCACAAGTGGCCGGCCGCCGCGCCAATACCCGCTAAAGCCGCCGCAAGCGCTCCCTTTTCTAAGACGCCGGAAACCGCTGCTCGGATACATCAACCAAGCCTCAAATCAATTGTCTAACGCCTCCGAACTCGCCAAACTCAACGCCCAGATCATCCGCTGCCGCAAATGTCCACGCCTGGTTGTCTATCGAGAGAAAGTTGCCGAGGTGAAGCGCCGCGCCTTCAGCGAATGGGACTACTGGGGCAAGCCCGTACCCGGCTTCGGCGACCCCGACGCGAAGCTCGTCATCCTCGGCCTTGCTCCCGCCGCCCACGGCGCCAATCGCACTGGCCGCATGTTCACGGGCGACCGCAGCGGCGACTTCCTGTATAAGGCGCTTTACGAAACCGGTTTCGCGAGCCAGCCCACATCCGTTCGCCGCGACGACGGCCTCACGCTCACGGGCGCCTTCATCTCGGCGACCGCGCGCTGCGCCCCGCCCGACAATAAGCCTCTCCCTAGTGAACTCGACAACTGCCGCCCCTATTTCGAACGCGATCTGGAAATTCTGACGCCCAGCGCCGTCTTCGTGCTCGGTGGCATCGCGATGCGCGCCTATCTCGGCGTCTTGAAATCTCGCGGCCAGATCAAAAGCCTCGCGCCGTATCCGTTTTCGCACGGCGCGAACTTCGCCTTCCCCGCGCCGCTGCCGCGGCTCTTTGCGTCGTATCATCCGAGCCAGCAAAATACTTTCACAGGCCGCCTCACCGAAGCGATGCTCCGCGACGTGCTTCTCGACATTCGCAAATTCCTCCGCAAAGCTTGAAACGGCGTCGCGCCGGCCTTTTTCACCTTCGCCTCGCATCGAACTCGTTGTACGCTCCGAATCGATGGCCTCGCCTCCAGATAGCGTTCAGCCCTCCGCACCCGTCGTCGAATTTCGCGGCGTCACCTACTCCGTCCCCGAAGGCCGCGCCATTCTCGATGGCCTCACCTTCTTTCTGTGTCGCGGCGAAACGCTCGTCCTGCTCGGCCGCAGCGGCGCCGGCAAATCCACTGCACTGCGTCTCATTAACCGCATGATCGATCCCACCTCCGGCGACGTGCTTGTCGAAGGCCGCGCCACGCGCGAATGGAATCCCATCGAGCTTCGCCGCCACATGGGATACGTCATTCAGGACGTCGGGCTTTTCCCTCACTACACCGTCGAGCAAAATATCGCCCTCGTCCCGCGCCTCCAGAAATGGAGTGGCGAAAAAATCAAAGCACGCGTGAAGGAACTCCTCGAACTCGTCGGCCTCGAGCACTTCGAATATCTCGATCGCTACCCGCACGAACTTTCCGGTGGCCAGCGCCAGCGCGTCGGTTTTGCGCGCGCTCTCGCCGCCGATCCTCCCGTGCTATTGATGGACGAGCCGTTCGGCGCGCTCGACCCCATCACGCGCGGCGAACTGCAAGGCGAATTCGTCGATTTGCAGAAGCGCCTCGGCAAGACGATCGTCATCGTCACGCACGACGTCGGCGAAGCTCTCCTGCTCGCCACGCGCATCGGCGTGATGGAAGACGGCAAACTCTCCAAGCTCGTTTCGCCGCACGAATTCGTTTCCGCCACCGATCCGCTCGCGAAAGCCTATCTCTCGAATCTCCGCATGTACGAAGCCGCCGAACATCGCGCCGAATCCAGCACCGAGGCCGCGCAATGAACCTCGTCGAATATTTCGCACGCCATCACGGCGAAATTCTCCGCGCCACGCTCGAGCACATCTGGCTCGTCGGCGCCGCCATGCTTCTCGCCATCGCCGTCGGAGTGCCGCTCGGCATCGTCGTCGCCCGCCGCCCGTTTCTTTCGAAATTCATCCTCGGCGGCGCTAACATCGCCGAAACCATTCCCAGCCTCGCGCTCTTCGGCTTCCTGCTTCCCGTGCCGTGGCTTGGCGCGCGCGCTGAACGCCTCGCTGTCGCAGCTCTCCTGCTCTACGCGCTCCTGCCCATCATCCGCAACACCGCCGCCGGAATCGCTGGCGTAAATAAATCCGTCCGCGAAGCCGCGCGCGGAATGGGCATGACCGACTCGCAAATTCTCTGGCGCGTCGAACTCCCCCTCTCATTTTCCACAATGATCGCTGGCATCCGCGTCGCCACTGTGCTCACCATCGGCGTCGCCACCATCGCCGCCGCGATCGGCGCAGGCGGACTCGGCGAATTCATTTTCCGCGGCCTCGCCATGGTCAACGATCAGCTCATCCTCGCCGGCGCGATTCCCGCCGCGCTTCTCGCCATCGCCGCCGACCTGCTCCTCGGCATCCTCGAAAAACGCCTCCGCCCGGTCCGCGCCTAGTGAATCCGATGTGCATCGCGCGCCGCTTCGCCCCCGTCGTCGCCGTCGCCGCGCTTCTGTGTGCCGGCTGCAGCCCGCCTCGCGACAATCAAATCGTCATCGGCTCGAAAAATTTCTCCGAATCTGCCCTGCTCGGCGAAATCCTTGCGCAGCATATGGAATCGAAGCTCCACAAGTCCGTCGAGCGGCGCTTCTATCTCGCCGGCACTTTCATATGCCAGCAAGCCATTCTCTCCGGCCGCATCGACGCCTATGTTGAATACACCGGAACCGCGCTCACCGCCGTCCTCAAGGATCCGAGCAACTCGAATTCAGCCGCTGTCTTCACGCGCGTCCGCGACGAATATCAACAGCGCTTCCATCTCGACGTTCTCCCCTCGCTCGGATTCAACAACACATTCGCGCTCGTCGTCCGCGGCGACGATGCCCGCAAATACAACCTGAAAACCATCTCCGACCTCGCGCGCGTCGCTCCGCAGTGGCGTCCCGGCTTCGGCTACGAATTCATGGAGCGCCCCGACGGCTATCCGGGCCTCGCGTCCACGTACGGCCTTAGATTTCAGTCTTCGCCGCGCGTTCTCGATCTCGGCCTTCTCTACCGCGCCATGCTCGACAACCAAGTCGATGTCGTCGCCGGGAATTCCACCGACGGCATTCTCTCCGCCAACGACCTCGTCATCCTTCAGGACGACAAACACTACTTCCCCGCCTACGACGCCGTTCCAGTCGTCCGCCCCGACACCTTCACGCGCTTTCCCGGAGCGCGCGAAGCTCTTATCGAACTCGCGAACACCATCACCGACACCGAAATGCAGAAAATGAATTACGAAGCGGACGTGCAGCATCGCGACATCTCAGACATCGCGCGTGATTTTCTTCAATCGAAGGGATTGGATAAGTAGCGAGGCTTATTTGGTGCTTGCGGTCACCGTTGCGGGACCGGAACCTACATCGTCTTTAAACGAAAATTCCGTGGTGATTCCGTCGTACGGTTTCCCATCGAGTTCCGCGTACGCCTTCACAAAATAATTCAGCGGCCCACTCACCTGCCGCGGATCCAGACGAATGTCGCGCCCCGCGGAAATCTCCACCCGGTTCGCATCCACAGTGCCGAAATAAAAATCCCGTTCACTCTTATTTTCAATCGCCGCGGCCGCATCCACCGGCACCCAGCCCGTCGCAGCGATATAAACCTGCGCCCATGCGTGTTCCTCGGTCAAAACCCCTGAGCGCGCATCCGTCGGCAGCACATATCCCGTCTCGCACCGCGCGCGCACTCCGGCCGCCCGCGCCATGCCCACAAAAAGCGCCGCGATTTCCGCCGAGTCGCCTTTTTTGCCGTACAGCGCGTTCAGCGTCTCGCCGGTGCTGAGCCCGTCCGCCTGCGGCTAGTATTTCGTGTTCGACACCACGTACTCATAGACTTTTCGCGCTTTGTCGATCTGCAGCGCCGCATAGCCCGCCGTCCGCAGCGACAGGTCGGCAACAGCTCCGTCCATCACCACGAAATGATCCGGCTGAAGCAGGCGCGGCGACACCGAATACGGAACACCCGGCACGTCCGTCTCATATTCAGTAGCCGCGTGATGCTCGAAGCGCTGCATGTGAAATGTTGCTTTCACGTCCGCGCCGTGCTCGAGCTCCGCTTCCGAAATTTCTGCGTAGGCGTACCGGTTGTGAAAATCTGGCTCGGTGTACATCTTCCAGTGATCCAGCCCGCTGACTTTCGCATTTCCCGCGCCTTGGCTAGTCTCCTCGTACGGCATCGGCACCCACACGCGCAAATTTCCGCCGCGAGCCGCCGGCGGCGCGATATGAATCGTTTCTGTGAGCGTGAACGAACGCGAAGGTGTAGTAGTGGATGCTTGCGAAAAAATGCGTGGCGCAAAACCAAGCCCAATTACCGCGACCGTCAGAACTCCGACAAAAACGACTTCCCTCTCGCGCGGCATTCTCGATGCTCCGGATCGATACAAAACTCGCCCTGCAAAATTCTTATCGGCATTTCGCAAATTCAGCGCACGCGAAACGCACTGGCCCTGCCGGCTACGACTCCTGCATCACCTTGAAGTCCGCTTCCAGCGCCGCCGTGTACTGCCGCTGCGCTTCCAGCTCGGCCTGCAACTTTTTCACGAGCAATTCCAACCGCCGCACGTCGTTCCTCAGTTTCTGCAATTCCGCGGACGGCGCAGCGGCTATCGGAGCCGCAGGCGCCACAGGGCGAGGCGCAACCGGCGGTGCATACGCTGAAGGTCTCGCTACGGGAGCCGCAGGCGGCGCAGCGTAATGCGCATCCGGCCGGTATGCTTGCGGTGCAGGCGCAGCGATAGATGGCGCAACAGGAGCAGCCGCGGCGGGCGGCGGTCCAAACAGCCCACCCAGCACACGCGACGCTTCAGTCGCGGACGCGTCCTCCGCACGCAAGTTCCCACTCGCCGCACTCCCACTCTTCGGGTTCAGCAAACTCTTCACACGCGAAATCAAATCCGCAGGCTGAAACGGCTTCCGCACGAGCTCGTCCGCCTTCACCGCCATCGCTCTCTCAGCCACCTGCTTGTTCACGATGCCGGACATCAGAATCACCGGCACTTTCGCGAGCGTCTCGTTATCCTTGATCGACTGGCAGACCTCGTATCCATCTTTATCCGGCATGATCACGTCGGTGATCACCGCATCCGGTGGCGTCGCCGCGAATTGCGCGAGCGCCGTCGCTGCGTCCGCGCATGTCACCACCTGAATGTTTTCTTTGCGGAACGCGATCTTGATCACCTCGCGCATCGTCGCGCTGTCGTCGATGAAATAGACCGTAGGCGTCCGCGCCGTCAGGTTCTGCAGTTCGCTCATGACACTTCCTCTTCCGCGCGTTCGTTATCCCCAAGCATCTGCTCTTCGTCGAACTCGCGCATGGCATCCAGCAAAAGATCGGTGGCACTCCGCAGCACCGTGCGCTGCGTCGCCGTCGCGCCGTAAACGAATTTGTACACGCCGCTCTGGCACGAATGGCACAGCTTCACGATTTGCGTCACAGCTTCGTCGCCGAACAGCGTTCCGCTCTCGGCGTGGTGCATCTCTCCCGCCTCGAAGAAAATAATTCCGTCGGCATCCACCGCGTTGATGTGCAACGCGCCCGTCTGCCGCGCCTGCCCCAGCATCTGAATCACACCGGGCAAATCCAGATGCGAAAGGCTGCCGCTCAAATCCGTGTCTGCCTTCGCGATCATCTGCGTCGGCTGGAATCCATCCTGCCGGCTCAGCAGAAAACTCTTCACGTGCGTCGCGATATCCGCCGGCGAACGCCTTCGGTCCACGAGATCGTCGCAGCCCGAGCGGTATGCCTCGAGCAGCGCCTGATCGCCGCCTCCGCCAATCGCAATCAGCGGAATCGTCGCCGTCTTCGGATCGGCCCGCAGAATCGGAGCCATCTCAAACGCGCTCATCTCCCGCAAATTCGTCGCGCACAAAATCGCCGCCGGCACATTCCATTCCAGCATCGTCAACGCATACACGCCCTGGGCGCACGGAATCACTTCGAAACCCACCTGCTGCAGCGCATCGCCGAGCCGCTTCGCGAAATACACGTTGCTGTCGATCAGAAGCACGCGCGGCAAATTGGAAAGCGTCGTCACGCGCGCGCTCCTTGCAAGGCCGCCGCACGTTCCGCTCCCGCCGCCACCAGCGCTTCCAGATTCAACACGTTCACCGCTTCCTCATTCACGCTCAGCTTCCCTGAAAAATAGTCCGGATCGTCGTCCGCGCGCTCCGTCACATCGCCACTCGCAAGCTCGCACTCACCCGTCACCGGAATCGCGCTCGCTTCCTCGTCCGCGCCAAACGCCAGATTCGCGATCAGATAAAATCGATGCAGCGGCGACTCGCGCCCCGTCAGCAGCGGCGCTACGTCATACACCGGCACGATTCGCCCGCGCCTCACAATCACTCCCGCCACAAATTTCGACGAATGCGGAAAATCGTGCAGCCTCACCGGCGGTGCCAGCTCCACAATCCCGCGCGAAGGCAGCGCAAACCGGCGATTGCCGATCCGCAGCAGCACGTACGACGCGCGCTCGACTGCCCCCGTAACGCTCATCCCTCAGCCACTCCCGCAAATTCCACAGCCTTCGCCGCCGCGTCGAGCTTTTCGAATTCCGCCGCCGTCAGAAACCCGGCCGGGTTTACCATCGGAATCACGTTGTCCTCTATATAAGCGAGGCCGCGATACCAATTCCGCTCTGCGCCGTGGAACGCCTTCGGCAGCGCATGCACCACGCTCAACTCTTCCATCCGCTCGATTCCATCAACCAGCACCGCCGCGCGAATTTTCCGCAGAATCAACACCAGCGTCGGCCGCGTCACTCGCAATCCGAAATGCGCGCACGCGTTCACGATGTAATAATTCCGCCCCGCGCGTTCCACTAAGTGCTTCACCTTCGGTACGTCGGCCTGTTCCAGCTCCACCGCCGCGCCGCCCAGGCTGTCCGTGCTGCGAATCTCCTGCACAGACTCCGCCGCAATCCCAAACGTCCGGTGCCCCGCGCTAAACAAAATCACCTGCTCAGAATTCTTCCCGCGCCGCGGCTTCGCCTTATCGTGCGCGGCGATCTTCATCGCGCACCCACCGGAGCCAGCGCCGCAATCTTCGCCACCGCCCGTTCAATCGACGCCGCGATGTCGTCGAGCGCCAGCACCTCATTCACGGCGCCCGTCTTGATCGCTTCCGCCGGCATCCCGAAAATTGCTGACGTCGCTTCATCCTGCGCGATCACAAATCCACCGTTCGCGCGAATGCTCTTGATGCCCTTTGAAGCGTCCGCACCCATTCCCGTCAGCACCACGCCCACCGTTTGCGCCCGCGCATACGCCGCCGCGCTATCCAGCGCCACGTCCGCGCACGGCATATACCCATCGATCCGCGCTCCATCGTCGAGCGCGATTCGCCCCAGCGCCGTCAGCCGCAAATGGCTCGCGCCCGGGCACAGATAAACCGTCCCCGCCTGCACCGTCTCGTTCGCTTCCGCTTCTTTCACCGGAAGCTGCGCGATCTCCGCCAGCTGCTTCACCAGTTGCGACGTAAACGCCGCCGGCATGTGCAGCACCAGAATCACGGCCGCCTGCAAATTCCGCTGCAGCCCGCTCACCACGCGCATCACCGCCGCAGGCCCGCCCGTGGACGCCGCAATCATCACCACCGGCGTCTTCCCTCCAAATTTCGCAGCAAGCGCACTCGAAGCCGTGCTCGCCGCTGAAGGCAGCGGCACCGGCGCATGCGGCATCGGCAATTTCGAACGCGTCGCAGTGCGCACCACTCGAACCTTCGCCGCCATCTTCAATTTGCGCGTCAGCTCATCGCGTACATTCCGAATATCCAGATCGATCCCATTCGATGGCTTGGGCACAAAATCAATCGCACCCAGCTGCAACGCGCGCAGCGTGCTCTCCGCGCCCTCGCGCGATTCCGAACTCACAATCACAATGGGCCGCGGATTTTGCGACATGATCAGTTCCGTCGCCTGCAATCCATCGAGATGCGGCATATTGATGTCCATCGTGATCACGTCGGGCTTCAGAGTCTCCGCCAGCGTCACGGCCGCGCGGCCGTCGCGCGCCTGCCCCGCCACTTCCATGCCCGGATCGGCGTTGATGATCTCCTGCAGCACCTTGCACATGAAGGCCGAGTCATCCGCCACCAGCACCCGAATTTTCTTTTCGGCTTTCACCATTTCAATCCTGCCGCACCGTCACGCGCGGCGCCGGGCGCCCCTTCTGCGTGTCCGTGCCAATCAACTCTTCCACCTTCGCCACCAGCTGGTCCTCTTGCACCGGCTTGGTCATAAACGCAGACGCGCCTTCCTTGATCGCGCGGTCGCGATGCTTCGCTCCTGCGCGCGACGTCACCACCAGCACCGGAATTTTCTTCGTCGCCGGATCCTGCCGCAGGTGGGCCATCAATTCGTACCCGTTCATCCGCGGCATCTCGAGGTCGGTGATCAGCAAGTGGCATCCCACCTGCGCCACAATTTCCGACGCCTCGAGCCCATCCGACGCGAGCTTCACGCGATAGCCCGCCTTCTCCAGCATGCGTCCCACAAATTTCCGGATGCTGATCGAATCGTCCGCCACCACCACCACGCGCTCATTCTCGATCGGATCCACTGCCTCCGCCGGAATGCTGCCGCTCGCCACCGCTTCCGATCCCGGCGCAAACACGCGCGCCGCCGGTGACGCCGACTGCATCGTCCCGCGCTCCGCCGCATCGCCCGCCACCAGGCGATTCAAATCGATCAACAAAATCAAGCTGCCGTCCGGCGCAATCGTCGTGCCGGGGAACAGCTTCACGCGCCGCAAATATTCGCCGAGATTCTTGATGACGATTTCGTCTTTGCCCAGCACCTCTTCCACCACCACGCCAACCTGCCGTCCCGCCACTTTCACGATCACCATGTGGAAGTAGCCGTTCATCGGCTCGAGCGCCGGCAATCCGAGCTGCAAATCCATCCGCGCAACTTCCGTCACCACATCGCGTACGCGCGTCAGCAGTTTTCCGCCAACGTCTTCGATCTCCGCCGGCTTCACGCGCCGGATTTCTTCGATCACCGCCAGCGGCAGCGCAAACGTGGAATTTCCGCACCGCACAAACAGCGCCTGCGAAATAATCAACGTCAGCGGCACCTTCACCGTGAACGTCGCGCCCTTCCCCGGCTCCGACCGCACTTCGATTTCGCCGTTCAGCGAGTGAACGTTCGCGCGCACCACGTCGAGCCCCACGCCGCGTCCCGCCAGCTCCGTCATCGCGCTTGCCGTCGAGAATCCCGGCCGGAACAATTGCTCGCGTAGCTCTCGTTCGCTCAATTCCTCCGCAGCCACCGCCGAAACCGATCCGTTCTCCACCAGCTTCTGCCGGATGCTCGCGTAGTCGATGCCGCGCCCGTCGTCTTCCACTTCGATGAAAATGTGATTGCCGCGGTGATACGCGCGCACCGTGATTCGCGCTTTCTCGGCCTTGCCTGATTCGCGCCGTGCGTGCGGAGTCTCCACGCCGTGCGCCACCGCGTTCCGCACCAGATGAATCAACGGATCGCTGATGTGCTGAATAATGTTGTTGTCCAGTTCGGTGTCCGCGCCTTCCAAGTTCAGCTCGATCGGCTTGCCCGTCGCCTTCGAAGCGTCGCGCGCCGTCCGCGACAAACGCGTATAAAGGTTGCCGATCGGCACCATGCGCGCCGCCGTAATCTCATCCTGCAAGTGGTGCGCGAGCTTCGTGAATTCGTCGATGTCCGAATCGACGCGCCCCATGAATCCTTCGAGCTGCGTCAGCACTTCGGTCACGTCCGCCGAAATTTCCGTCAGCGACCGCGACAAAATATTGAAATCGTCATAGCGATCCATTTCTAAATCGCTGAACTCTGAAAATTCATTCGCCGGCTTCAGCGGCATCCCGCCCGTAAAGTTCGGCCGGAATGTATCCATCTGCGGCGCGTAGCTCGAACCGCCCACCAGCGACGGATTGATCTTGCTGAATTCGTGCTTGTCCTGAAATTCTCCGACCTTCCCCGACAGGCGCCCTTTCGAAAAAGTCAGCACCTCGACCAACTTCCCCAGTTCCGCAAGACGGCCGACCATTCGCGTGCGGTTGATCACCAACTCGCCTACCGCGTTCATCATGCGGTCCAGCCGGTCGAGCGAAATACGCACGGACTTCGCCGGAGTCAGCTGCGCGTGCCGCTTCGCATCTCCCGCACCTGCGGCAGCCGCGCCAGCACCTTCAGCTGAAGATCCAACCGAAGCAGTGTCGCTTTCCACACCGCCAAATCCCGCCGCACTGGCACCCGTCGCGGAACCCACACCCTCCGCCGCTTCCTCCGGCGCCAAATAATGAATTCGCGCCAACAACGGATTCACCTCGGCGCGCATTTCGTCATCATTCGCAAATTGCCGGTGCAAACACCGCTTCAGCACGTCCACCGACTCGAGGCACACATCGATAATTTCCGCGCTCGGCTGCAAACGCCCATCGCGCAACTCGCCGATCAGATCCTCCACGCGGTGCGCAATCGCCGAGAGCCGCGCGAGACCCACTTGCGCCGCCGAGCCCTTCACCGTGTGAATCGATCGGAACAGCCGGTTGATGTCTTCCGCGTTCGGATGCGCCTCAAGCGCCAGCAGGCATTCCATCACTGCCTGCAAGTGCTCCTCAGCCTCCGGAATGAAAAATTCCATCACTTCATCGGGGATCTCGCCGTCCGCTGGCAAATGATCCACAAACGAATACGACGGCGCCGCATCTGCCTGAGCGCCAGCCGCGTCGCTCCGGTCTTCCTCGTAGATCGGCTCGCTCGCAGGTGCTGCGCCCGGAGGTGGCGGAAACGCGAACGAATATCGCTGCTTGAACGCCGTCACATCGTCCGCAGTCTCCGCGCCCTCCGAGCTGATCTGCAGAAGATCGAATTCGAGCACCGAAATCGCGTCCGAAATAAATTCCGTCAGCGGCCCGTGCATCTCCGCCGTCAGCGTCGCATGCATGGCGTAATGAAAAATGTGCGCCATCTTCGCCGACACTTCGGAAAATAGCGGATATCCATAACTCGCCGACGTACCCGCCAGCGTGTGCGCCGCGATGTAAAGTTTCTCGAGGTCTTCCGGACGAGTCTGGGGCTCCTGCAGCATCCCGGAGTACTCGCGCAAATACTGCAAGTGCTCCGACGCTTCCTGCAGGAACAGCTCCACCGATTCGTGGTTCGGCCCGTTCATAGGCCACTCTCCACGACGGCGAGCGCGCGATTCAATTCCGCCGCTACCGGCTTGCGATAAATTCTGCAGTCGCCCAGCACCACCGATTCGAATTTCATCGGCAGGTTTGACAGCGTTTCCGAATGCCCGAGGACGAAAAATCCTCCCGGCTCCAGCGCGTCATAAAACCGCCGCAAAATCTGCAGCCGCCGCTCTTCCGAGAAATACATCAGCACGTTCATGCAGAAAATGCAGTCCAGTTTCCCCACATACGGCGCTTCCGCCAGGTTCATATGCGCGAACGAAATCATCCGCCGCGTCCGCTGGCGGATCTGGTAGCCCACTTTCGTCGATTCGAAATGCGCGTCCACGTGGCGCGGTTCCATGTACTGCAGGCTGCGCTTCGGATAGTGCCCGCGCTCCGCATGCCGCAGCGCGCGCCGGCTGATATCCGTCGCCAGAATTTCGATTTCCCACGCTTCAGCGAATTTCAGTGAATCCGTCACGGTGATCGCGATCGAGTAAGGCTCTTCGCCCGTCGAACAGCCCGCGCTCCAGATGCGCAGCGTCCGCGGGTTGTGCCACACCTTGCGCTCCTGCACTTCCGGCAGAATTTTCTTTTGCAACGCTTCGTACACGGCGGGGTAGCGGAAAAAAGACGTCTCTTGCGTCAGCAATCTCTCAAGCAATTCTTCGTACTCGATGCTCGAACCGCGCACCGAACGCAGCAGCTCGCCCCCATCCGGCAGTTCCTTCTCTTCCAGGAACTCACGCACCCGCGTCGAGAAAAATCTTTCCCGCGACGCATCCAGCAGAATCGCGGACCTCTGCTCGATAAGCGTGCGGATCTCGTCGAGATGGCTCTCGGCGAGCACCGGTGGTGTCGGCATGGGATTCGGTTTCATGGTCGGCACTCATCCGCGGCACACGCACATGCAGCGCGCCGCGAACAGCAGCCCAACGTTATCGGCTGGCCCCCACTGGCGCCGCCGGGCGAATCTCCTCCACGTTGTGGTCCTGCCGCGCAGAACGGAACTGCGCCAGCGCTTCGTTCAACTGTTCCGACAGCTTCACCATGTTGCCTACCGTCGAAGCCGTCTGCCGCGCGCCCTGCGTCGTCTGCCGCGTGATGCCCGAAATGATCTGCATCGCGTTCGCGACGCCTTCTGTTCCGCGCACCTGCTGTTTCGAGGCGAGTGAAATTTCCTGAACGAGTTCAGCCGACTGCCGCACTACGCTCGAAATCGCTTCCAGCGCTTTACCTGCTTGGTCCGCCAGGCCCGCTCCCACTTCCACTTCGCGCGTACCTTCTTCCATCACCACCACCGCTTCGTTTGTCTCCGCCTGAATCGCTTTGATCAGCGCCGCGATGTCTTTCGTCGCGCTACGGGAGTGCTCAGCCAGCTTTCTCACTTCGTCCGCGACCACCGCGAAACCTCGCCCCGCATCGCCCGCGCGCGCCGCTTCAATCGCCGCGTTCAACGCGAGCAAGTTGGTCTGCTCGGTGATGTCGTTAATCACGTTGATGATTTCCGAAATTTCCAGTGACCGGTCGCCGAGCGATTTGATCTTCTTCGCCGTCGCCTGCACCGACGAACGGATCCGCTGCATTCCTTCCAGCGTGTCGCGCACCGCGCGGTTGCCCTGTTCCGCGGCATCCAGCGCGCGGCGTGCCGCTTCCGCGCTCGCTTCCGCGTTGTTTGACACCTGTTTCATAGACACCGTCAGCTCTTCCACCGCCGACGACGTGTTCGTGATTTCCTGGTCCTGCTGCGTCGCGCCGGCCGTCATGTCGTCCGCCGCGTCCAGAATCTGGTTCGCGCTGCCGCTCACGTCGATCGCGGCCTTGCGGACGCGCTCGAGCACCTTCGTGAAGTTGTCCAGCATGAAGTTCACGGAATCCACCACGTTGCCGAGGGCGTCGTTCGTCACCTTGCCGCGAATCGACAAATCTCCGCGCGCCACCTGGTTAATCGTGTTCAGCAGGTCCGTGATGCTGCGCTGCAGCGATTCCTGCGCTTGCTGATTCGTCACCGCATGCGCCACCTTCGCCGCCGACCGGCCAAAATTCTCCGCGATGAAACCGAACTCGTCGCTCGATTCCACCTCCACTCGCGCGCGGATGTCCCCAGACGCCACGCGCTCCGAGAATTTCGCCAGCTCTTCCACCGGCGTCAGCACGCGCTTGGTCAACGTCGTGACCATCGCGACCGCCGCGCCGAGCGCCAGCAGACCCGCCGCGATCAACGCTCCGTTAGCGCCGCCGGGAACCGACCCGCCCTCCGCGCCTGCCGCCGCGTGCGACCCGGCGTAATACGCCAGGCCCAAGACTCCGAAGAGCGCCAGTCCTACAAAGAAGACCAGCCCCCAAACCGCCGAACTCAAACGCGATTTCATGACTTCCTCCCAAGCTCGATCACAAGACCTGTCGCGAGAACTTTCCCTCGCCTCTTCCGAATCCCCACCCGCACGTACTCGAACTCTCGTCCGCCAAAAAATCCGAACCTAAATCACTGGCACCGGAAACACGTCCGTCAGTCTCCGCAGATCCACCACCAGCGCCAACCGGTCTTCATGCCTCAACATCCCGCGGCAGTGCGGCACATCCGCCGGCGCCTGATCCAGCAGCGCATCCTCACTCGCCGAAAACGTTCCAATCACTTCATCCGCCGCAATTCCCAGCCGCATAACGCCGCGCTGCGGATCCGCTTCCAGCGCCGCCACCACCACGTGCCGCGGGAGCAGTCCCGGCCGCCGCCCTTCCGTAAACGCAATGTCGATCAGCGGCACAATCGTTCCGCGCAAATTGAAAACGCCCATCAGAAACGCCGGCGACAGCGGAATCCGCGTCACCAGCGGCCAATCCACCACTTCCTCAACCTCAAGCACCGAAAAGCAGAATCGCTCGCGCCCCGCGCGAAACACGCAGTACTGCCGCTCGACCCGCCGCTCCTCAGGAGCCGCGTCCGTCTCGAGAAATTCGCCCGCCTCCAGTTCCGCTGCGAGCAATCCGTGTTTGAGTTCGTCCGCCATGTCGTTCGCTTACGCGAGAGTGGTCACCGCGCGTTCGTTCGCGTTCCTGCTCCCGCCATTCGCCTGCGCTTCGAGCGCCACATTCACCGCGCCCAACAATTCCTCCGGCGTGAACGGCTTCGCCACAAACCCATTCGCTCCCTGCTGCTCGCCCCAGTATCGGTCGCTCGGCGCCGCCTTCGACGTCACCAGAATCACCGGAATCTTCGAATACGCCTGATGCCCCTTCAAATCCCTGCAAACCTGAAATCCATTCCGCTGTGGCATCACCACGTCCAGCAGAATCACGTTCGGGCGCACTTCCTCGATCGTCTCTTCGGTTTTCGTGGAGTCAAACAGGCCCACCGTCTGAAATCCGCCTTTCTGCAGCATCGTTTGAATCAGGTGAACCTCCGCCTGAGAGTCGTCCACGATCAAAATCTTCTTCACAGCCACACCTCCGCGAAATTCCAAACGGAATGATTGCAAGTCGAGAGCCATGCGCTCGCCGCAATCGTGCGTTTGCGATACAACTGCAACCAGTTTTTATTTCTTATACTTACCGAGGTAGGAAAACCCTATCGCGCCGGCGCGAACTCGCCGTCTCGCGAATACGTCTCAGCTTGAGACGCAACCGTCTCACCATTCCGCAATTCCGCGTCGATCGTTGAGAACTTCCGCATGATGTCGTTCAACCGCAGCGCCATCGTTTGAATCGCTTGGACCTGATCGCGCACGCCTTCCGGCAGCATCGCCGGCTCAAGCAACAACAAATCCGCATTGCCCAGCACCGACGTCAACGCATTATTCCATCGCGGCCGCGCTTCCAGCATGTAACGCCCCAGCGCCTCGCACCGCTTCGATTCCTGCGCGTCTTCCGCCTCGGGATCCGTCTCAGCCACGGCTTCGCTTCGTCCCAGTGCTTCACCAGCCGCCGCGATCGCTTCCTTCGTCCACTCGCCCTTCCGCGCGATCGTCACCACATTCGGATGGTAATGCGCCACTTGCGCCAGAATCCGCTCGTTCAGCGAAACGAAAATCACCGTCGATGCGCACTGTTCCGCCAGCGCCTCCAGCAGCGCTTCCGTAATCTCGTCGCTCAACGGCCCCACGATCACCACGTCGTGCCGCTCGCCAATCGCCGTCGCCCACACGTCGCTCGTCGCCAGCGTCACATCGGCAGACATCCGCTCATGTTGCCACCGCGCCGTAATCTGTCGCGTGAACTCCGCATCATCCGTAATGATCAGCACACCCGCTTGATTCAACTCTCGTCCCCCGAACCCGACTCCAATTTCCACACCACGCGCAAATCAACTCAGGGCTGCAGCTTCTCCGCTTCCTCAATGAACGAAAGCAAGCGCTTGGTCGAAATCCCCAGATTCACCGCCGCTTCCGTATTCTTCGCGCGCTTCGCCGCTTCCACGCGCCCTTGAAAGTACGACGCTTCCGACTTCGCCAGCGCCAGTGCCGACGCCAGCTGCGTCACGTCGCCCGAACGCTTCCGCTGATCCGTTCCCAGCGCCAACAGCGCGCGAGCCACCACGGCGCGGCGCAAATCCTCCGCTTCCGTGTCGCCTTCGGTCACGAATGCCGCCACTTCCCAGCTCGACAGCAGCACCTTTGTATCCTGCAGCACCACGGTGGACATGGAACGTCCACGCGACGGCGGCGCCGCAATCAATTGCTCCCAAATCGCTTCCAGGCACTTCTCCATTTCCGACGTCGCCGTTGGCGCAGCGGAATCGTCGCTCGTCGCCGCATTCGCAGACGGCGCTCTCGGCGCCGCCGTTGCCGGCTTTGCCGCGGGCGGCTTCGGTGCCACCGCGCCATCCGCACGCTTCACCGCAGGAGCGTTCGCAGGTGACACCTGCACGTTTGCCGCCGGTGGAGGAGCCTGAACCCCCGCCTGTCCCGCCGCCTTCGCTGCATCCGCACCGGTCGCCGGTTTCGCAACAGCCGGTGCCTGTGCCACGCTCGTCGCAGCCGACGGATTCACGCGGCTCACCGCTTCTTCTAGGTCCGCACGCAACGCCAGCAACTGCTCGAACGCTCGGTTCACCGAGCTTTCCGTGTAGTCCTTATAGAAAGGCTGCTTCCAGTTCTCCGAGTAATAGATCAGCTGCGACGTCGTCTCCGCCGCCGAAAATCCCGCGCGACGGCAATCCACCGTCTTCACGCCCGCCGCTTCCAGCTGCAACGCCGCGTGCCGCACCGCCGTCACGTCCGCATGCAGCATCCGGATGAACGCGCGGCGCAGCAAAAAGTTGAACCGGCAGAACGCTACCAGCGCCGCCGGCTCATAAAAATGTTGTCCTGCCGTTTCCTTCAGCAAGCGCCCTTGCTCCAGCAGCCCGTGCTCCATCATGTCCCGCAAGCTCTCGCACTGGCTGATCCGCTGCAAAAGCTGATCCAGCGGCTCGCACCACTCGCAACCCTTGCCGCCGCCCTCAGGAATCACCGGCTTCAACACTTCCGCCACATCTTCGATTCGGATCTCTTTGCGATACAGCTCTTCCGGCGCGCACAACGCGAAATACTGCACCGCCAGCAAGTCGATCTTGTCGCGGTCCGTCGGAACCTTGTCCACCTTCTTCATTTGGCGCTGCAGAAACGCGCGCAAGCTCTCTTCATTCGCGTTCAGCGTCGCAGGCGGAAGCTGCCGGATCTGGTAC
>JABDGF010000037.1 GCA_013286165.1 Acidobacteriota bacterium | reverse complement strand
GCCGCAATCGCTCGAGGCGCAGCTAGAGCCAATCCCGCACTTGCGCCGGCATCCGAACTCGCCGTCGCGCCCCACCTCAACTCCGCCAACGCAATCTTCGCCTGAAACGCGTGGTCGGCCAGTCGTTCACTCTCCGGATGCGTCGCTACCACTCCGTCGAGCGCCGCCAGCGCACCCGCAAAAAATTCCGGCTCCGCGGAAAATCCCCGCTGCCACGCAAATCCCACAATCGACGCAGCGCGATCGATTTCCATCTCCGCGCTAGTGACATCCCCCGATTTTCCGGCCGCAGCCGCTTCCGTCAGCGCGCCGGCAAAATCACGTTCCCATCCACGCGCCGCCGGATCACTCGGCGCCTCCGCACCGTAAGGCCGCCCCGCCAAGCCAGCATCGCCGCTCTGCGCTTTATCTCCAGCTCCAAAATATTTTTCGTATCCCTGCCACGCCAACGTCGCCACCAACACGCACGCCAGCACCACCACCGCAATCCTTAAAATCCAAGACGCACCACCACGCTCGGCCGAAAACGCCCCCGGCCCCCGCCGCCCTCTCCACCGCGGATCAATCCCCCTAGGTCCCCAATCGCCGCCGCCCAATTTCGCTCCCCTCACCGCGCCCAGATTCTACGCTACACGACACGCACCGCCGCCCACGCCTCCACAAAATGTGCGACCACCCATCAAGCGCTCGCACCCACCCATTTTAGAGTGCGGGAGCGAAGCTACCGCTTTGCCGCCGGCACAACCAGATCTCAATAGTCGGCTCGTCCGGCAATCAATTTCCCAAAACGGTCGTCGCTCACTCCCCTCCCAACTCCCCACCCAAAAATCCCAACAAATCCCGATGATCCGCAAACACATGCGTCTCCGCACCAGCCCCGCCATTAGACGCCGCACCGCCACGATGCACCCGCGCCACAAATCCCCTCCGCGCCCGCCCCGAACTCGCCGGCACAATCTCCGTAGCTTCAATCTCAACACGCCTCACAGGCGCGCCTCCGCTCCGATCATCTCGCGCACCACCCGCATCACCGACACCGTCGCCGACAGCGTCCGCGTCCGCCTCACGCGCCCTCTCAATCGCCGCCCCAGCAATCGGATTAATGTAGTATCGCCCTCGAATAAACGGCATCGCTCACTCCTCGCTTTGAGTGCTAGCGCCCTGCTTCCGCGCCGCATCCAACTCCAACATCCGATTCACCTGGTGCCACGACCTCCGTCTCATCGGCGTAACATTCTTCCGCCCTCGCGCATCCGCACTCTTCGCCAACGCCGCTCCCACTTCCGGCCGTTCAGCGATCACTCTCGCAACGTCCACCTCACCCGCATCCGCCACAATCACCGGCGGCACTCCCGCAATCCCCAAGATCGAATTCATCAGCGCGCGATTCTCCGCCCGCAACCGCATAACCTCGCCCTCAAGCCCGCTCGTCCGCCGGCCGCCCCAAATCACCCGCCAAATCCCTTTCCAATTCATCACACGTCCCTCGTTCGAGCGCATTTCCTGGTGCCGCACCCTTTTCTTCTCAAAAGGGTGCGTAGCTTCGCGATTCGTGGGCGCACAAAATCCGCCACATCTGAACTCGTTCCCGCGATCCCGCCCTCACGGTTCTCCCGGACTGCGGTGGCTCGCCGCAACGCGGAGACCACCGCTCCGCCACGCCTCAAAGAAAACCTAGCAGCAGCCTCGAACCACCCCGCACTTCTAGCCACTCGCCACTAACCACTAGCCACTTCTTCTCACCTTCTCCGCCTCAAAAACTTTACCGGCCTAGCCTTCCCACTCTCCGCAATCCTCGCCGCCGTTGCCTGTATCGCCCTCACCGTCGGATCCACCGAAGTAACCCGCTCCGCAATCCGCTGCTCGATCGGCGCTCTCACCGCCCCGCTTCGCTCCGCCGAATATCGCGTCTTGATTCCGTACCGCGCCGCGTCCGCCGCATCGTCGCCATCCATCTTCTCCACATCCTCAACGCGCGCCACATCCCGTACCAGCGTCGGCAGCACCCGTACCAGCTCGGAGCAGTTCGAAGTGATCACCCACTCGCCCGCGTCCAGCATCTGGTACATCAACATCCATCCGCCCACGCGATCGTTGTCCGCCGGAGTCGGCCTCGGCCATCCCGCGGCCGCAAACACATCGCCCATCTGCTCCGCGATCGACGCTTCATCCGTCCGCCGCGCAAACGCATCCGGCGAAAGATAAATCGCATCCACTCGCTCGCGTTCACCAGCCTCACCGCCTGCGCCCAGCGCGCAACTCCGCGCCACAATCTCCCGCGCCAATTCCCGCGGCGCCATCCGATGTGTCACAAATTCCCGATAAGTAGCAACGCGTTTCCCTGCAGCGCGCGCCTCACTCGCCTCACCATCGCTGTCCGGAGCATCGGCCGGCGAGCCAATCACCTGCGCGTGCCAATATGCCGCCGCCGGATGCTCAAATCCCCAATCGATCGAAATCCATCGCGGCCACCAAGGCTGAAACGCAATCTCTTCCGCCCGGCACACGCTCCGTCGCACGTCAAACCGGTCAAAATACTGCCCCGCGAAAACGTCCCAGCTCCCATCCAAAAACGCGCGCTTCAAATCCCCCGGCAAAGCCCCGAGCGTCCGCCGGTATTCAGCATCATTAGCGTAAATCGGATTGTCCTCGAGCCTCGCCGCCACAAACTCGTAATCCCGCGGATCGTATTCCTCCGGCCGCTCCATCCCCGCCGCCGACTCCCGCGTCACCCACAGTGACTTCACCCACGCATGCCCGATATTTCCCGGGTTCGTCGCACCCGCCATGCACGGCCGCGAGCCACGCAGCGGGCACCGGTTCCGGCTTGTCAAAAATTGCCACTGCCGCAAAGTGAAATGCGTCAGCTCGTCGATCCCGATAAATAAAAACTCCGCGCCCTGGTATTGATAGACATCATGTTCAGCCGCGCAGTACCCGAACCGCGTCGTCGATCCGTTCAACCACGTCACCAAGTGCTTCGCTTCGTTATACGACCTGTAAAGTTCACGCGGAACGTCCCGCCGGAAATAGTGCAGCAGTGACGACTCCAGCTCCGGAAACGTCCGCCGCAGCAGCAGCGTGTGCGCCCCGGGGTGATTCCACGCCTGCAGCACCGCCTCCATCAGCAGCGCCTTCGTCTTCCCCGGCCCCGCCGCCCCGCCAAACAGCCGATACTTCGCCCCCGACCGGTGAAACAAATTCTGCCGCTCAAACGGCTCATACCCCAGCTCCACCAATCTCTTCACCGAACTGGAATCGCGGTCTCGCTTCACATGGTTTTCCGGGTGCCGCACCCTTTTCTTCGCAAAAGGGTGCGTGGCAACACTTCAACCTCAGCACCCATTTATAGCAGCGTCCGAATCTTCTCTCCCACGTAATACGCCGCCGCCCCGCCCAAAAACGTCACCGCGATCGCCACATGGTGCAAACTCAAAATCCCTCCCACCACAAACGCTCCCAGCCCACCCGCCTGCACGATGTATCCAACCGTCGTCTTGTTCACGATCATGGCGTCTCCTTTTCAAACTGAAATCCGATCTGCTTCTCGCTCATCTTCCCGCCCCTCGTCTCCCGCGCCGGACGCGCCACGTTGTGCACCAGCTCCACCTGCACCGCCTCGTCTTCATCCCACTCCGCGTCACGCTCGTATGTCACCACCAGGTGCCGCCCGCACTCCTTCAGCACGTCCAGCAGCAACTTCGAACTTGCCGGCTTCGACCTTAGCCGCACCACCAGCCCTCGCATTTCTTTCGCGAGCGCTCGCTCCCCAAATCCCACCGCACGCAGCGCATCGCCCACACTCATCGCAACACTCGTCCCGCGTTCGCTGCCCTGCACGTCGTTCTTCATAGCGCTGCCCCATCCTTTGACATCCTGTCAATTTGGGAGCAGGACACACTTACGCCGGGTCCGGGCCGAGTCGCAGGGGACGTCAGCTTTGCCGCCGCGGCTTCTCGTGTGTCCTGCACAGGGGAAACAACCTCGCGATCTCGCTCGCTGCTCCGCCTTCACTTGCTCTCGCTGCAGAATCCCAAGCACCACGCCGTTCAAAGCATCTCGGTGCGCCGCGCACAAAACCTCGCCATCCATCGCAGCCCGCTTACACTGTCTCCACGCAACGCTCGAATTCCGCATCCGCGTAAATCCCACGCATAGCCGCGCCGTCGCATCGCCGCGCCTGCGCAGACTCGCGCACCAACGCGCGATCTCGAGCGCCCACTTCACATCAATCATTTGCAGTTCTCTCTACTTCAGGCAGGAATTAAGCTTTCCCGGGTGCCGCACCCTTTTCTTCGCAAAAGGGTGCGTTGCAACCATGGACCCGCAGCCACAATCCAACGTCCATCCACAGCCGTATTTAAAGAGAAAGCAAGTGGCACAGGCTGGAGTTCGCCTCATTTCGCGGAATCGCGAAACGATCCTGAGGAATGCCAGTGGCATGACGAAGGGTTTTCTTCCGCCGTTTGCCTTCCTAAAAACAAAAACGGCGGCCAGTATCTTGGCCGCCGTCTCCAATCCGTCTTTGTGTCTGCAGCTCCTACATACTCGGCCCCACATTCACAATCGTCGAACACAACGCCGGATCACTCTCCCCACCCTGCGGCGTCACCGCCGACACTCCCAACCTATGTCTCCCAACCTCAAATTTCATCCGCGGTCCCGTCGCCTTGATCGGATTCGATTTTCCCGCCGCCCCCGGCGGCACCGCAATCGAAAAAAGCAAAAATTGCCTCCGCGGCACAGAAATGTCATAAACCTCAAACTTCGCCACACAATCCTGCGTCACCTTCGCACTGCACGCCGGCGTCTTCGTAAAATCGTAATTGAACGCCACCGAAATCGCGTGAACTCCAGCCCCCGGCGGCCCCGGATGCTCAATCGGAACCTGCATCTTCTGCTCCGCCGCCTGCGAAGACTGCGTCGGTTGCGCTGCCTGTCCCACGCTCACCGCCGCACCCGCGCACCACGTCATAAATCCACACGCCGCCACGCACGCCAGCGCCATCACCCGCTGAATCTTCGTCGTCTCGCGACCGCGCAGCATCTCCGGAATCCTCCGTGCGCCGCACAGTATCCCACACTAGCCCAGGATCTGCACCGTAACGCCCGAGCCGCCCGAAATCGCAATCACCTTCGCTCGAATAAAATTCCCTCGCACTCCCGTCACCGTCAGGCTGTCGCCCGTCGCCGTCGTGGAGTTCTGCGCGCCCGCGCTCGGCGCCGAATACTGCGCGTCCACATCGTTGATCGCCGTCTGCAGCTGGATCTGCACGGACGTCGGCGCCGTCGTGTAGCTCGTCTGCCATCGGATCGTTCTTCCGTTCTCCGGAAATCCCGCGTAACTCGGCAACGCGTACTGCTGGCTCGCCTGTCCCACAGTCGGACTTTCCGCGTTGAACGCGAGCCCCACATCGCCCGGGAACAACGAATACGGCGGATTCTGCGCGTTATAGTTCGGCATACGTCTCCCCACTCAAATAGTTTGTCTTCAAAAATCGCCCACAAAAACAAAAAGCGCGGCCAGTGTGCGCCGCGCTCATACCATTTCAATTTCCGCCCAAACACACCCGTAGCGGGTCTCGATTCACCGCTTAAGAAAACCAACAGGAAGGAACTTCAGACCACCTGCTCGATTCGTCGGCCACCCTGCTAGCCGCACAAATCGAGCTTACGGAATGAATTATACACTAACTCATCTTTCCTGTCAAGTACCTATTTTGACAAGAGATACTCGTCCAAGTCGATTCGCGCCGCCGCGCCCCGAAAATCCCTACTTCTGCGCTCCCGGCGTCCAGTTCCCCGGCTCGGACTTCAACGAAAACGCGTTTCCCGTCTTCGCGTTCTCATCCACCGTCTTCTGCAAGTCCAATTTTGAAACATCCGTCGTATTCTCACCGCCGTACGACGTCACGTAGTGCAACTTCCCATTCGCCAGCCAATAGTCCGTCACCGCAAAGCTCGATCCATCTCGCAAGTACAACACCGTGGTCGGCTTCGGCGCAGCCGCAGGAGCTTCATCCCTCCGCAGCGTTGTCGTCGGGCCACTCACTCCCAGCGACGACGTGGCTTCACCCGAATCCGAGGTCGAAAGGTTCGCGTCCCCGTTCGATCCCTGCGCACTCACCGTGTAGCTGCCATCCGAATCGCCGCCATTGTTCGAAGAGTACGTCCAGCCCGACATATCGCTGTTGCCGCCGCTTCCGAACAGTCCGGCGCCGTAATACCCACCGCCGTATCCGCCGAAGCCATATCCCAATCCGAATCCACCGCCAAATCCGTACCCGCCTCCAAATCCATATCCAAATCCGTTGCAGCCCCAGAAGGGATCACACCCCAACAACCCGTAGCCGTAATAAGGATAGTAGTAAGGATAATACGGGTAGTAGCCGTAATCGCCTCGGCCGACCGGTGACGGCGTATGCGTGAAGAAAGCCGATCGCGTCCCCGCGGTCGTGGTCATCGGAACGACATTGTGCGTCGCCAGCTGCGCCGGAGTTTTCTCAGCCGTTGTCGCCGTTCCGCGCGATGGATTCCACCAGTGCCCGCCGCCCGTCGAATTCTTTGTGTTCGCGGCGCCGCTGCCCGCAGTGCCCGCCGAAGTATTTCCGTGGCTCGCGGGTGCAGACGCTGGCGCAGAAGATCGCGCCGGAGCATACGAACCACCGCCACCAAAATGTCCGCCACCACCACCGCCCGCGTGGCCGCCTCCGCCTCCACCGTGCTGCGCAAACACAGCCGACGGCGCCAGCGTCATCGCGGCGCACACCAATCCGGCGAATAGCAGTTCTCGTGAAGTCTTCATGGCGGTACTCCCTGCAAGTGTCCTGAAAGCCGTTCCGCCACTTGCGGCGGTTTCACCAACGGCCATTAATCCGATTCTACACCTTACGACGCGCCCTCGCGCATCGCAGTTGCACTAAGCCCAAACATTTTACAAGTAGGACAGGCTCTCAGCCTGTCTGCACCCCACTCTCAGTGGGGTGTGCCCCTCGCACACCGATTAGCTCGCAATCCAAGTCAGCGCACCGCCTCCTCGGTTCTCCCGGAATGCGGTGGCTCCCCGTCGCGACGGGGACCACCGCCCACCTTCACCCTTGTCCAGTGTTGCCTCGTCATCCAGACCGCAGCGAACCATCCCTCCCCGCTTCCCGAGTCGCAGGTGATCCCGCCCGCCCTTGTCCCCACACCCGCCCAAACATCACCCCCAAAAACCCACATACAAAAACTGCGCCCTCGACACCGGTCACGCCCGCGCGCACAGCGCCTTAGACTGCGGTCCGTCGCTCCGCGACGCACCGCCTTGCCCAAGTCAACATCACCGCCCAATCCATCACGCGTCTAGCGGCCACAATCTATGACCCATTTCTTTGTCAGTGAGTCGCACCGAAGCGTTCCTCCTCTCCGCCCCCGCCACTCAACCCGCTATACTGTCTCTGTGATTCCCTTTCTCCACCTAGGCCCACTAACAATCCCCACCTACGGCCTAATGGTCGCCACAGGCATGCTAGTCGCCTACTTCGTCCTCCGCGCAGACCTGTCCCGCCGCGGCATCTCCGCCAAAGATTCCGGCGACGCCGAATCCCTAATCGCCTGGCCTTGCCTGACCGGCATCGTCACCTCAAAGATTTACTCCGCGCTCGAGTCGCCCCACGAATTCTTCGCCGATCCAAAAGGCGTCCTCCTCAGCCAAATGGGTTTCACCTGGATCGGCGGCGCAATCGGCGGCGCCGTCGTCTTCGCCTTCATCGCCACGCGCATCATCCGCCGCGCAAATATTTCCGGCGTCGGCTTCCTCACCTTCATGGACATGGGGGCCACCGCCGCCGCTATCGGCTACGGCTTCGGCCGCATGGGCTGCCTTCTCTCCGGCGACGGCGACTACGGCACGCCCACCAATCTCCCCTGGGGCATGAGTTTCCCCAACGGTCTCGTCCCCACCACCGACCGCGTCCACCCCACTCCGATCTACGAATTCATCGCCGCCTGCGCCATCGCGTGGCTACTTTGGAAAATGGGTTCGCATTTCGCGAAGCCCTCCACAAAAGAAAAACGCGGCGCCCAAACCGCAGCCGCCGCGCTCTACCAACCCGGTCAAATTTTCGCCGCTTACCTCGTCCTCACCGGCATCGCCCGCTTCCTGGTCGAATTCATCCGCCTCAACCCCCGCGTCCTCTGGACCCTAACCAACGCCCAAATCGCCAGCCTAATCTGCATAGCAGCCGGCACAATCCTCTGGCTCCGCCTCCGCCCCCACTCCTCAAGCGTCACCTCCACCTAAGAGTGGAATAGGCACGTCGTGCCCGGGGACTTAGCCTACGACCAGCGGGGGCGCAGCCCACTCCAGGCAACTATCCTCGCCCGACAACAAATCACCTCAGCGAAGAAGGCAGGTGGCACAGGCTGGAGTTCGCCTGTGTGCCTTAGTCCGAGAAATATCTCCGCCCCACATCTCAAATCGCATCGCTCCGTAACCACCGCACTCCACGCTTCTCCCGGACTGCGGTGGCTCTCCGCACCGCGGAGACCACCGCCCACACAACGAAAGCCCGCACCTATCCGCTCATCAACCGGTTCCCCCGAATCCTCCGCTCATTTAGAGTGCGGGAGCGGAGCCACCGCTTTGCCACCCACCTTCCCACAAGCGCCATGATGCCTCGTATCAGGAGCTCACTCCAGACATCTGCAATCCGGGCGATCCCGCCCGAGCGCGTAGCGCCTTAGACTGCGGTCCGTCGCACAGCGACGCACCGCTGAATTCGCGACACATCCGCGAATTCACACTGAGAGGGCCCAGCGGGCTCTCGAACGTACATTCCTCACTCCCGCAATTTGCGCCCGAGCCCGTACCAGGCTGAAATCCCCCTTATGAACGCCGCGCACACCTCCACTCCCGCGCAGCCCACAAAAAGCACCCACGCGCCCCGCCCCTCAAATTGTCAGTGATTTTTTTTCAGCCCGAGATCGTCACTGCACCTTCGCCAAATCCCGCGCACCCACCCGCGCCATCCGCAACGCCAGCGTCCCCTCCGCCAACACTCCCACCGTCCTCGCCCGATCCACTTCCATCGGCAGCTCCACCAAACAAAACGGCTGCGATCCCCATCGCATCCTCAAACTTTCCCGCTCCTCCGCCTCTTCGCTCCAAGCCTCTCCCGCATTTTCACGGCACCCGACCAACGACCCAATCCACGGCCAATCCCGCGCCGCATCCGCGCGTCCCGCTTCCGAATTCCACTCCATCGCATTCAGCGCAATCGCCGGCACGCCCTGGCACGCAAACTCCTGCGCGTCCAGCACCAGCAGCCATTTCCCTTCGATCGCCACGCACACTTCCGCGCTATGTTTCCCGCGCAAGCTAACCATCGCGTGCACAAATTTCTCACTCACCGTCACGTCGGCCTGCATCTGCAAGCCCAGCTCCTGCTCCGACGCCAACCAATCGTCGTTCTCCGTGCCACGTTTGTATCCGCGCGCCATGTATTTCTGGTGCGCTCGCCGCGCCACGCCGTCGTACGCCTGTAGCAAACACTCCGCGAAGTCGCAAAGCGTCACGCTCTCGCTCGCCGCCGCAGCCTTCGGCCGCACCACGATCAACCCTTCTTCTCTCCGTGTTTCCGTCCTCGTCGACGCCATCTCCAATTCCTCTCGCCGCGCAACCAACTCGCGCTACTGTTTTCCGTGCGTTCCCGTGGCCCGTTCGCTCGCCGCCGCTCCCGCATACTTCCGAACTCCGCGCATCGGCGGTATTAGCGGCTTCGAATCTGTCGCGTTCTTCCGGCGCTCCGCTCCGCTCATGGCTTCGCCCTTCAATACCGGCCCCGAACTCGTCTTCAACGGACGCTGGCGCGCTCCATTCATCCTCGCCTCATCCATTCCGCTCAGCAGCCTCTCGATCTCGCCCTCCAGCATGATCGGATTCAGCGCCCGGCTCCCCAGCGACCGCTCTCCCGCCTCCACTACCGGCAGCCACAGCAGCGTATCCGTCAATTGTAGTCCCACCATCAACGTCAACTCCTGCTGGGTCGCCCACTTCGTCAGCTCGTATCCAGTCCCGTCGTCCAACTTCTCCGCCGCCAGCACCAGCGGCAGTCGGATCGTCTGCAGCACGATCTGCGCCTCGCGCAATGTCGGCACCATATGCGTGGCCCACCCGTGCCTTTCCAGGCGGTGCGACATTTCGCTGGTTGCTTCTTCCAGGGATCCCACTACGAGGATTCTTACTGCGCTTGCGGACATACGTCCCCTCTCTTGTGGAAGGAGGGGGAGGGTTCCACAGCAACAACAACGTATGCAATTCGCCTACCGCGGCTGTTTCGTTCTAAAACGCGCCATTAGCCGCTTCAACTCGCCGCCGGTGGCATTCTCCATCCGATCCGGCTCTTACTTCGTTCAATGATTCCCGTTTTGGAACTGGCCGCCTGCCGTTCGCTCTGCCTTCGTACTCGCTCTTCTACCACCCTTCCCGCCCCGCCTCTTACACGAACTCTAACTCATACCACTTGTTACCCTTAAGTCCTCTCGAAGAAGACAGGGCGAGCGGCCCCACCGCTCGCCCTCGCCACCTGTATCGGGCGTTTCCCCCCGATACCTTAGCGCAGTGCCCCTTCCAGCTAGTGGCCCCACCCTACACCTGTGGAAAAACTGTGTAAATTCGCAATACTACGGCTTTTTCACTTGCGGGCTTTACGGATAGCCCAGTACCCCGTAAAAAAACTTCACATCCTCCTTGACACTCTGTTAACGGTGCAGTACCGTCCCGCTAATGTTATACAAGGTCGCACTACGGGCCTTGCGTGGTTCGCGCAGACCGTCCGGCTGCGCCTTGTGCATCGCGTTCCTTGGGTTAGCGAATCTCTAGTGTTTTGGACGGCCGGGTCTTCGAGCACCCCGACCGATCGGGCTCCCCTGATCGCTTTACTTGGGTACGGCGGACAACCGATGAAACACAAAAAACGAACTTGGCCGCGCTATGGTCGCGCTGCGCGTAAGGCCATGAAACCTTCCGCACTCGTGTTCCCGAAACGGGCATTGCCCCCAAGGGACATCCTCGCCGATCGCTCCTTCATCGCCACTGTCGCCTCGATCCTGGCCGCACTGCCCATGAGCAGCGCCCCACTCAGTTCGTTGCGCTCTCATCCGCTGTTCCGATGTGTGGAAGAACTCGCCAGCCTCGGCGTGTGGGAATACTGCCTTCCAGACGACACCTTCTGCTATTCCGACGGGTTCGCCAAAGTCGTCTCCCTTACGCCGTCCGATCGTGCATGGCCCTTCCAAAGCCTTCGCCCCCTCCTGCCCTGCGACGACTTCGATAAACTCCGCCGTCAATGCATCGCCTTGGCCCGCTCCGGCGAGCCCACTCTTGCTTACTCCGCGGTTGATTGGTTCGGCTCGCACACGCGGCGCACCCTATTCGTGCCCGTCCCAGGCAGCAACGGCAAAACGACTTTCGTCGTTGGCGTCACCCAGGACGTTACTGTCATGACCGCCGCCGAAGAAGAAATGCGCCGCCTCTCTCACCGCCTAATCACCGCGCAGAACGATGAGCAGCGCCGCCTCTCCCGCATCCTTCACGAAACGGCTTCGCAAACTCTCGCCGCCATCAAACTGACTCTCGTCGAAGCTGCTCGCCTCGCTAAGACCTCGCCCGTCGAATCGTCCGCCACCATCGCCGACGCCCGAGGACTGGTCCAAGACGCGCTGCGCGAAGTCCGCTCCGTCTCAGCTCTGCTTCACCCGCCCATGCTCGAGGAAGCAGGTCTCGCTGCAGCTCTCGACGGCTACATTCGCAGCTTCGCCGAACGTTCCGGCCTACGCGTTCGCTTCCATATGCCTGACGACGAACCGCGCATGTCCCGCGATCTGGAAATCACTCTCTTTCGCGTCGTCCAGGAATCTCTCACCAACGTTCATCGCCACGCCAAAGCCAAACACTGCATCGTACGCATCCGTCAGAGCGCCGCTTCGGTCTCACTCGAGATCTCCGACGACGGCATTGGCATTCGCCAGTTTCGCATCCGAGGCTCGAACGGCAACGGCCTCGGTGTAGGAATCTCCAGCATGCGCGAACGGATTGAGCAGCACAGCGGTACGTTTCATCTCGGAGAGGCTCGCGGAGGCGGTACCTCAGTCACTGTGGAGCTCCCGATCCAGCACCGAGCGCCCCTAACCAACACACAGGAGAATCAAACATGCCATCCATCCAAACCCAAATCCCGCACCTTCCGGCACTCAAACGGTACCGGATCCAAATCGCCGACGACCATAGCGTCGTACGTCGCGGCATCCGCGCCGTCCTTGAACTCGAGCCCAATCTCGAAATCACCTCGGAGACCGGCACCGGCACGGAAACCGTCGAGCACGTAAGAAAGAACCGACCCGATCTGCTGCTCCTCGATCTCACCATGCCGGAAATGAACGGGCTCGAAATCGCTGCCGCGGTTCGCAAGGAATGCCCCGAAACGCAGATCATCATTCTTACGATGCACTTCTCCGAAGCCGTCGCGCGCGAAGCGCTCAAAATCGGCGCCCTCGGTTACATGCTCAAATCCGACGCAGACACCGATCTGATCGCCGCCGTCCGCCACGTCCGCCACAATCGCACCTTCTTCACCGGCTGCCTCGCCAACAAAATGATCGACAGCTTCATCGAGGATCCTCGCGCCACCGTAGCCACCGAGCCCAAAGCTCCCGCCGACGACGTTCCTCTCACCGAGCGCGAGATCGAAGTGCTGCGCCTGCTCGCCACCGGTGAAGGCAACAAGAAAGTCGCTCTCGCCATGGGTGTCTCCACGCGCACCGTCGAAAGCCACCGCAACCACATCATGCACAAAATGCAGTTCACCAACTTCAGCGACATGGTGCGCTACGCCATCCGCCACAACCTCATTACTTCTTAGTCGACGCGCGCAGCGCGTCGGACAGCCACCCTGGGGTCCTCCGACGCGCGCAGCATCCCACGACAAACACCGCTGCAGCCGCAACGACCGGCGATCGCGAAGCTCCGCCTTACGCTTTCAATTTTTCAAGGAAGAATTTGTTCAGGAAGGAACATTAACAACCAAAAAAACTAAACCCGATCCGTACCGCCAACCTTCTGCGTCAAACTCACCACGCCGCTGAGCGACTTGCTGCTCAACCGCTTCGTCTTGCGCGAAATCGTCGAGACCGGCTTCGTGGCGGTTTCCGTGTTGCTCTTCGTAGCTTCGTTCGCCAGTCCCAGCGCCTGCTTCAGCGTATCCAGTGAAACTCCAAACATCCCGCCGCCCCGCGCAGGCCGTCACCGCACCTGTCCGACAAAATTTTAAATCACGCCCCTGCATCCGTCAATTTTGAATCCGAGCGGCGGTTTCTCCGTGCTCTCTGTCTTTCTCGGTGTTCTCTGTGAAATGTTTCGCCGTTCGTGCCGCTTAACTTTTACTCGACGCCACCAGCTCATCCGCATTCCTCAGCTGCGGAAACATCGCCGCCCACAACACCGTCACCACCAGCGTCCCAATCCCGCCAATCACCACCGCCGGCACCGTCCCAAAAATCTGCGCCGTGAACCCGCTCTCAAACTGCCCCAACTCGTTCGACGCGCCAATGAAAATCATGTCCACCGCATTCACGCGGCCGCGCATCTCGTCCGGCGTCGCCACCTGCACCAGCGTCGCGCGAATCACTACGCTCACCATGTCCACCGCGCCCACCAGAATCAACGCGGCGAGCGACACGTACATGTTCCGCGAAATTCCAAATACGATCGTGAACACGCCGAACAGTGCGACACAAGTCAGCATCGTCCAGCCCACGCGCTTTCGCAGCGGCCGGAACGCGATCAGAATTGCCGTCGCTCCCGCGCCAATCGCCGGCGCAGCTCGCAGCAAACCCAAACCTTGCGGTCCGATTTTCAAGATGTCTTGTGCGTAAGCCGGCAGCAGCGCCACCGCTCCGCCCAGCAGCACCGCGAATAGATCGAGTGAAATCGTGCCCAGCACCACTTTGTGATTCCAGATGTAGTGCATTCCCGCGAGCACCGTCTTCGCGCTGATTCCGCGCGGCCGCGGCGGCGTCACCGTTTTCATCTGCGTAGTCGCAATAATCGCGATGCAGGCGGACGCCAGCGATCCTGCGTACACCGGGCCTGGCCCCTTTGCGATCGCGTAAATCAATCCGCCCAGCGACGGCCCCAAAATCGTTGCGCCCTGAAACGCCGTCGAGTGCCATGCCACCGCATTCTGGAAATGCTCTTCGCGCACCAGTTGAGGCAAAATCGCGCGAGACACCGGCCCGTTGAACGACCGCACCACGCCCAGCAACACCACCACTGCGTAAATCGGCGCGATCGACCGCGTGTGGTTCCAACCTTGATAGAGAGTTTCCAGCAGCAGCAGCGCCGAGCACGTCGCGAATCCCGCGTAACACGCGATCAGAAGTTTTTTGCGGTCGTAGCGATCCGCTGCGTGGCCGGAAACCAAGAACAACAGAATCCCAGGGACAAATTGCGCGAGACCCACAAGACCAAGGTCCAGCGTGCGATGCGTGATCGCGTAAATCTGCCAACCGACCGCGACCGACTGCATCTCCGTTCCCACCACCGTGAAGATGCGCGCCGTCTCGTACCACAGAAACGCCGGGTAGGTGAATGCCACCCTCCCCGCTGCCACCGGCGCCAACGTCGAAGCGGGCGCCGACGCCTTCACCGGCACCGACGCCTTCACTGGCGCAGTCGCCTTCGACTCCGCCTCGCTCCTCCCTTCTTCCGCCGTCGCCACCCTAACGCCCCATTCACGCCGCGCACTCTGCATCCGAGCGCCCACGTGAGCCCGCAATTATAACCGACGCTGTCTCACCAAGCCCGATTCCCCTCGACAAAGGCACACAGAAAGTATTTCTATGCCACACAAATCACCATAACGAATGACCGCAGCGAGTACTCCACTCTGCAGCCAATTGTAGTCAGGTTCCACCACATCGAAACCACACGAGCCAGCCTTCAGCACCGCACACCGTTAGAGTGCCTTGTGTGGCATTGAAATACTTTCTGTCTGCCCTTGCCGTTGCAGGATTTTGTGCTGCGAAAGTTGCGATTAGAAAAAGTGAAGTGGTTGAAACGACTGGAGTTCCGTCGATTTCTAATTGCCAAAAGTTGCGATTAGAAATTGGGGTAGGAAGGCTGCGCAAGGCCGGGCTAGCCGCCTCCGGCAACAGATCACAAATGCCGCTTCGCATGCCCATGTAGATGTAGGCGTCGATTACTGCCCGAGATAGATTATCATAGAGTTACTCGATGGTCAAGGAAAAAGCTCCGCGCCAGGGTCGACAGACGAGTTTCAAAATGGGAATCGGGTGATATCCGGCTGGTTTTCCGTAAGAATCTAAAGAAAGGCACACAGAAAATACTTCTATGCCACACAAGTCCCCATAACGTATGGCCGTAGCACGGGCTGCAGCCTCCAGCATTTGGTAGTCAGCCTCCACCACAACGAAACCACACAAGCCAGCCTTCAGCACCGCCAACAGTTAGAGTGCTGTGTGTGGCATAGAAATACTTTCTGCGTGCCTTTGCTTTTGGAGTAGCACCACAGCATCCACCACTTCCATACCGCATCACCGTCATTTCACACCGCCATGCGATAATCTCGTCGCTTCACCGGGAGCCGACCAAGCATGCGCCATCTACCCACTAAGAGTTTTCTTGTACTAACCCTCGTACTCGTCGCAGCGCACACCGCCAGCGCCTCAGGCCGCTTCCAAAGCAGCACACTTCCCACCGACGCCGCCGCCCAAGTCGATCTCACCGTCGCCACCTTCCTCGCGCACTCGCACGCGCCAGGCGTCGCCGTCTCCATCGTCCTCGACGGCAAGCCCGCCTTCGCGCGCGGCTACGGCGAAGCCGACACGGCGCGCCACCGCCCCGTAACGCCCGACACGCTTTTCCGTCTCGCCTCGGTCTCGAAACCCATCACCGCCACCGGCGCGATGCAGCTCTGGCAAGCAGGCAAACTCGACCTCGACGCGCCCGTCCAAAAATATTGCCCGCAATTTCCCGTGAAGCCTTACCCGATCACCACGCGCGAACTGCTCGGCCACCTCGGCGGCATCCGCCACTACGGCGATCTCCCTCACGGCGATCCCGAGGACCACAACACCAAGCATTTCGACGATCCCATCGCCGGAGGCTTCAGCTTTTTTGCGAACGACGCGCTGGTCAACGTGCCCGGCGAGAAGTTTCACTACTCCACGCACGGATACACGGTTGTCGGTTGCGCGATCCAGGGAGCGTCCGACGAGACGTACGTCAGCTACATCACGAAGAACGTTCTCGCGTCCGCCGGTATGTCGCACACCGTGGTGGATGACGCGACGAAGACGATCACAGAACGCTCAGCGTTCTACACCGTGAAAGACGGCCGCGTGGTGGACGCGAGCGCGATGGATTCGAGCTACAAAATTCCCGGAGGCGGCTGGCTCTCGTCCGCAAACGACATGGCTGAATATGCCGTCGCGATGCTGAGCGACAAACTCGTCACACGCTCGACTCGCGACCTGATGTGGACGCCGCAGAAGCCCACGAACGGCTCGGCGGATCGCTACGGATACGGATTTGGTGTCGGCGAAGTCGATGGAGTGAAGACCGTCTCGCACAATGGCGGCCAGGAAGGCACAGCTACAAATCTCACGATCGCGCCCGACAAAAACGCTGCGGTGATCGTGCTGATCAATGCCGATGGCGTGGACGTCAACGCCCTAGCCAAGGAAATCCTGCACGAAGTGCTGCAGACCGACGCCCACGTAGTGCCGGCAGGACAAGCGCACTAGCGCGTCCGACAGCCTCCCAGGCGGTCGTCTTACGACTACAGAACTCAGTCGGTGCGTCGATCCTCGCCGGAAGAAACGCGACACGAACACCACCTGTAGGGGCGGGTTACCCGTCTTTGGCAAGCCGGCGAATTTTGCGCACGCCACAAATGCGCCCGCTTACGGCCCAGAACCCGGGCCGAAACCGGCCTCTACAGGTAGTGTTGGCTTAGGCGGTGGTACGGCTGTGATGCGAGTACTAACGATGCTGCGCGGTCGTAAGAGGACCGCTAGGGTGGCTGTCCGACGCGTCACGACTTCGCGAACGTCCCCAGCGCTAGCAACGGAAAATAATTTCGGTACATGTCGTAGCGAATGTAGAAGACGCTCGGGAATCCAGTGCCCGTAGTGATCCACTCATCCCACGTGCCGTCGGCTTTCTGATTTTCAACGAGCCACTTCACGCCCTGCTGCGCCGCCGGCGATTCCCCATGCCCCGCCGAAATTAATCCCAACACCGCCCACGCGGTCTGCGCGGGAGTCGAATCCGCGCGCTCGAATCTTCCCGTATCGTAACCGCGGCAGCTCTCGCCCCAACCGCCGTCCGGATTCTGCACGCTCAAGAGCCACCGATAGCCGCGCTCCATCGCCGTCGCCACCTTCGGCGAACCGCTCGCGCGCAATCCGCGAATCGCAAGGAACGTGCCGTACACGTAGTTCACGCCCCAGCGCCCGTACCAGCTGCCATTCGTTTCCTGCTGCTCGAGCAAGTAGCGAACGCCGCGCGCAATCGGCGCGTGGTGATAATTGAATCCGCGTTTGCACAGCGACTCGATCACGCGGCCCGTAATATCCGCGCACGTGGGGTCGAGCATCGCGTTATGATCCGCGAATGGAACTTTCGTAAGAATCTTCCAGTTGTTGTCCACGTCGAACGCCGCCCATCCGCCGTCCGAACTCTGCATTCCGAGCAGCCACGCCACGGCGCGTTCTTCCGCGCGCGTTTGCTTTTCAGGATCGCCCGCCTTCGCATGCAGCATCGCGAGCAGCACCATCGCCGTGTCGTCGATGTCCGGATACCACTCATTCGCAAATTCAAAAACCCAGCCGCTCGGCACCAGGTTCGGCCGCTTCGTCGCCCAGTCGCCCTTGCGGCGGATTTCTTTCGTGAGCAGCCAGTCCGCGGATTTCTCCATTTCTTTTTGCGCCGCTTCCGTCTGCCCCGCTTCGCCCAGCGCAAACGCCGCTATCGCCGTATCCCACACCGGCGACTTCGCCGGCTGGAAGATCAAACTCTCCTCACCCTCGATGATCAGATCGTCGAATTGCTGCAGTGCGGTTTGCAAGTCCGGATGGTCGCGCTCGTAGCCGAGTGCATCCATCGCCATGATCGCGTACATCATCGCCGGATAAATCGCGCCCAGGCC
>JABDGF010000036.1 GCA_013286165.1 Acidobacteriota bacterium | reverse complement strand
GGCCGAACGTGCAGGTAAATTTCGCGAAGGACAATACCGACGACGCGGCGGTGAAAATCGCGAAGACGGCGGATGTAGTGATCGCGGTGGTTGGCAATCATCCGACGTGCAACGCGGGATGGGCGAAATGTCCTATGCCGAGTGATGGGAAGGAGGCGATCGATCGGAAGTCGATCACGCTCGAGCAGGAAGATCTGGTGAAGCAGGTATATGCGGCGAATCCGCAAACGGTAGTGGTGTTGATCGCGAGCTTTCCGTTTGCGATTCAGTGGACCGAGGAAAATATTCCCGCGATTTTGCACATGGCACACAACAGCCAGGAAGAGGGGAATGCTCTGGCGGACGCGCTGTTTGGCGATGTGAATCCGGGAGGTCGCCTCGTGACGACGTGGCCGGCGTCGCTCGATCAACTGCCGCCGATGATGGACTACAACATTCGAAACGGGCACACGTATATGTATTTCAAGGGGAAGCCGCTGTATCCGTTTGGATATGGGCTGAGCTATACGACGTTTGAATACTCGGGATTGAAGACGAGTGCTGATCGGATCGCGCACGACGGGCAAGTAGGAGTGAGCGTCGAGGTGAAGAACACCGGAGCGCGTGCGGGAGATGAGGTGGTGCAGCTTTACGTCTCGCATGTGGGATCGAAGGTCGATCGCGCTTCGGAAGAGTTGAAGGGATTTCGTCGTGTGACGCTTGCGCCGGGGAAGAAGACAACGGTGCAATTTGTGCTGAAGGCGAGCGACCTGGCGTACTGGAGCGTAGAGAAGGGCGCGTGGGACGTGGAGGCCGATCAGATCAACGTGCAGATCGGCGCGTCGTCGGCGGACATTAAGCTGAAGAAGACGCTCGTTGTCGAATAGCCGCACCCCTCGCGACGGCGCGATCGCCTAGTAAGTCGGCCACACGATGGGAAAGAGTTTGCCGGCCGCTTCGGGCGTGATGTCCACGCCTGCGAGTTTCGCGGCGGCGGCTAGAACGGGATCACGGCCAGCCGCAAGATCGGACGCGGTAGGGAGCATGAGGACGTCCGGCGTGACGCCGACGCCGTCGAGATCGGCGCCGTCGGGGAAGCGAAGGCGCGCGATGGTGATGTGCATCGCGTAGTGATAGCCGTTTGTAGTGCTGGGAAAGATTTTGCCGCGCCCCACGGCTCCGGCAGTGCGATCGCCTATGACGGTTCCGCGCTTTTCGAGTTGTAACGTTCTCGAGACGACCTCAGATGCCGAAGCAGACGCGCTGTCCACCAATACGATGAGCTTGCCCGCGAAGCCGTTTTGCCCTCGCGTCGTGACTTTGAATTCCTTGGTACCTTGACGCTCGACGAAGTTCCCGACGACCTGGTCATGCTGAATCAAATTCGCAATGACCCATTTCATCTGCTCTTCACCGCCGCCGCCGTTCTCGCGGAGATCAACGATTAGTGTTTTGTATTTTTGAGCGGCGCCAAAGATGTGGTCGGTTTCATCGCGAGATTGGTAGAAGACCGGCAGCTTCCAAACGAGCACGTCAGCACTTAACTCGGCGGAGCGAGGTTTGGCGAGATGCCAAACGCCTTCGTAAAACCGGTCGGCTTGGTGAACGTCCATTCCGTTGTCCTGGGGCAGATTCTTAAACGCTTCCGCACGGCTCTTCGGATCGACTTCGCGCGAAGCTTCGCCGGGGCTGGCTAGCTCGAGGTGGAAGTTGGGCTGAGGCGCAAGAGTGTGGAGCAGGTAGGTGAGCGACGCGTAGGTTGAGCGTTTCGGCTCGAAGCCGTTGATTTTGAGAACTTGATCGCCGGGCTTTACTCCCTGGCTCGCGGCATCGGAGCCGGGCTCGACCGCAAAGATGAAGCACGAATCTCCCACCATAAAACTTCGCCAACCTGGCGTGAGCGCAACATGATTCGACGGCGGGAAAAAGCGTGTGTGAGAGTCGTGCATTTTTTCGACGGTGCGGCCGATGGTGATGATGCTTGCGCCTAACGCGGAATTCGATTTGATTTCAGTTTGTGCGGCATGAAATTCGGAGTTGATGTCGAAACCGTTGAGCTTTGGGTCGAAGTAATTCTTTTCGATGGTTTCTCGGACCTCGTGAAGAATCGAGAGGGCGTCGGTGGCGCCGTTGTCTGGGTTTGCTCCGAGAGATGCGGCGGCCGTGAGGAGTGCGAGAGCAGCGAACGTTGCGCAGATGCGGGAGAGGGCATTGGATCGGGGACGGCGGTGGGGCACGGTGCCTCCGGCTTATGGATGATCGAGCCGAGTTATCGTCGCAGTATAGTGGCAAATCGTCAACGCGTGCGGTGGCAAGTGTGTTCGAATCTGCACCGGTATTTGGCTAACGCGGGTTGGGTTCGCCGGGCGTGGGGTGGGCGGCGTTCCAGGTTTGTCGGCCGCCTGTCCATGTGGCGGTGACGCTGACGTCGCGGATTTTATCCGGGGCGATAGAGAAGATGTCGTCGCTGAGGAGCACGAAGTCGGCGAGTTTGCCGACGGTGATCGAGCCTTTTTCTTTTTCCTGAAATTCCGCGTAGGCCGAGCCTTGCGTGTAGGCTTCGACGGCTTCGGCAACGGTGAGTTTCTGTTCAGGGATCCAGCCGCCGGGATTTTTTCCGTCGAGAGTGGCGCGCGTGACGGCGGCATAAATGCCGAGCAAGGGATTGAGCGGAGCGACGTCCCAATCCGTGCCGAACGCGAGATGCACGCCATGATTCAGAAATGTGCGAAAGGCGTAGGTGCGCGTGGCGCGATCGTGGCCGATGCGCGCTTCGGCCCAGCGGCCGTCGTCGATAACGTGATAGGGCTGCACGGACGCGATGACGCCGAGCACGGCGTAACGATCGAAGTCTTTGGCGGCGACGTGCTGGGAGTGCTCGATGCGCCAGCGGCGGTCGGCGGCCCCGTGCGATTTTTCGACGTCTGAATAAATGTCGAGCGTCGTGGAAATGCCTGCGTCGCCGATGGCGTGCGTGCAGATCTGAATGCCGTTTGCATCGGCGAGCATCATGCGATCGCGCATCTTCGAGATCGGGTGCATGCCAAAGGAAAGCAGGCCGCGATTGGCGGGCTCGTCGGAGTAAGGATCGAAAAAATACGCGGTGCGAGAGCCGAGCGAGCCATCGGCGAACGCTTTTACGGCGCCGATGCGAAGCCACGGTCCGCCGAAGGCGTGATGAACGCCGATCTTGGCGATGTCTTCGACGTCTTCGATCACGTGAGCGGCGTAGATGCGTGTTGTCAGTTCACCTTTTTCGAGCAGCTCACCGTAAACGGAGACGTCGGCGAATTCGGGTGTCATGTCTTGCGCGCTGGTGACGCCGACGGCGGCGGCGTGAGCGAGAGCGCGTTTGACGGCGCGGACGCGCTGGTCGTGCGGCATATCGGGAATAATTTTGAAGACGGCGTCCATCGCGGCGTCTTTCAGCGCGCCGGTGGGCTCGCCGTGCGCGTCGCGGACGATTAGGCCGCCGGGAGGATCGGGCGTTTGCGCGGAGATGCCTGAGGCGCGAAGAGCGGCGGAATTTGCGAGACCCATGTGGCCGTCGTAACGCTGGACGAATACCGGAGTGTCTCCGGTGACGGGATCGATCATTTCTTTTGTGGGGAGGGCAATGGGCGTCCACTTGGTGTCATCCCAATCACCGCCGAGAATCCATTCACCTTTGGGCGTGGATTTCGCGCGTTCGCCGATGCGGCGGGAGAATTCGGAGGCGCTTGGTGCGTCGGTCAGTTCGACGGCGTCTAGCTGTGTGCCGCCGCTGACGAAGTGGACGTGTGCGTCATTGAAACCGGGGAGAAGGAGTTTGCCACCTGCGTCGATGACGTGCGTTTGCGCGCCGCGCCAGGCGGCGACTTCACTCGCTGAGCCTACGGCGACGATGCGTTCGCCTAGGACGGCGACGGCTTGTGCGGTGGGCAGCGTGGGATCTACTGTCCAGATTTTTGCGTCGGTGATGATCAGGTCGGCGGCGGGTTGGGAGTCGTGAGGGGCGCGAGCGTGGAGGGCTAGAGCTGTTACGGCTGGAGCTGCGGCGAAAATGGCAACGCAAAGTGCGATTTGTGTCGTGCGGTCGCGCTTGTGGGGGCGTGGTGCGGGTTTTGGTGAATGTGCCATCTAGTGCCGATTAGAAAGTACCTCGGGTGTTTGTTTTGTTGAAGTTACGTCACATTCTAATCGTACGAGATGTCGATTAGAAATCGTGGTTGGCGGAGTCAAAGGCAAAGGCTGCCGGGTCAAGGCGCTCCGCTGACCCGCCGTTACAGGCGATGCGAGGCGAACTCTGGACGGGGAATTGAGTGAGGGGTCGGCGGCTTGAGCGGCAGGGCGGTGGTCCCCGAAACTCGAGGAGCCACCGCACTCCGAGGAGAACCGTGTGAGTGGAGGACCCGGGTCGATTGGATGCGATGGAAAGCGCGGTGCGCCAGCGGCGCGCGTTGCGTGCGCTGCGATTTTTGCGTTTTGCAAATTCACAGGCGGATTGTAGCAGTTTGCGTAGAGGAAAATAGCTGTACGGAGGTCGAGACTATTGTTGATACCCGCGGACAGCGGATTTTGCGGGTGCAGCTGTACCCGTTGCAGGCGGACGTCGAAGGGACAGGCTACGTACAGCTGTCCGGAGAAATTTTCGCGTTCGGAATTCATCGCGCCGCAAATTCACAAACAAGCCGGCTACGCTCCACCGCATTCCTTTTCTTGCGGGTTTCTTTCGGCTTCTTGCTGCTTTCTTTCGGCAGCATAAGCAGGAGCAGCGACGGAGAGGTCGAAGCTGAAATTGCAGAGCGCGGTTGCCACTTGGGTGTAGATCGGAAGTTTTGAGGTGTCGGCTGCCGACGTCCAGAGCGCGGGTGTGAAGGGAATACCGCCGGGTCCTGGAGCGGTGGAAGCCGACGGTTGAGATGCAGGGAGCACGGCAGCGACTCCTCCCGGCGTGGTGAGCTGCGTTTCGAGAGTGATGTTGAGGTCCACGGGAACCGGAGGCTTGTCTCCGAACTTTACGTCGAGTTTCGCATGCGTTTTTGTGGGCGAGACGGGTGGTGCGTTTGGAGGGGTGCGAAAAGAACTCGAGATGATGTGGTAGCCGAGCGAGCGATAACTTTCGAACTGCGTTTCGGTGAACCACTGGTCGACGGTGGATTCGTGCGGGAAGGCGGGGCAGGTCTTGCTGTAATTTTTCACGTCGGTGGGTTCGTCGCCGGCGAGTGAGGCTTTCACATAAATGATGGTGCCGGTGGGCGCTTCGAGATCGGCATTTTCGTAGTGGATGGTCCCGACGGCGCAGTGAGCTTTGCAGAGATTGGTGATTTTGTCGGGAACGATGGGAGTGATGTCGAGCTGTATATCGACGCCGAGATCGATCCGGCATTTACGGATGGCGTTGCCAAGACCGGCGAATTTGTAATCGGGGTCGGCTTCAACATCGCAGACGATGATGAGGCCGGCGCGGCGCTTCACCATTTCGTAGAGGCCCATGTTTTCGAAGTGGCCGCCGTCGGAAAGGTAAACATAACTCGAATTGTCGTCGGTGCCGCCGAGTAGTTCTTTCAGAAGGTAGGTCAGTCCCCAAGCGGGAGTTGGGCGCATCCACTTCTTATGGTGACGCGGATTGCCGAGCCACTGGCCGAGGCGGACATCGAAAATCGTCATGAGAAAACCGACGGCCGGAGTGGAATAGAAACCCATGTTGGGACTGGCAGCCGCGCCTGAGATCGCCATGGCGAGACCGAGCTTTGGACCGACCATCGCGGGTGGGGGAAAGGCGTAACAACGGGTGGGGCGGAAGCCGAAGCGGTCAAAGCCGTCGGAGTCCGTCATTCTGGCCTTTTCCGCGTTCGGATCCGGGGCTGCGGCATTTTTGTGCCGCATTCTCGGAATGGCGCAATCCATTTCGATTTTCGCGCTGCTCATGCCCTCGGGCGAGTCGTCGCGTTCCTCGATCGAAATGGGACTGTCCTGTTCCTCGAGCCAGACATCGTAGCCGCAGAATTGCGGAGTCATGACGAACGATTCCGCTTTGCGCTGCTGCCACGCGAGATCTTTGCCTTTGACGAGATTGAGCGAGGCGTTCAGAACGGGGTAAGGACCGTCGTAGCCGCACTTCGTATCAACAGTAAGGTCAGCCTTGTCCGGGGGCGGGATAGGTTGAGGCGCCTGTTCGCAGCTCGATTTGGGGGCAGCGGGACTCTTCAAAGGATTCGCGACAAGATCTTTCAGCGCAACATCGTCGCTCTCGCAAAATCCAGTGAACAAGTTGGGATCTCGGTCCAAATTCGACGCGCCGAGGTAGCAACGGACGAGCCGGTTTCGATAAAACATGTGCATCGAAAACTGATTGATATCGACGCGCAACGACATCAACGTGCCGACGAAGATACAAATTCCCAGAAGTATGAGAACGCAGGTGAGGCGCGCGTCGGATTGTGCGAGGGAAGAAAGGATGCAGTCAAACTGCACATCGTAAGAATGAAGGATCGCGTCGAGCGACCAGGAGATCGAGCAGAGCAGACCGCCAATAAAAACGTAAGGTGCAATTTGGGCGACAACGTCGCGCCAGTCTTCCGAACCGGGTGTGCCGGAGGCGGTGGATTTGCCGGCGAGAACGCCGCTGATTGTCGTGACGACCCAAGTGGGAGTGAGAACCTTCCACGACAGGATGTGTTTCCAGACGCCTTCAAGTCCGCCGGAGTTTACGTATCCCGGAGCAAGTAGTGCGATCGCGAACAACATGGACCAACACAAGCCGGAGAGCATCATGAGGCCAGCTGCACGGGCCCACCACTCGCGCTTAGCTTCACGAAAGTCGATACCCATCAGTCCCATGTGGAGTGTGCCGCTAACCAGAAGGACGACGAGCATGAGTGGCATTCCGAACGCGATAACGGCGGGTCCGTGCCACGTGCTAATCCATTTTCCAATGACGGCGAAGAGTGCGCCTGCCGCCGCTCCGGCGGCCAAAGCGGAAGCGACCGTGATGAGGGACGTCTTCGCCCACTTCCCTTTCCATTGCGAGGAATAAATCTTGGGAGTGGCGTTCGCGTTTGGTGTTCCATACGCGCGGCCGAGCGCGAGAGCTAGGAGAAGCGCGAGCAGCCAAATGCCCGCGAAGGAAACGCTACCCGCGATTGCCCACGTGAAGGCATTAAATCGGTCGAGAGAGTGGCCGGCCCAAATGGCTGCGATGAAACAGAGAATGAGCAGGGGAATGCAAACTCCGACGTAAATAACCCAGGGCTTGGTGAAGGATTCCCATTCGGCCGTCCAGCTCCCGTCGATGAGCCCCATATTGCGGAAGGTGATTGAGCAAGCGACTAACACGAAGATGGCGGCGGCGATGGCCCAGGAGAGCCAGCAGATGTCCTGATTCACGGTTAGCTCGAGAACGCTGAGAAGCAGGTGAGGAACGAGCATGACGGCGGAAAAGGCAGCGAGGAGGACGACGAGGTTCAGGAGCATGTTGCGAAGGTAAACGGAGACCATGGCCCAGGTGTCTGGGCTAAAGCCGCCGATTTTTGGCGTGAGGTAATTGCTGAACATGCGGAGGAAGCGGATCTGGGTGGGCTCTTTATTTTCGTCCTGGTATACGCGGCTGTGGCCTAGACGGTGTTGGACATGCGCGAAGGATTTCGTGCGCGCGATCCAAGCGGCAAGCCAGCCGCCGATATAGCCGCCGCCGGAAACAGTGGAGAGATAGTCGAAGCGGTGGAGGAGTTTGAGTTCGGCGAGCGCTTGAAGTACGCCGAGATTGAATGTGGCGCTGCGGATGCCGCCGCCGGAAAAGCAGAGCGCGGTGAGATTTGCTTCGTGCGCGGCTTTGATGGTCTTTTTCCACTCCGGGTCGATCAGCTTCGGTTCGGGCTTGTCGGCCGGTTCGACGTTCGCTTTCACCTCTTCGGTTGTTTGCGCGACGGCCGATTTTCGCCGATCGCCCGTCCCGATCTTTAGTTTGTGGCCACCTTTTTCGTTGCGTTGGCTGCGGAGGTCGCGGACGCGCAGTATTTCGGCAAGCTCGACTTTCAAAACCTGAGTGAGTTCGAAGGATGTGTCCAGCTGGTCAGCCATTTGGGTGCGACCTCGGCGATGCGCGTGCGGTGCGTGGGGCGGGGCCTGTGGAGCTTGGGGTGGAGGCTATCTCCAGCGTCACGTGCCTGTCAAATACTTTCGGAGGACGGAGAAAATCTCAACGGCGGAGTCGCTGGTATGGGAGCGGTTTAACCCGCGACGAATTGAGAGTTGGATATCGGTGATGGCGGACGCGAAGGCGAGGACTTAGACTCGAAAGTCTAAGCTACAGCTCACTGCGCTCGCCGAAGGCACACCCCGCTGAGAGCGGGGAGCAGACAGGCTGAGAGCCTGTCCTACTGCGGATTATTGTTATGTGACGTCGATCGTGTTGTCGTCGGAGACACGGTCGATCAGCTTGTTGTACGGATCGATGCCGGCGCGCGTGGGCATTTCGTCCACGATAATTTCGAAGGTCTGTTTCTCCTGCGTGAACTTCTCGCGCTTCAGATAGAGCTGCTTCTCGTCGTCTTTCGTGCCGCTGAAAACGCCGACGTCGATGTAGTCGTTCATTCCCATCGGCGATTCGTCGCCGTTGCCGTCGGCTTTCACTTTGCGGGCCTGCACGGTGAGCGTGACCTTGAATTTCCCGTCGGCGGTCGGCGTCACGACGGCCGTCAGAGCCTTGTTGTCGTACAGCACGATCGATTCGAAACCGTCGGTGATCAGATACTGCAGCTCGGGAGGCGTCTGCTCGCGGAGCGAGGCGACCAGTTCGCGCGTGTCGGGGTAGGGCTGCGTCTCGGTATTCTCCGCATTCGCATAACGATACTTCTCCAGGAAATTGTGCAGCGCGAGATTTACTTTGTCTTCGCCGATGTAGTCAGCGAGTGTGTACATCACGAGCCCGCCCTTGTAATACCAGACATACGGCTCGCGCTGGACCTGCACGAGAGGCGGCTCACGCCGCGTCTCGCCGCCACGCCCGCGGAGGTAGGTATCCACTTCGTGGCGAAGGAAACGACGCATCTGATCCTTGCCGTATTTTTTCTCCATCACCATCAGCGCGGAATATTCGGCGAGCGTTTCGGACATCATGTTCGAGCCTTCCACGTTTGCTCCGATCAGCTGATGTCCCCACCATTGATGCCCTAGCTCGTGAGCCGTGACGAAATAGGTGAAGTCGATGTCCTTCTTCTTCTCGACGCGCTCGATGAAGCCGATGTCTTCCGAGTAGGGAATCGTATTTGGAAACGACTGCGCGAAGCCGCGATAGCGCGGGAACTCGATGATCCGGTACTGCGCGAACTGGTAAGGGCTGAAATTCTGCTGGTAGTAGTCGAGGCCGCGCTTGGAGGCGTCGATCATGTCGTTCACGTCGAATTGATGAGCGGGCGTGTAGTACACCTCGACGTTCACGCCTTTGTAGTTTTCGCGTTTCACATCGTAGCGGCCGCTAATGTAGGCGAAAAAGTCGGCGATTTGCTGCGCGCCCATGTCGTACTCGAAGTAACGGCGCCCATTTTCGGTCCACTCTTTTTTCAAGTAGCCGGGAGCGATGGCCGTTTGATCGGCAGACGTGCTGACGACGGTATGAAAGTGGATCCAATCCGAATCCTGAACGAAGAGATTGTAGAGGGATTGCTTCGCGTCGCCGCGAGACGCCATTTCCTCGAGTGGGCCGAGCTTTTCTTCTCGACGGCGGCGCGGATCGTCAAGTTCCACGCCGCGGTTGTATCCGATGTAGGGGAAGTAGTCGGAGTCGAAAAACGTTCCGTTGTAGGCGAACTCGGGAAGTTCATTGCCGTCGCGGAAGCCTCGAGACTGATGGCCGACGTTGAAAGTCATCTTGACGACGGCGCCGGGTTCGAGCGGCTGGTCGAGGGCGTAGATACAGTAGCTGTTGCGCGCGGCACAGCTTACTTTGCGGAAGCCGCGATCGAATGAAACGTTGCTGACGGATTCGTGCTGATCGGTGAGGTGAATTTCAGGAATGGGCGCGGCAGTCTTGTTCTGCAGCGTGTAGGTGGCCGAGCCGGCGAAGGAGCGATGCGCAGGATCAATATCCACGCGTGAATCGACGGCGAGAACCTTGGGCTGCGCCAGATTCTCATATTTTTTGAAGTTGCGTTCGTAGTCGGCTTGAATTCCACGGCGTGCTTTTGCGTCGAGGTATTCGTTCAGAACGTGGCCGTTGTAGTAGTACCAAATGCCGCAGCCAATCGCTGCGATTACGAAAAGCGCGAGGGAGGGCACAAGCTTCGGGAGTCGGCCGCGCGCCATTTTCGAGCGCGCCGCCCAGCTATCGTCGGAGCCGCGACGCGTGAGCGCGATCGAAATCACCGCGAGAATTCCTGTGACGGCCAGCCAATACGCTATCGACCAGAACAATATTGGAACGAAATGCCCGTATCCGTTCATGTCGCTGTACGTGTACGTGGGGGTCCAACCGATGAGATACAGCGTGTTCTGCCAACCGACGTTGTAGAGGATCGGGTTGAGCAAGTAAATGCCGATGACAATCGCGTGGCCGATGAATTTATTGCTGACGATGGTTTGCACAAACATCGCGAGCAGCGCGAACATGGCGATCTGCGGGTAGGTGACGAGGTACAGCTCTTTCAGATATTGCAGGAGCTCGAAGTGGTAGTAGCCCGACGATGCCTGCATGACAACACCACACACCAGCGGGATCAACAGGAGAAGCGCCTCGACCACCATGATCGTGGCGAACTTCGAAAGCCAGTCGATCGTCTCGCTCATCGGGAGGGCATCGACGATTCCATCGATGCGGACATCGCGCTCGCGCCAGATCAGCTCAGCGGCGTAGAGGCCGGCGACGATGTAGAAGAATAAGGTGGCTGTACCTTCCACCGCCTGAACCATCAAGAACGTGACGGGCCAAACGTTTTGCTCGCCGAGATGCCCCGCGAAGTAGCCGTTGCTGATGGAAAATGCGATCGCGAGCGCAGCGAGGGCCCAAAAAGGAATCTCGCGGAGCAACATGCGCGTTCGCATGACGGTGAGAGAAGCGAACTGCATCCAGCCCGTGACCGGTCCGAATACCTGATGAATCCTCGGTAGCACAGCGGCGACAAGCGAACGCTTCGCGCGGGATTCAATCTCGTCCTGCAACTTTGCTTTTGCGGCGCGGCGGCCTTGCGATTTCGCGGTGAGCGCTTCCACAGACATGGGGAACAATACCCATCCAATCACGAGGCTGAGGACGGCAACCGAAAGCCACAACAAACGGTTGTAGAGGAAGACGCCTTGCCCGGAGTGTGCGGACCATGAGTAGAGAAGCGTGTTTCTCTCGGCGACCGTCCAGTAGCGGGTGATGTCGCTCAGCAACAGAAAGCCGGCTGGATCGAAAATCCCGCTCCAGAACCTTTCCAGTGAGCGCGTGGCGGAGTAGATCGTCAAGCCCATGAGATACAGCATGAAAAACAGCACGCCTTGGACGTAAACGACGAAGATTTTTCGCGAAAGCGCAGCGACCACGAAATAAACCGAACCGAAAAAGAAGATCTGCGTCACGCAGATCGAGAGAAACGGCTGGGCATACCACCAGAAATGGTTCGGCGCGATGCGCACGTGGTCAGCCCATGGCGCAAAGGTGCCGAGCCAAGTTCCAAATATCAATCCTGAAAAAACAAATACAGTGGTGACGAAAGAACCTGCCCATCGGCCGCCGAGGTAGCCGAACTTCGAAATTGGTTTGGTGAAGATCATCTGATACGTGTCGCGCTGGAAATCGCGGAGGATCGACGTACCGAAGATCGCGGCAATCACGATTGTTCCGAAGAACGTTGCGGCGGTGAAGTCCAGAGTGTTGGCATACGGGCCATTTAACAGGACTTTCCCGTTGCTGAATCCGACGGGGCCGAAGCTCTCCGACGCGATGCAGAAGAAGCTGAATAGGAACCAGAGCAGGAAGTACGCGTACGTAGAAATGCTCTTGGCGCGGAATTTCAGTTCGAAGGTGAAGAATTCCCAGAATAGATTCATCGGCGTCTCCCTAATTCAGCGTGTGCCGCGAGAGATTCAGGAAGTAAACGTCTTCGAGCCCGGAATCGACGCACCTGAATCCGTCACCGGGATTAGATTCCGAGTAAACGCGAATTTCGTGCAGGCCCGAGACCAAGTGCGTCGAAATTACGTTCATCTGAGTTTCGATCGCCTTCAGCTCGTCATCAGACTTCACCACTTTGCTCCAGATTTTCCCTTGCAGAGCGGCGAGCGCGTCGTTGGGTGAACCTTCCTGCAGGACTTGGCCGGAGGCGATGATCGCCATGCGCGGGCAGAGTTCGCGGACGTCGTCCACGATGTGCGTCGAGAGGATGACGGTGACGTCGCGGCCGATGGAGCTGAGCAAATTGAGGAAGCGATTGCGCTCGGCGGGATCGAGACCAGCGGTTGGTTCATCGACGATGATCAACTTCGGATTTGCGAGCAGCGCTTGCGCGATGCCGAAGCGCTGCTTCATGCCGCCGGAGTAAGTGCTGAGCGATTTCTTGCGCGCTTCCCAGAGATTGGTTTGCTGGAGCAGCGCGTCCACCATTTCCTTGCGTTCGCCCGCGGAAGCGATTCCTTTCAGAACCGCGAGGTGCAGGAGCATATCTGCCGCGGACATTTTCGGGTAGACACCGAATTCCTGAGGGAGATAACCGAGCACTTTGCGGACTTCGTTTTTTTGTTTCAGTACGTCGATGCCGTCGAGGGTGATCGACCCGGCGTCAGGATCCTGGAGCGTCGCCACGGTGCGCATCAGCGTGCTTTTGCCGGCGCCGTTTGGGCCGAGTAGGCCAAACATATTGTTCCCGATAGTCAGGGAGAGATTCTTGAGGGCTTGCACGCCGTTCGGATAGGTCTTCGAAAGACCGTTGATGGTCAGGGCCATGGTTTGGCTCCTCCTGGAAGGGCTTAGACGCAGTGCGAGGTGTTTCGCGGACTGTATCACGAATTTTTACAACGCGGGATGAGTGAGGGCCCACGAAATTTGGTATGGGAGAAGAGTGGAGCCGAGTCCCGGACTTGAACCGGGGACCTGCCGATTACGAATCGGCTGCTCTACCAACTGAGCTAACTCGGCCTAAAGGACTTACGTTCTACTACACATCAGACTGCAATTGATTTGCACTTGATTCCGACTTCGACCTGCTTTTTCTGCGCTGCTTCCATCAAACTACCGCTGTTCTTATTTTCCACGGCTTGCATCGCTGCGTCAATGTCATCCGTCGAGATGATGTTGTAACGCTCAAACACGCTGGCCGTTTTGTGCCCGGAAATCTTCATCGCCACGGACTGTGGAACGCCGGAGCGAATCAGATTGCGGACGCCGGAACGACGCAGGTCGTGCATGAGGATTCCGCCCTTAACCTTGCCGTTGACGATGACCCCGCCTCTGACCTTATCCCATTCCTTGCGGAGGTTTCGAGTGTTGAACACCGCGACGTTGTCCTGACGGAACTGCTTGCGCAAGACCGACGCGATTTCCATCGGGAGCGGCAGCTTGAGCATTTTGCCGGTTTTGTTCTGAGTCCCTTTCAGGTTGAGATAGACCTTCTCGCCGACGACCTCCACCTGTGACCACGTGATGAGTTTTGCGGCTGTCGTTCGGCAACCGGTGTAGTAAAGGAACGTGACGTAGGTGCGCAGATGTTCGGGTAGTTTGGCGAGTAGCCCGACGAACTGCTCCCGCTCCACAAATCCCTCACGGACGTTGTCCTCTTTCTGCATCGGGAAGAACGGCGCGGTGTTGAGTTTGCCTTCGCGTTCAGCAAGGTGCATCATCCGGCGAAGCAGTGACAGGTTGCGGTTGATTGTGCCGCTGGACGCCTTCTCAGCGTAGCGCTTGGTGACGAACTGATTGAGCAGGGAAGTGGAGATGTTCTTGACGAGCATGTCCTTGAAAAATGGGTCCAGATGCTCGAAGCCCCAAATGTAGTCCTTGCCTTCCTCGTCTTTCTCCAGTCCCTTCTTTTTGTTGTTGCGGTAATCCACGATGACCAGTTCCTTGATGTCCTCGTAGCGGAGTTTCTTGACCTCATCGACCGGAATGCCAGCTTCGACCTCAGCGAGGCGCTTACGCAGAAGTTCCTCTGCGACGCGCTTCGAGTCGGTCTTGGCTGATTCCTGACGCTGACGCATGTTCGTGTCGTAGTACGCGACATACCAGCGCGTGCCACGTTGAAAGATGCTACCTGTGCCTTTGGTTCGCATCTACTTTGCCTCCTGTTTGGATTTAGGACCACGTTTGCGCTTGATGCCCAAAATCGCAGCCATGGCCGTCAACTGCGACGGCGTCCAGCCGCTGACGTGCGAGATGTAACGGTATGGGTCGCCACGTCGGAGCATCTTCCGTACCTCGATGATTGAAACCTTCTTGGTCATAGTCACGCATTCCTATTGTTTGAAACAACTCTCACGGTAGTACTCGAAAGTCGAAATTGTTCCAAACAATTGTTAGAGGGTGCGCTTGGTGGCTTCGACCCACTGGTCAAGGTCTTCCCTGTCAAGGCGGAACCCATGACCGGGACGCAGAACCTTCATCTTCCGGGCGTAGATGAGACGGCGTAGGGAATAGAGCGAGATATTCAGGTACTGGCAAGCCTGTTTCATGGTGAACAGACGGGGTCGTTCGGTAACCATTGGGACGGTCCTTTTGGCACGGCTTTAGGACCGTCCGGCTGGAGGGAGTAACTATCGGGCCGACCGACTACGAACGGCTCGATAGCCACCAGCAGCGGTAAGCAGCGTGGCGCATCTGGTGAAAATGCTAAGGCGCGGCTCACATCGGAATGAACTGTACCGGAGAACAGTTTTGGGGCGTATAGGAGAGGGTCAGTGCGAAAGGCTTGGCTCTTAAGTGGTCAGTGCGTTGTGAACGGTAACAAGGCTCACGGCCAATTTAGAGCCAATAACGGCGGTCCCACGGCGGAGTACGACACGTGGTCGCAGATGCTTAACTTGTGCACCAATCAAAAAGAACCGCAGTACGAAAACATCGGCGGTAAGGGCATCAAGTTTGACCCGCGTTGGGACGACTTCGTGATGGTTCGGAATAAGTTTGAACTACTGAGTATTATCAATAGACGAGGGATGTACGACGTCTCAGAGGGTGGGTAACTCGCTGTTCCCACCCTCAACAATTTCGTCGCAACGGTGAGGCGGCTTCGTCTCCGCGTTTCAAAGATTGTACAAACAGCGAGAATCCCGTGGTCAACAACTCAGGTTTTAAGAAGCTCCCATTCGCTTGGCGCGACGAGGTAATGGCGCTGAACGGTCTGCAACTCAAGGTATGGCTGTATCTCTACTGGCGTTCGGACAAGAACGACACCGAAGTTGTGACCCTTCCCGAACTCGAAGCCGCGACCGGCAATTCGCGCACCCGTCTGAGTGGTGCCAAGACCGCGCTGGTCAAGATGGGTTACGCGGAAAAGGTCGGAGAAATGGCGTCAGGTGGCAAGTTTGCGATACCTATCCTCAAGATGACCGTCCCGAGCCGGTCCACAAAAAATTGTGTATCGGACCAGTACACAAATTGGGGCACTTCTGACAACTCTGCCGGTACACAAAATATGGACTTGACCAGTACACATTTTGCCGACGCGACAAATTGTGGACAGTATGTAGAAGGTTTTACTGCCCAACCTCAGCCCGTAGAAGGTGGTGGGGTAGTGGGTGACGGCCAGCAGCAGCGCTGCGCAGCGTCTTCCTCCACAACCACCCCAACACCAGACTTTCTTGTTTGGAAAGATAAAGGCTGGTCTGGAAGTAAAAAAGATTCAAACCGCGTTTCAAAAGCGATTGGTCGCTTCGCGCTGCCCACGGATGAAGAACTCTCCCTGCTCGCTTTCATCCACGATACCAAGTGGGTCTTGTCCGCTACGCGGAAGAAGCTCGCTTGGCTCGCTGATAGACTCGAATCCCCTTATAACTACGCCGGTGTCCGGCATGGAAAGAACGGTCAGGTCTATGGTGCCCTGTACGACCAATGGCGCTATTCCCTGAACCCAACCCCACCCGCTGAGAGTTCCGCCTCGCCACCGACGCCCGAACCCGTAGCTGAGCGCAGCCGATTGTCCGAGATTTGTCCGAAATGTGAGCGCGGCTACCTCGAATGCCCTTGCCCAATCGACATGGATGACATGGACGGCGAGGCTCCGACTTGGATACCGAACCCGAATGCACCGCGAAAACTGCTCAAGATGGATGTGGGACACGACGAATAGCTCCGGCTCAAGCTTCTTCAGGGTCGCGCTCGGTCGTTGCCATCGTCCATTTTGTTCGGAACAAGGCCAAATCGCTGGTGATGGCGACCTGAAGGGCAAACAGACCGGTCAGCGGGTTCAGCCTATCCTCCAGTTCTCCAATCGCGGCTCGTGTGTCGGGATGAGGAATGTTCCACGTATCGGTGAGCTTGAAGTTGTTAGTGATTGCAGCAAAGATTTCCTTCAGCCATCCTCTCAGCTTCATGTACCACCCATCGGGTTCCTTCGTGTAGGCCGCAACGTCAAGCAATTCCAGTTGGAGTTTCATTTCGTAGTACGCGGCTTGAAGGTCTGACCAGACCTTGGCGTGAAGTTCGTCTGGTGACCCTTCCCGTGCGAGCGATAGGGTGGTTATGTGCAGCTTTTTAGCCAAGCGGACTATCTCTATCCGCTGGCGGTTCATTTCGTTCAGCCACTCATGCTCGTGCTGCAACTGCACAAGGTAGTTTTGTCGTTGCTCGTGAAAGTTCGAGTTCTCCGCCGCCAAAAATGCGCCTGCGAATAGGCGACTCAGTAGACCTTAAGCCTAATGAAGAAGCGCGACACCCTACAGTTCATTAAGGAACGGCAACGACGATGGGCGCGGGCTCGGGGACTTACGGTCAGCGTCAACGGGCGAGTCTCGCGTCTCGAAGATAACCTGTTCGCGCCGCTCCATGATGAAACTCGCGCTGAAATCCAAGCGGGTGACGGTGACGAGTTTGGAACGCCGGAGAACGTGGGCAAGATGTTCTCGCTCTATTCGTCTTCCGCGTTGGCGTGCAATGTGTTCGATTATTGGAGAAAGCGTTCCGCACTGCCTTTGCTGAACGCTTGCGGCTTTGACACAGCCGATTCCGACTTGAGGTTTGAGCAGAAGTTCCCAACCGGCGTTGGCAGCAAGCCAGCGAACCTTGATGTTGTAATTACAGACAATAGGCGTGACCGTCTACCTGTTGCGGTCGAAAGCAAGTTCTCAGAGCCATTCCAGACTAACGAACACGACTTTTTGAAATCCTCCTACTTTCGTAACTCTGGCATTTGGGACGAACTACCCGGTTGCCGTGGCATCGCTGAAGGCCTGTCATCAACGGACAGTTTCAAGTTCCTGAAGGCCTCACAACTGCTGAAACACGCAATCGCCCTCACTCGGCGCTACGGGACCAAAGGGTTCGTTCTGTTGTACCTTTACTACGACGTGCCAGACAGCGACGCGGCGAAGCAGCATCATGAGGAAGCGCTAGAGTTTGGCACCCTGGTGGGCGGTGAAATCGTGTTCCGGTGCGATACCTATCAAAGCGTTTTTGGACGCTTATCAGCGTTAAGCCCCGAGTCCGCCTATTTGTCATACTTGCGGTCGCGGTATTTTTCGTAGCCCTACGCGGCGGGTCGCAAATTCCTCAGCCGCCCACGAAACAGCCGCCCGTAATTCCGACCCGAAAACAGCTCACCAATGAAACCTATAGCGTGCTGAGGTTTTCCTCAGCGCGAAATCGTTTTCCCCCAGGGTATCGATGCCCTAGAGAAGGGGTAATCTTTACGAGGTCTATTATTAGCAATTTGATATCATCCGCGCACCATGCCCATGCCTCTGGAAATGCACGAATACACTTGGGTTCAGTTGCTCAAAGACAATCCCGAGTGGGCTACGCTTGCTACGACCATCCTTTTCGCCATCATCACGACGATAGTCATCATTCGGCAGGTGTGTGTGATGCAGGCCCAGACCCGCATCATGAAGTGGCAAGCCACCAACTCAGTCAGGCACGAGCACCAGCAGAACAGGCTGCTCGAAAGGCAAAACAAGCTGGTTCGCTTTCAATTCGAGTTTGGGTGGATTCGAGAGACGAACACGGAACGAGAACGTCTTTTGACGCTTGTGCGGCGTCTAGCGTTCAGCGCCGAATGCCTTGCTGGACAAGGACCAGTCAGGTTTGCCGAAGCTAGGGAAGCCAGCGCTGCCGAGAAGTTAAACTGGCAGCAGCTACGGGAACGAGCAATCGAACTATCCAGCCGCCTGCAAATTCTCGATGTAGCGATTGTCTCGGGCGAACGCGACAGGGAGTGGTACAAGCCATTGACGCAGTACGTTACTGCTACGCTGACGCTGATTGAAGATGACTTCCACTTCAAGAGTAC
>JABDGF010000035.1 GCA_013286165.1 Acidobacteriota bacterium | reverse complement strand
GCCCGACCCGCGTAAAGTAACGAGCATCCGTTAACTTTCCATCGATGCGCCGGGGGAGCAATCCTCCGGCGCATTTTTGTTTCTAGCCACTCCGCAGTTCCTTGCCATTTCCCGCCTGAGCGCGCGTTCCAATCTGGAACATCTAAACTGTGCAAGCCATACCCATATACTCACACTCGACCCTTCCTCGAACTTGACTAATGGTCGTGTTTGGGCTACAGTCACAATTGGATTCACTCACCATGGCCACTCAACCACGCCAGCTTCACCAAATTCAACGCCGCCCAACCGGACGCCGCGAACGCCATCGCAAGGAAACCCGCGAGCGTCTGTATCAAGCCGCGCTCGACCTTTTCGCAGAGCGTGGCTTTCTGCGCACCACCGTCGAAGACATCACCGAAGCAGCCGATGTAGGTAAAGGAACCTTTTTTAATTACTTTCCGACCAAAGAACATATCCTCGCCGAATTTGGCGGCGCTTATCTCGAAGCCGTGCAAAAGGGCCTGGAAGAAGCCCGCGAAACCAAAGGCCCAATCTTCGACGTGCTCCACAACCTCGCCACCAATTCGATCCGCCAAATCAACGAAAACGAAGCGCTGATTCGCGCGATCTACGCCGCGCACGCTTCCTGCGAATCGGTTCGCGGCGAACTGCAACACAGGGTGCAAGCCTGCCGGAAAGTACTCGCCGAGATCATCAAACTCGCGCAGAGCCGCGGCGAAGTCCGGCGTGACGTTCCCGCCGCGGACCTCGCGCGCCTGATGCAAGGAATCATGATGGGCGTCACCATGGGCTGGTCGATATATCCCTCTGCCGCGCTGCGTAAAGTATTGGAAGAGACCTGGACGCTGATGGAGCCAGGCTTTCGCGGCGCCGCGTCCCCCGCGACCGCAGGCCGCCGGAGGAGATCGAAGTGATGAAGTATTCGCAAGTTTGGAACGAAAAATCTTTCGAAATCGCTGAGTCGCAGAGGCGCTCGCCTTCATCCATTGATAAACCGGAGGGTGTCTCCGTGATACGCCGTCTCACAAGCTTTGCTATTCCTATTTTCGCCGTGGCCTTGGTGGCCTTCAGCGCCGTGCCGTCGCACGCGCAGACCGCCCCCGGCGCTGCGCCTGGCTCCTCTAGCTCGTCGCAATCTTCAGCCACGAGCAGCGCGATTTCCGCGCCTGCAGCTCCGCAAACCACTTCCAATTTCCAAGGCAGCGTCCCGGGCCAGCTCGTTCCCGGCACTCTTCCGATTTCGCTGCAAGACGCGATCGATCGCGGCCTCAAAACCAATCTTGGCCTCCTGCTTTCGAATCAAGACGTTCGCTCCACGCGCGGCCAGCGCTACCAACAACTGAGCGCCCTGCTCCCGAACGTCACAACCACCAGCTACATCAACGCGTCGCAAATCGACCTCGCCGAATACGGCTTCAACTTCAATTTTCCTGGCGTCTCCATCCCCACGATCGTCGGCCCGTTCGCGTATTTTGACTCGCGCGCTTACGTCACGCAGTCGATGCTCGATCTAAAAGCCATCAACAACGTTCACGCCGCCACGCAAAACGCGAAAGCCGCTGAATACACCGCGAAAGATGCGCGCGACCTCGTCGTTCTCGCCGTCGGTTATTCCTACTTGCAGGCCATCGCTGATGCATCGCGCATCGAAAGCGTTTCCGCGCAGGTTGACACCGCGCAAGCGCTCTTTAATCAAGCTTCCGATCAGGTGAAAGCCGGCACGTCGCCGCGCATCGACGGCCTTCGCGCCGAAGTGGAATTGAAAACACGCCAGCAGCAACTGATCCAGGCGAAGAACGACTACGCCATTCAGAAGCTCACGCTCGGCCGCGTCATCGGCCTCAATCCGGCGCAGCAATTCGAACTCACTGACAAATCGCCTTACACGCCTTTTGCCGCGTTGAACGTTGACGATGCGATTCAGAAGGCCGAAACCTCGCGCTCCGATTTGAAATCCGCCGAACTCAACATGCGCGCGGCGCAATATTCCAAGAAAGCCGCTCGCGCCGGTTATCTCCCGTCTATCAATTTCTCCGGCGACTACGGCATCGCCGGCGTGTACTCCACGCTCGGCACTCACGGCGTCTTTGACGTGCGCGGCACGCTCACCATTCCCATCTTTCAGGGCAATCGCGTGAAGGGCGATGAAATGGTCGCCGATTCGCAACTCGAACAAGCCCGCCAGCATTACGAAAATCTTCGCGCGCAGGTGGACGCCGACGTTCGCACCGCGCTGCTGAATCTCCAGTCCTCCAGTGAGCAGGTCGAAGTCGCAAAGAGCAATATCGACCTCGCGCAGCAAACTCTCGATCAGTCGCGCGACCGCTTCGCAGCGGGTGTTGCGGACACCGTTGAAGTCGTACAGGCACAGGAACAAGTCGCCAGCGCGAACGACAGCTATATCGCCAGTCTTTACAGCTACAACTACGCCAAGATTTCTCTGGCCCGCGCCATGGGCCTCGCCGAAGTGGGCGTGAAAGAATATTTCAAAGGAAAATAGCGATGCCACAAACCACTGAAACCGCCGCCGCACCCGCACAATCGAGCCCCGCTCAGCCTGCCGCGCAGCCCGCGCCGCAAAAGCTTCCGGCCGAGAACCGCTCCGCCTCCGAGCCGCCCGAACGCAAGCAGAGCTTTTTCGAAAAGAATCCGCGCGCGCCCATCTACTTGATCGTCATCGCTCTCGTCCTGCTCGTCGGCGGCTACTTTGCCTACAACTATTTTTCGAGCTACGAATCCACCGACGACGCTGAAGTGGACGGCCACTTGCAACCGCTCAGCGCGCGCATTTCCGGCTACGTCACCAAGGTCAACGTGGACGATAACCAGACCGTGCAAGCCGGCACCGTGCTCGCAGAAATCGATCCGCGCGACTATCAAGCCGCTCTCGATAAGGCCGAAGCTGAACTCGCCGACGCTGTCGCCACCGCGCGCGCTTCGAACCTCAACGTTCCCATCACTGCCGTGAACACCACCAGCCAGATCAGCGTCTCGAAAGCTGACGTCGAAAACGCGCAGGCCGGAATCACTTCCGCCGAACAGCAATACGAAGTCACGAAGGCGCAACTCTCCGAAGCCCAGGCCAACGACGTGAAGGCGCAGAACGACCTGGTCCGCTACAAGCAGCTCGTCGATAAGCAGGAAATTTCGCAGCAGCAGTACGACTCCGCCGTCGCGGCGGCAAAGGCCAGCACGGCCACCGTCGTTGGCGCTCAGTCCAGCGCGGCTTCCGCAGCGCAGCAAATCACGCAGGCGAAAACGAAACTCGCGCAAGCCGAAGCCAATCTGCGTTACGCCGAAACGGCGCCGCGCCAGGTGGAAACCACCGAAGCGCGCGCCAGCTCTGCCGACGCCAGCGTGAAAGAAAAACAGGCCGCCGTGGAAACCGCGCAGCTCAACCTGAGCTACACGAAAATCGTCGCGCCGGTCTCCGGCACGGTCACCAAAAACGCCGAAGTCGGCATGAACGTTTCGCCCGGCCAGCAGCTTTTCTCGATCGTGCCTCTCGCCGAGGTCTGGGTCACCGCGAACTACAAAGAAACCCAGCTCAAGAATATGAAAGTCGGTCAGAAGGCGATCATCAAAGTGGACGCTAACGGCCGCGAGTACAAAGCGCACGTCGATAGCATCGCCAACTCCAGCGGCGCGCGCACCAGCCTGCTGCCGCCGGAAAACGCTACGGGCAACTACGTGAAAGTCGTGCAGCGCATCCCGGTGAAAATCGTTCTCGAGCCGGGACAGAACGACGATCTGTACTTGCGCTTGGGCATGTCCGTCGAACCCAAAGTTTACGTCAAGTAAAATGAGCGCAGCCGCTGCACTTCCGTCGGACGCAGCGTGGCGTCCCGCAGTCAATCCGTGGATCATCGCGGTCGTAGTCACGCTCGCGACGTTCATGGAAGTACTCGATACCAGCGTCGCAAACGTCGCGCTGCCTCACATCGCCGGCAGCCTCTCCGCCGGTCAGGACGAAAGCACCTGGGTCCTTACCTCGTACCTCGTTTCAAACGCGATCGTCCTTCCGCTCAGCGGCTGGTTTTCGCAGCTCATCGGGCGCAAGCGCTTTTACATGACGTGCGTCGCGCTCTTCACCGTTAGCTCGTTTCTTTGCGGCATCGCTCCGAACCTGCCCATGCTGATTTTGTTCCGCGTGCTGCAGGGCGCAGGTGGTGGCGGCCTACAGCCCAGCGAACAAGCCATCCTCGCCGACACATTTGAACCGCGCAAACGCGGTATGGCTTTCGCCGTTTACGGCATGGCCGTCGTGCTCGCTCCCGCCATCGGCCCCACTCTCGGCGGCTGGATCACCGACAATTTCAGCTGGCGTTGGATTTTCTTCATCAATATTCCCGTCGGCATCATTTCGCTGCTGCTAACCAACATGCTCATCGAAGACCCGCCGTACATGAAGCGCCACGACCATAAAGCCGGCTTCCGCGTGGACTTCATCGGCCTCGGCCTCCTCGCGCTCGGCCTCGGCACGCTTCAAGTCGTCCTCGATAAGGGCCAGCGCGACGATTGGTTTGGCTCACACTTCATCACCGCGATGACCACGATCAGCGTGATCTCGCTCATCGCCGTAATTATCTGGGAGTGGCGCCACAAAGACCCGATCATCGACCTTCACTTATTCAGAGAAAGGTCGTTCGGCGTCGGTAACCTGCTGATGTTCATGGTCGGCTTCGTACTCTTATCGAGCACCGTGCTTATTCCGCAATTTTTGCAGGAGCTGATGGGCTACACGGCGCAACGCGCAGGCCTCGCGCTGATGCCCGGCGGCATCGCGATCATCATGTGCATGCCGCTCGTGGGATTCCTGCTCGGCAAGACGGACGCTCGCCGCCTCTTGATCTTCGGCCTTACGATGGTTTGCTTCGCCATGTTCCGCATGACGAATTTCGATCTCAATATCGACTTCCGCACCGCCGCCACCGCGCGCGTGTTCCAGGCCATCGGCCTTGCGTTCCTTTTCGTGCCAATCAATACCGCCACCTACGCTTTCATCCCGCCCGGCAAAAATAACGCGGCGTCGGGCCTCATCAATCTCGCTCGCAACATCGGCGGCAGCGTCGGCATCTCGCTCGTCACCACCATGCTCGCGCGCCGTCAGCAAGTGCACTTGAACGACCTGAATCACAATCTCAATAGTGGCAATCCGCAGCTGCAGAGCGCGCTTGCCGGCATCACCAAATCGCTCATCGCGCGCGGCTCCAGTCCCGCCTTGGCTGCGCAACAGGCCTACGGCCTCGTCGTCGCTAATCTCCAGCGCCAGGCCACCATGCTCGCCTACATCGACAATTTCTGGATGCTCGCCATCGCCATCGGCGCTATGATTCCCCTGGTTTTCCTGATGAAGAGGGTCAAGCCCGGTGGACCGATGGCGGCTCACTAGGGCGCGACATGCATCGTGCCGATTCGCATCGTCACAGTTGAACGCGAGTACGGAAGTGGCGGCGCCCTCATTGCTAAAGCTCTCGCCACGCGTCTCGGCTGGAAGTTGTGGGACGAAGAGCTGAGCGCGGAAATCGCTCACGTCGCTAATGTTGACGTAAAATCCGCCAAAAGCTGCGACGAACGCGTCGATCCTTTTCTCTACCGCCTGTTCCGCATTTACGCCCGCGGCAGTTACGAACGCGCGCTATCCACCGGCAGCGACTCGCACTTTGACACCGATCAGATGGTCAACGTCCTCCACAAAGTGATCGAGGACATCGGCTCGCAGGGAAATTCCGTCATCGTCGGCCGCGGCGCTCCCTACATCCTCCGCCATCGGCCAGACGTCTTCAGCGTCTTCATCTACGCTTCCGACGAAGAAAAAATCTACCGCCTCAAAGCCATCGGCAAGACCGAACACGAGGCGCGCCAGCTCGTCGCCGAAGTCGATCGCGACCGCGCCGCCTTCATCGAGCATTACTTCAAAAAGCAGTGGCCGCACCGCCCGCTCTATAACCTGATGATCAACTCGCGCTTCGGCGACGACTACGTCGTCGAATCCATCGTCCAGCAAATGGCGCTCGTCGACAAATTCCAGCCCACTCCCGAAGTCCAAGCTTGCTAGCCGCGCGTCGGCACCGACTCTACTTCGCCTCGCCCGGCTTGAAGTGCGGGTTGTAAATCACGCCGATCACATTTCCAAACGGATCGCGCACCTCACCCACCAAAATGCCGCCGCCCACATCCTGCACATCGCTCACCGGCGTCGCACCCAACTCGATCAACCTCTTATACGCCGCGTGCGCATCCTCAACGCCCCAGTACGCCACACCCGCCGACTCGCGCTTTGCACCTGCGTTCGGTTCTGGCGTCAGCCCCAACTCATACCCGCCGATGTTGTAACCCACGTAAAACTCCGGCTGGTCGAAATACGGCTCCACTCCAAACACTTTCGTGTACCACTCTTTCGCCTTCGCGATGTCCGCCACGTCATACTTCACAGTTCGCAATCCAAGAAACATGTGCGGCTCCTTCGCATCCAGAGCGCCCGGCATCGTCGAGCGCGTTTCAAATCCACCCACCGGTACCATCGACGCCGCGTTCACCTGCATCGACCGCCCGCCACCACCTTGCGCCACATCCGCCGCCGACACATCCACGCGCCCCGCCACAAACGCCAGCAAGCACAGCAGCGCCACGCACATCATAAACGACGCCACCTGCCGCAGCGGCACGCCTCGCGTCTCCACCGGCGGAGGCTCGGGAATCAAGATTGGTATCACAGCCACCGGCTGCTGCCTCAGCGGCAGTTGCGCTTTCGCAGCTCTACCAATACGGCGCGTTGTGGGGCGGGCGTGAGCCATCACTACCTCCTTCGTTCAGCGTCAATTCCATCTGCGGCGATTTCCAGGATCGCGGCGGACGTCCATCCGGCGCGCGACCCGGCCGCCATCCCATTCCGTACTTTTCGCGTAGCTCGCGAACCAGCTGCGTGATGCCGTCGCGATACGACTGAGGCGCATTGCCATACCGCACATACCAATCGCGATACTGTGTAGCCAACCGCGGAAACTCAGCGCCGATGTAGCGAATGAAGTGGTCCAGCGAAGCCGTCCGCAAAAATAGTACGTTCCCCGCGAACCACTGCGCTCCGGACTCGCTCGCCGCTTTCGCCAGCGCCTCCAAATCCTCGGTGCCATCCGTGATCCCCGGCACGATCGGCATCGCCAGAACGCCGCAAGGAATGCCCGCCGATCGCAGTTCGCGCACCGCACCCAGCCGCAAATCCGGCCGCGGCGCTCGCGGTTCCAGCGCCCGCGCCAAACTCGCTCGCGTCGTCGTCACGCTCAAATTGACCGAAAGCGACGACCGCTCGTTGATCAACTTCAGCAAATCCAGATCGCGCACCACGCGGTTCGATTTCGTCGTGATCGAAACATTCAGCCCTTCGCGCTTCGCCACCTTTTCCAAAATGGAACGCGTCGCCTGAAAATCCCGCTCCGCTGGCTGGTAAGGATCCGTCGCCGTCCCGATCGCGATGTGCTCGCCCCACACCGGCTCGCGCGATAGATCCCGATCCATCAGCGCTCCAGCGTCCTGCTTCACGTACACCTTCGACTCAAACTCGTCGCCCGGAACTTCCATGAATTCATGGGTATAGCGCGCATAGCAGTAGTGGCAGCCGAACTCGCACCCGCGATACGGGTTTACCGTAAAGCGGAACGGCACGCGCGGCGACGAACAGTGGTTCAGGATCGATTTAACAGGTAAGAGAAAGTACTCGGTCCCTCGCTTAACTTCAGCGCAAGGGGAGGAAGCGGCGAGGCGCGCAATGCCAACCAGCTCCGAATCGGGCTTCGTTCCCAGGCTCGGTGCCTGGGTGGGCGCGGAAGCTTCGTTCGGGAACTCACAGGTGCCGTGGCGAGCGGCTGTGGGGAGAAAGGTGAGACTGGTTTGCTTCGAAGCGTTTCGAGGACGCCGAAGCGTCCGGGGAGCGTCTCGAAGTATGGGGTACGTGGCCATTGTTTGCCTCGCCGCACTTGCGCACTATATTCGCCTTTTCTTCGCTGTGTCAAGCAAAATGTTTCGTCTTTTGTTCGCCTGTCTCTTTCGCTTGTCCGCTCGGCCAAGTTCGCCACAGGAAACCAGGCCGCCTCAACGAAACCTTCGCCCATCCCCGCCGATATACTCCAAATAGACTCTCTGGCGGGAGCCCCCGGTTTGAAAAAGGTCGGCATACTTGTCATCGACGACGATGCAGTGAGCCAAACTGCGCTCACCAGCATCCTCGACGCCGAGGGCTGGCGCGTCCGCGTCGTCGGCGAAATCCCCAAGGCCATGGCCGAGCTCGCCAGCGGCCAGTGGTCTCTCGTCATCGTCAACGTCGGCCTTACAGAGGTCGCGGGTCCCCTGTTCATGATCCTGAAAGACCTCGCGCAGGGTGACGCTGACGCTCCCCACGACGCCGTCCTCGACGATTCCCGTCCGCGCGGCATCCGCGTCCTGTTCCTCATTCCCGGTCCTCTCGCGGACATCGCGAAACCCGTTCTCATTCGCGAGAAACTTCCGTTCTTCACCAAGCCTTACCACCTGCACGATTTTCTGGAGAAAGTGAGCGACCTGCTCGTCGCTACCGGTTCGATCGAGGAGCCCATCCGCGTAATGAGCGACTTCAGCTTCGGCAGCCGCGCGCAGCGCGAACGCACCGAGGCGCGGCGCGCTCCGCAAAATCCCATGTTCGCTTCGCGCGAGGAATATCAGATGACTGAGGAAGAGATGCTCGAGTGGGAGCGCTCTGAAGCGGAAGCGCGCAAAAAACAGGAAGAAGAAAAGAAAGAACGCCAGCGGTTCTAAACGCGCCGCCTTCACTCACAGCAATACGATTACGCTGACAGCACCCGCGTACGATCGCCCGGAATCACATCCACAAGTTCAATCGAATCTAAAGTGTGCTTCCAATGCAGGATCAGAATCGGCGCCTTCTGATCGTCGATATAAAGATCCTGGCGCATCAACGCCCACGGAGCAGCGAACTTGGGGAAGGATTCGCTCGCCGTCTCGTGATCTGCAGAAAATCCGAATGCCTGGATGTCGCTCGCCGCGTTCGCTTCCACCGCCATCGCCTCTTCTTCCGGCGCGCGCGGACTGAACCGCTTATCGTGATCGATTGTCGTAACGCGTTCGCGCAGCATCACCGGCGCCGCCGCGCGCGACGACGGATAGAACCGATACTGCGCCACAGAAAGCGCCCCGCGGAACGCCGTCACGCATGCGCTTCCCGCTTTCCCAGCCTCAGTCGGGGCGCAAAACCGCCGCCTGGTTATTTCGTCGATAAACGACAAATTGTCGCTCGAAACTTTGCCGTACGACCTCACCGTCAATTCGATCTCGCAGTCCTCAATCGCAAACCTTAACTTCGAGTCGGCACAGGTATTCTGCTTCCCGAAGATCGCAGTCGCGCACGTCGCAGCCACTGGACTCAGTGCCATCACTCGCATGAATGTTCTTCGGCTCGCGTCCGGCAACGGTGCTCTCCGCAGACGCCACTTTCTACTCGCCTCGCGCGCCGCCTTCAATGCATCGGCGTAATGTCGTTTTGTTCCCCAGCAACTACCGTATTTCTAGGGCGTTGGACGCTCATGTTCCCTGCACCCGCGTCGCCGCCGATGCGACCAAGGCTCAAACCATTCGCACAAGTGCCGCGTGCTATACTCCGTCGCGCCCCGGGGAGCCGTTTCCGTGTCTGACGCAACGTCATCTCCTACCGGCCCCGATTCACCGCTGCTCCGTTTCGGTGTCTTCGAAGTCGATCCTCGCTCCCACGAACTCCGCAAGAAAGGCGCGCGCGTCAAACTTCAGCAGCAGCCCTTCGATCTCCTGCTCGTCCTGCTCGAGCGCCCCGGCGAGACCGTCACCCGCGAAGAAATCCGGCGAAAGCTGTGGCCCGCCGACGTCTATGTCGATTTCGACCGCGGCCTCAACAAAGCCATGGTCAAGCTTCGTGACGCGCTCGGAGATTCCTCCGATGCTTCGCTGTACATCGAGACGATTCCCCGCGTCGGCTATCGCTTCATCGCCGCTCTTCAGCCTCGCGCTCACGCGGCGGCAAATCCTCACCCGCCTGCGACCGCGACTCCACGCGAGGAAATCGCCTCATACTTCACAAATACTCCGCCGCCTTTAGCCGCGAGCCTGCCCGGCGCACACCCCGCGCCTACGCCGCCGCTCCATACGGACGCACTCAACGCGAACTGGCGCCCGTTCGCCGCGCTCGCCCTGATCGTCCTCGCCATCGCCGGCATCTCCGCGATCTGGTACCACGAACACCGCGCCTCCGCTGCAGCGCCGCAGATCCACTCGATCGCCATCCTCCCGCTCGATAATTTCTCCGGCGACCCCAAACAGGACTACTTCTCCGACGGCGTCACCGACGAGCTCACCACCATGCTCGCCGAGAATTCCAACCTCCGCGTCACCTCGCGCACCTCCACAATGCAGTACAAGGGCCAGCACAAAACGCTCCGCGAAATCGCTCGCGAGCTGAGCGTCGATGCCATCGTCGAAGGCTCGGTCGCCCGCAAAGGCGATGCCGTTCATCTCAACCTTCAGGTGATTGACACCTCCAACGACGCTCACCTCTGGGCGCACGATTACGACCGCACTTTCGCCGACGTGATGAACCTCAGCGACGACGCCGCCAAAGCCATCGCTGCACGCCTCAACAGCTCTGCTTCCAGACCCACCTCCACCAAGTACGTCAATCCCGAGGCGCACGACGCCTACCTTCGCGGCCTCAACGCCTGGTACAGCGGCAAAAACGACGAATCAGCGGTTTACTTCAAAAAGGCCATGGAGATTCAGCCGGACTACGCGTTGAGTTGGGTGGGCCAGTCGTTTATCTGGGGAGCAGCCGTGGACAGCCTGCGCGTCGCGCCGCTCGTTGGTCTTCCGAAGATGAAAGAGGCGGCCGTGAAAGCCGTTCAGCTCGATGACGAATCGCCCGAGGCGCATCTCGCACTTGGCTCGGCCTACTACTACGCCGACTGGGATTTCAACGGCGCCAATCACGAACTGGAGCGCGCGATCGAACTGAATCCCACGTATTCCGAAGCCCTGCACCTGCGCAGCTATGTGCTGATCGCCCTGCACCGTTACGACGAAGCGGTGGACAGTCAGCGGCGCGCCACGGAAATCGACCCGTTCAGCCGGCCGCACGTTCTCGCCAGAATTTATTCCCAGGTGCGCCGCTACCAGGACGCCGAGCGCGACGCGAACTGGCGCTTGGTCTCCATGCCCAACGATTGGGGCCTGCACCTCGAGCTCTCTTACGTGTACCGCTGCACCGGCAGGTACAAAGAGTGGCTGGATGAAACCGTCTACGTGTGGAAGCGTTGGGACTTCGCGAAAGGAGCCGAGGGGCTGCAGAAAGCTTTCGAGCGCGGAGGCTACCAGGCTGCTCTTCGATATCGCCTCGACTTAATCAAAGAGCGTCCCGCCAGCATCTACACCTCGCCGTACAGCACGGCCACAGTCACCGCGGAACTTGGCGATTCAGAACGCGAGCACACTCTGGACCTGCTCGAAGACGCCGTACGAAAACACGACATCGAACTCCTCGCGATCCAAACCGACCCTGTCTTCGACCACCTCCATTCCGACCCGCGCTACCGCGCCGTAATCCACGCCATCGGCCTCACGCCCAGCTACTGACGGAAGCGCGGACCTTTAGGTCCGGCGAATTGCTCGCACGTATCCAGCCTTCAGGCCCTGAAGCGGTCTATTCCGCTGTTCGAACTTCGCTTCGGTCCGGCGTGGCCGCGAGCAGTTCCCTGGCGATGCGTTTCAGCACCGGGTGCTCGACGTTGGGCGCGATCTCCGCGAGCGGGACCAGGACGAATCGGCGAGCGGCCATGCGCGGGTGCGGAATCTCGAGCCCCTCTTCGCTGATCGTGCGATCGCCGAAGAGTAGAATATCGATGTCGATCACGCGCGGCCCCTTCGGGACCAGCCGCTCTCGCCCCATGGACCGCTCGATCACGAGGAGCTTCGCCATCAGCGACTTCGGCGCGTCGTCGGTCTCGATCTCGATCACGCTGTTAACGAACCAGTCCTGCGTTCGCATCTCCACCGGCTGGGTTTCATACAGCGCCGACTCCTTCGTCACCCTGATCCCGCGTTCGCGCAGCAGCGCCACAGCCCGCGCAATATTCCCCGCGCGATCCCCCATATTCGATCCCAGTGACAAGTAGGCTTTCGGCATTGGCGGGGGACATTCTAGCGCGGGGCGCGTGTGTGTGCTGAGGCGATGACAGGGGAGCAGGTCGGTTGGAAGTCCGGAGCCGTTGGGTAAATTTGTGTCGATTAGAAAGGGTGCCTGTCCTTTGTTTTGTGTAACTTTCGGGCATTTCTAATCGGCGAGCACTCCGATTAGAAATTATCAACTGGGTTGCAACTGGACTCGGAACCAAGGTCAAAAGCTGCCGGGTCAAGGCGCTTCGCTGACCCGCCGTTACAGGTGCTGTGGCGGAGGGTTGCCCGCTAGGCGCGTGAGCGGTGGCGGTCTGGGCTGACGCGGGTAAGGCGGAGGAGGCGACGGCAAGGAGATCACGCCCCGCTGAGAGCGGGACGCAGACAGGCTGAGAGCCTGTCCTACTGCGCGTTGTGAGCAGATGTGTCATCTAGTGCCGATTAGAGCGGGCCTCGGATGATTGTTTTCTTGAAGTTACGTCACATTTTAATTTTACGAGATGTCGATTAGAGTTCGAACCGAGGTTGATTTTTGCGGGAGTTACAGATGATTTGGTGAGGATGAGTCGGTAGTTGTACGGATGGCGGGTGGAAGCGAGGAGCGGCGGCGGGGTGGAGAGGGGTGCCCGACGGCCAGTTCGCATGTGCAGTCCTCAGCGGGCTCTCAATCATGCCCAGCCTATCTTATCATGATAGTTACGTGTCGTCAAGTAAATACACGGTGAATTGAAGCCTTTTCGCCGCTATTCCGGTACGTGACGGCAATCATGAACCGACTCAAGAACTAGGCTTCCCCGTTTTTCCCATTTCGATACAATCTGACCGTTGAATTCCACGATTGTGAGGGTTTCGAGTGTTCGAACAGGCGTTTAGGAACATTGACGATGTGCTGCGGAAAGAGGCGGGTTGCACAACGGAATTGGATTATACGGAGCAGACATCGTGGCTGCTCTTCCTGAAGTACCTAGATGCGCTGGATCGAGAGCGCGCGATGGAGGCGAAGCTTGACGGCAAGAAGTACACTTTCCTGCTCGACAAGCCCTATCAGTGGGAAGAGTGGGCGGCGCCGCGCGGCAAGAACGGCGAGCGCGACGACAATCGGGCCAAGACCGGTGACGACCTGGTCGATTTCGTGGACGACAAGCTTTTTCCCTATCTCCAGAAGTTCAAGCAGAAGGCCACCGGGCCGAACACCATCGAATACAAAATCGGCGAAATCTTCAGCGAGCTCAAAAACAAGATTCACGTAGGTTACAACCTTCGCGAAATCATCGACCATATCGACGAATTGAAATTTAACTCGCAGGCCGAAAAGCACGAACTCTCCCACCTCTACGAAGCGAAAATCAGGAACATGGGCAACGCGGGACGGAACGGCGGGGAATATTACACGCCCCGACCGCTCATTCGCGCCATCGTCAAGGTCATAAATCCGCAGATCGGCGAACGCATCTATGACGGCGCCTGCGGCTCAGCCGGCTTCTTGTGCGAGTCCTTCGAGTACATGAAAGAGAAGAAAGGCGGCCTTTCGACGAAGGACGCGAAAATCCTTCAGGAAAAAACTTTCTTCGGAAAAGAGAAAAAGCCCCTCGCCTATGTGATTGGGATCATGAACATGATTCTCCATGGCATCGATGCTCCGAACATGGTCCGCGACAACACCCTCGCCGAAACACAGGATTATCAGGAGAAAGACCGCTATGAGGTCGTGATGGCGAATCCACCATTTGGCGGCCACGAACGAAAAGAGGTGCAGCAAAACTTCACAATCCGCACCGGCGAAACTGCATTTCTCTTCCTCCAGCATTTCATCAAAGTGATGAAAGCCGGCGGCCGCGGCGGCATCGTCATCAAAAACACCTTTCTCTCCAACACTGACAACGCGTCTGTAAGCCTCCGCAAGCTCCTACTCGAGACCTGTAACCTCCACACAATTCTCGACTGTCCGGGTGGAACCTTCCAGGGTGCCGGCGTGAAGACAGTTGTTCTTTTCTTCGAGAAAGGGACGAAAACTCGAAAAATTTGGTACTACCAACTCGAGCCAGGGCGCAGCCTGGGCAAAACCAATCCGCTCAATGACGATGATCTGCGGGACTTTGTTACCCTTCAGAAAAAATTCGCTGATTCTGAGAAGTCTTGGACGTTCGACGCGAAGGCCGTAGACCCAGACACGTTCGATCTTGCAGTATCGAATCCAAACGGTGGGAAAGCTGAAAAACACCGAAGCCCATCGGAAATCATTCGTGAAATCAATGCGCTAGATTTAGAGAGCGCTCAGGCACTGAAGACAATCGAGGGTCTACTTTGAGCGGTACGTGGCAAGAACTTGCGCTGGGCGATGTCGTTAAACTGGAGTACGGCAAGCCGCTTGACGGCTCTTGTCGTATCGAGACGGGTGCCTACCCGGTGTACGGCGCGAATGGGCCAATGTCGCGGAGCAATAAATTTTACTATGACAAGCCAAGCATCATCGTCGGGCGTAAGGGTTCGGCGGGAGAAGTAAACCTGACCGAACCGAAGTTCTGGCCCTTGGATGTCACGTACTTCGTTACTTTCGATGACACGCGATTCGATTTGAGGTTTCTTTTCCACTTGTTGAAGTCGCTCGACCTTCCGCAATTCGCTAGGGGTGTGAAACCCGGAATCAATCGAAATGACGTTTACTCTGTCAGAGCGAGGTTCCCTCCGCGAGCCGAGCAGCGGCGGATCGTGGGCATCCTTGACGAGGCGTTTGACGCGATTGCCGTCGCCAAAGCCAACACGTTTACGAACCTCGCAAACTTAAGTTCTTTACACGCCGCCTTAGTGGATGCGGCTATCCAAGGCGAATTGCACACTCATTCTGGCGAGTCCGTGGACTCACTCTTGAGCCGTATTGACGAGATTCGCTACGTGGCCTCGAACAAGGCCGGCGCCTCGCCCTCGATTGCGAGCCAGAAGAGTAATCCCGTGGGTCGGCCTACATTGCCCGTGGGCTGGGCTTGGGAGCCGCTTGCAAGGCTAACAACTCGTATCAGCGACGGGGTTCATAAGAAGCCGCACTACGTTAAAGCCGGAGTACCGTTCGTCATGGTTAAAAACTTGACGGCAGGTCCCGGTATCTCCTTCGAGGAGGTCCGTTACATTTCGCGTTCTGATCATGAAGAGTTCATTAAACGGACTCGCCCTGAGAAAGGCGACATTTTAGTCACGAAGGACGGAACGATCGGAGTCGTTAGACTGATCGAGACCGACACGGAGTTTTCGATTTTTGTGTCCTTGGCTCTGATCAAGCCTGTCCTTCGGGAATTAGGTTCCTATCTCCGCCATGCGCTCCAGGCTTCTTGTGTTAAGAGTCAGATAATTCCTCAAGGCGCGGCTTTGAAGCATCTTTACTTGGTCGATCTTCGAAAAATGATGGTTCCGTTGCCTCCGCTGACCGATCAAAAACGGATCGTTGCCGTTCTCGACGTTCTATCCGAACGGGTTCGCCACCTCGAACTCATCTACCTACGCAAAATCGAAGCGCTAGAGAAGCTAAAAAGTTCACTTCTAACTCAGGCATTTTCAGGAGCGATCTAGCCCCAAATGAACGAAGCCGAAACCAGAGCGGAACACATCGATCCCGCGCTGAAAGAAGCGGGCTGGGGTGTCGTTGACGGCAGCCGAATCAGCCGCGAATATCCCATTACGCTTGGTCGAATTGAAGGCAAGAGCGGCGGCGAAGTGCGCCGCGGCAAACCGCTTTGCGCCGACTACGTGCTCGTGTATCGGAATACGAAGCTTGCGGTGATTGAGGCGAAGGCGTGGGGCGAATCGCTCACTGAAGGCGTCGCCCAGGCCAAGAATTATGCGGACAAGCTCGACGTCCGCTGGGCCTATTCCACCAACGGCCAGGGCATTTATGGGATCGACATGCGGCGAGGGAAGGAACGGACGGTAGCGGCGTTCCCTACGCCGGAGGAATTGTGGAAGCTGACGTACTCGGAAGCGAATGCGTGGCGCGACCGGTTTGCGGACGTGCCGTTTGAAGATCGCGGCGGGTATTTTCAGAGCCGGTATTACCAAGACATCGCGATTGAGAAGGTGCTGGAAGCGATTGCTTCGGAGAAAGACCGCATCCTGCTGACGCTCGCGACCGGAACGGGAAAGACGTTCATCGCGTTCCAGATCGCCTGGAAACTGTTTCAGAGCCGCTGGAATCTGGCGGACTGGAAATCGGGCGGTGCGCCGTCGCGACGGCCGCGGATTCTTTTCTTGGCGGACCGGAACATCCTGGCGGACCAGGCCTATAACGCGTTCTCGGCTTTCCCGGAAGACGCGCTGGTGCGCATCGACCCGGGGGACATCCGGAAGAAAGGCAAAGTTCCGAAGAACGGGAGCCTTTTTTTCACGATTTTCCAGACATTCATGAGCGGACCGCCGAAGGATGACAAACCCTCGCCGTACTTCGGCGAATATCTGCCGGACTTCTTCGATTTCATCGTGATCGACGAGTGCCATCGGGGCGGAGCGAACGACGAGGGAAACTGGCGCGGAATTCTGGAGTATTTCTCGCCTGCCGTGCAGCTGGGGTTGACGGCCACACCGAAGCGGCAAGACAACATCGATACGTATAAATATTTTGGCGAACCGGTGTTCATTTACTCGCTGAAGGAAGGAATCAACGACGGATTCCTGACGCCGTTCAAGGTGAAGCAGATCTCGACGACGCTGGATGAGTATGTGTACACGCCGGACGACGTACTGATCGAGGGCGAAGTCGAGACCGGAAAGCGGTACGAAGAACGCGATTTCAATCGCAAGATCGAAATTCCGGAACGCGAAATGAATCGCGTGAAGATATTTATGGAACAGATCCGGCAGAACGAGAAGACGCTGGTCTTCTGCGCCACACAAGAGCATGCGCTGATGGTGCGCGACGCGATCAATCAGATCAAAACGAGCCATGACCCGAACTACTGCCAACGGGTGACGGCGAATGACGGCGTGCTGGGCGAGCAGCATCTGCGGGATTTTCAGGATAACGACAAGACGATTCCGACAATTTTGACGACGTCGCAGAAGCTATCGACGGGCGTGGACGCGCGGAATATCCGGAACATCGTGCTGATGCGGCCGATCAATTCGATGATCGAATTCAAGCAGATCATCGGGCGCGGGACGCGGCTCTACGATGGGAAGGACTACTTCACGATCTACGATTTCGTGAAGGCGCACCACCATTTCAACGACCCGGAATGGGATGGCGAGCCGCTTGCGCCCGAACCCGTGGACGAGCCGAAACCACGGCCAGACGCGATCCGAGAGCCGCAGCCGGACGAGGACGACGAGGAAAAGCGGGCGCGGCCGAAGAAAATCAAGGTAAAGCTCGCGGACGGCAAGGCGCGGACCATTCAGCACATGATGGTGACTTCTTTCTGGCATCCGGACGGGACGCCGATGAGCGCGCAGCAGTTTCTGGAGCAGCTCTTCGGCGAGCTGCCTTCTCTATTCAAGAATGAAGCCGAGCTTCGCGGTCTCTGGAGCGCTCCCGACACACGCGCAAAACTGCTGCAGAGCCTGGCGGAAAAGAAGTTCGGGCAGGACCAGCTGGAAGAGATGGCGCGCGTTATCAACGCCGAGAAGAGCGATTTATTCGATGTGCTGGCGCACGTTGCGTATGCGCTACCGACACAGACGCGCGAGGAGCGTGCTTCGCGGGCGAAGGTGCGGATTCGGGCGAACTTTGCCGAGAAGCAGCGGGAGTTTCTGGACTTCGTGCTGGCGCACTACGTGAGCGAAGGCGTGCGCGAGCTGGATCAGGAGAAACTGACGCCGCTATTGCGATTGAAGTATCACGATTCGATTCCGGATGCGGTGGACGATCTGGGGCAACCGGAGGAGATACGGGCTGCGTTTGCCGGGTTTCAGAAGTATTTGTATCAGCCTGCCGCGTAGTTTCGAATTGATATCCAAAAACAAAGATAAAGGCGGGCGCGAGGCCTCTGGGAGGCAGAGCACTTCCTCCTGCGGCGGACGCGAAAGCCTAAGCTACAGCTCGGTGTGCTCGCCCAGGGTAGCGTCAAAGTCGAATTCAACGGAGAAGAGAGATCCTCCGGCCGATGAAGCGGCCTCTGGATGACGTCAAGGGCAGAGTCGAGTGGAGGGATGGGTGAGGGGCTAGGCTGTGGGCGTTGGGGAGGACGGTGCGTCGGGTTGGCGGCGGCGTAGGTAGGTCACGGAGATCACCAGGATCATCGCGGCGGCGATCACTAGCGACGAGGTGATGCGGCCGAGGGCTAGGCTGCCTTCTTCGTGGGGCTTGGTGAGGGTGTCGCCTAGGGTGGCGCCCAGGGGGCGGGTGAGGACGTAGGCGGACCAGAAGAGGATGCCGCGCCAGGCGGGCTTTGCGTTGCGGGTGAACCAGGCGGCCGCGGCGACCAGGGCGATGAGGCCGGCGAACAGGAGTGCGCCGCCGGAGAAGCCGAGGCCGAGATCGTCAGCCGTCATATCGCCGAGGGCGGTGCCGAGCGTATTGGCGACGAGGATGGCGAGCCAGTAGAAAATTTCGTCGGTGCGCGTTTCGATCTGATCGACGCGGATCGCGCCGGTGGTGAGGCGCCAGGCGACGAGAACGACGACGACGGCGGCGAAGAGCATGAGGGAAGATTTGATGTAGCCGAGGCCGAGAGTGCGGTCTAGATAATCGGAAGTGGTGGTGCCGACGGTGGTGGTGGCGACGACGACGGCCCAGTAAATGGCGGGGTGGTAGCGGCGCGTGGAGAGTTGCGCGGCGAGAGTGACGGCGAAAAATCCCAGGAAAATCAGAGTGGAGAGGGCGTAGCCGAGCTGGAGCGTCATGGAAAGCGCGTCGCCGCCGGTTTCACCGAGAGTGGTGGCGAGAATTTTCGCGACCCAGAAGGCGAGG
>JABDGF010000034.1 GCA_013286165.1 Acidobacteriota bacterium | reverse complement strand
CGATCCTGCCGGAGATCGAGTACAAAGGAACCCGCGGGTACATTGAAACTATAGCGAAGCAGATTAACGCTTCCTATGAACAAAATTTATTCGATGGCTGCTCAGTTCTGATGCGCCGATTGGTCGAAATTCTGCTGATCCTGTCTTATCGTCACCTGAGTATTGAATCCGCAATTCAAGATTCGAATAAGAACTTCGTGATGCTTGACGGAATCATTTCGGATGCGAAGAACAACACAACGTTGGCGCTGTCACGCAACAGCAAGTCGTGCCTGGAGACTTTTCGCACCCTCGGCAACTTTTCAGCGCACAAGGTCGAATATACGTGCCACCGAGAATACATCGCGCCGCACATTCAGGAGTTTCGCGCGCTCGTCACGGAGCTGTTGCACAAATCGGGTATTCGGACGTAGCTGGAGGAAGGAAATGCCGCCATCGAATGAAGAGCAGATTAAGGAACGCGTAGCGGCACTCAAGGCTTCTGGCGCATTACTGCAAGGAAGGATCGTGGATAAGCGGACGGGAGACTTTCTAGTGGGGCGGCATCTCGTCATGCTCGAAGACGTGGAGCGCTTTCTGCTGCCTCAAGCCACAAACTCCTCAAACAACCGTATGTGGCTCGAAGCTGCGGCATTCGTCATCAGGCAGACCGAAGATGCTCTACAGTACGCCGAGGAAGCGGTTAAGAATTACGGAACCGCGATTCAATTGATATGACAGTTGGAACGTACCTGTGGCCGTACGGAGACCTGGGCTGGTGGGGATTTTGGGTAACGCTCGCAGCGCTGGTACTGGCGATTCCGTTGAGCATGTTAGCCAACATTCTGACTCCGTTCTTCGTGAATTGGCTCGCGAAGCGTTCACACGTGTCGCTCAACAATCGGATCGCGAAGCTCGAGGCACAACTTGCTGAGTTTGAAAAGTTCCCCGCCATAACGGAGGCCGAGGATGAAATACTCTGGGGCCTGAAGCGCGTGCAAATCAGGATGGTCGGAACCGAAACTACGATAGTGGCGGTGGTGTTGCTCTCTGTTGCAGCACTGACCGACACGGCTAGCTACAAACACATGGTGCTCTCTAGTCTCGCGATGTTAGCCATCGCCCTAGGCGTTGTGAGCCAGATGTGGCTTCGGTACGGACGCGATTTTCGTTTCATGCGTTCTCCGCGCAACCGAAAATCTCTTCAGACTGCAATTGCAGACCTCAAGAAGATTCGCGACTCGTGGCCGAGCAACTCCAACTAGAACGGGTTCAACTCTTGTTCTTTGGCACGATCCGCTTCAGCCTGCGCACGTAGCTGATCTAATTCTTCTTCGGTATAGCTGCATCGGCGATTGTTGGCTTGCGTGGACTTGTCCGCCCACCTGCAATTCGAAGGGCTGTATCCAGCTTCTACGTTGATCCTGTCAATCGACATTCCGTCAGGTCGCTTCCCCATGGCAGCAAGAAAGTTTAGGAAACCGTTCTCTTTGTCGCGCCACTCGTCGCAAACAGTGATCCCACGACCGCCGTATCGTTCGTTCAGATGAGCATTTTTGCCGTGACAACGCTGCATCATAGACCGATAGGTGCGGTACTCAACCCTGTTGATCCCAAGAGTGCCAAACTTGTACCTAGGATGCTCGGGCCCACTGCGATGATGTAGGCATCCGCAGCTTCGCGTAGGGGTGCGTCTCGCGAGCAGGTTGTAGCAAATTATCTTTCCGCGTGTTCCGCAATCGCATCGAACATACCAATGGCAAGAGCCGGGCGCGCGCTTAGTGATCGTAAGCAACCCATACCGTTCCCCGACGTGGTTAGCACGTCGCTTACGTGCCCCGCGCCTCTGCTTCAACGAGCGATCCTGGCCACGCGCTTTGCGGAGGCATCCACAGGATTGAACGCCTGCCCGAAGAGCCATGTAGGAAACTATCGTTTTCTGGCCGCAGTCGCAGAGACACTTCCAAAAGCATCTGCGGACATTCCCAGACTGGTTCACCTTCGAGCGGCCCGTAATCACGAGCTGTCCGAAGCGTTCGCCTACGTGGTCCGCTGGAAACTGGCGGTGATAGCGGAATCGGCAGGAAGAGCCGCACGTTTTTACTCGGCCATCGTGAAGCGCAGGATAGCCAACGATGGTTCGTCCTTTGCAGTCACAGCGGCACTCCCAATGGCCGTGTGCGCGGGTGCCGGACTTGTTGACATGTGAATAGCGGATGATTCGGAGGTGTCCGAAGCGTTCGCCAACGTGCTTCTTTAATTGGGGACTGCCAGCCATATCGCTTAGCACATCTGCGACGGCCTCAAATAGAAAAGGCCCACGCTGCGTGAGCAACGTGGGCCTTTAGGTTCGTGGCGCGATCCGCGCGCCGGCGGTTTAGCTGTGCTGCTGGAGCAGGTTCAACGGGTGCGTGCTGGCCGCGCAGACGAGATTGCTGTCAATCCGGTAGTCCGCAAGGAAGCCGACCTGTCCGCTCACGGCGTACAGTTCGTTGAGCCGCTGCATGCGCATGTCCTGAACCTTTCGCACGACGAACTTCGAAAAGTCTCCGAAGATCACCGTGGTGGCTTCAGACACGCTGCCGATCTGAGGCACGCTCTGGTTGATCGTGTACTCGTAGCCGTTGATCCGATCCGGTTCGCTCACTGCGATGCCAGGCACCCACAGCGGACGGCCGAACTTGTCCAAGATGCGCTTGATCGAACTCAGCGTCTGGTCGTGGAACATGTACTTCGCGCCACGACGGTACGACGGGTCAACCGAGTGCTCCAGGTTGACGAGGTCGCTGTAGCCGATGCTGTTTGCACCGGTCTGCGCGCCCGAACCCGTGGTCTCAGACGAACCCTGCGCCACAACCGGCGTTGCGCCGTTTGCGAGGATCGCCGGGATCAGTCCGGTCGGCTGCGAAGAGCCGGTTCCGTTCGTGAGGTAATTCTCTAGCCCACGACCGAAGCGCTCACCGAAGCGTTCCGCGAGATAGCCTTCGATATCGAACGCCGAGTCAGCCAGCAATTCGACCGAAGCCTTGATCAAGCCGCTCGACAGCTTGTAAGCGCCGAGCACAACCTGACTGGCGGTAACGTCTTCTTCCGAAACGTTCTGCGCTTCGCCGACGATGGTGGCGACGTTGGACGTGTCGTCCGCAGTCGGGAACGGCAGCGGCTGAGCCGTGGCCGTGTTCATCAGCTTCAGAACAGAGCCGTCGGTCAGAGGAGCGAACCACTTGGTCGCCTGCTCGATGCGGTTGGCGAAACCGGTCGGGACAAAGTAGCCCAAGCCAGTGTAGGTGCCAACGTGCGTGAGCATCGGCGCGCCTTCCGCGATGTCGCGCTTTTCGAGCAACAGACGGTCGGACGATTCGAGGTTGTTCGTGCCGCCGCGTACGAACTTGAGGAACGACGCGTGGCGAAGATGGTTTTCCGGCGTGGACCAAATGCTGGCTTCACGCGAATAATCCTGAGGCGCGTGGCCGCGCTGTGCGGCTTCGAGCGTCTGGATTTTCGCGCCAAGCGAATCGACTTCGGACATCGCACGATGGAAAGCCTGCTTGTCTTCCGCCGTTTGGTTCTGTTTTGCGAGGATCGAGATCGCCGCAGCGTGTGCCGCAGCGCGCTTCTCGCGGAGTGCTTTTACTTCGTTGACGTTGAATTGCATTTTAGTTCTCGTTGTGCCGTGCGTGACTCGTTGTCCGCTTTGTGCACAGATACTGCGTTTGGTGCGGTGGTACATTCCCGCTGCCTACCCCGTCGCTCCTTGCGGCGGTTGGGGCCTGTGGCGTTGCAGCCACGCGGAAAATCCTGTTAGAGGGCTCGTACTGCGAGCTCACGCACGGCGCGCGCGCGGAACTCTTCGTTGCTCTCGCCGGCCCGGATTTCAAAAACGGGCTTCGATACTTCGCGGCTCGATCCGTTCGGCGAGCGCAGTTCGGTATCGGTCTGCATGGCGCGTTCGAGGCGCGCGATGTCCGCGTAGATCGTCTGAACTTCGTTCGTGTCGCGCGTAGTGCGTGCGCGCTCGCGTAGTTCGGCAATGCGTGTCTTGAAATCCATGTTTTTGCTCCGGTCCGTGCTGCGTTGTGAATCTGATTCAACTTCGGCCGACGCTTCAGCAATCGCTTCGTCAACCAACTTCATCAAGTCGTCGTCGCTCACGCTGCTCGCATCGATGTTCTTTGCGGCAAGGACCACGCGAATCTCGTCCTTGATCTGTCGAGCGAGCTGTTCGTCCGCGCCGCGAAGGAAGAGGCGCAAGTTGTTTAGCTTTTGGCGCGAGCTCATTACAGCGCTCCCGCCAGCTTCGCGATTGCGTCTTGGGTCCAACCGCTAAGGCTGTCGGGCACGTTGATCTCGGGCAGCGGATCACCGTTGAGCTTGGCCGTGCGCCACGCGACGATGTGCGCGCGGATTTCAGGCGGACACCCTCCGCCCACAGCGGCCCAACCCAGCGAGCGATTCTCGGCAAGGATTCCGGTTGGTTCAGCGTTGCCACTGTTAAACAGCTCTCGTCGTTGCATGATCTTTCTCCTGAGGTAAAGAGCGCGCGCATGGCACGCGCCTTCCTGCGCAACTCTTCGTGCGACTTATCAATTGATCCGCGCGGTGTGACGCGGTCTTAGAAGCCGACAGGCATGAGGTACGAAGCCGGGTTCGCGTGCGGCGAGCCCTTGTATTCACCAACCGCGCGCGTTTCCATTCGGTCGTTGGGCTTCGGAACGCTGACGGTCTTTTTGCAGTGCGTGATCGACTGGCCGGGCAGCAAGCCAAGCTGGATCAGCAAGTGGCAGCGGTCGCAGTAGAAGCCAAGATCGCCGTCGATCCCGCTGCGCGTCAGTGCCTTGAAGAATCCAACTGGATAAGGCTCGGGATCCTGCTCGTTGGCCGGACACATTTCTGCTTTCTCAAGCTCAACGTGTTCGAGCGTAGAGAAGCGCGTCGGATTGAAATGGCGTTCAATTCGTTCTTGCAGTGACATGGTGGTGCCTCCGATGCGGCGATGGCCGCACTGCTTCAAACACGTGTGACACGCTCGCGCAATGCCGCGCGCTCGGGTTCCGGCATGCTCTCGATGACTTCAACGTAAGTGCCGTGCGACGCGCACCCACCCCGACCAGTTACAACCGCGCGCACGCGCGCACTGACTACGTCGTCGCGGAGTATTTGACCCTCCGTGAAGTAAATGTCCGCAATCGAAAGCCTGCGCGAGTCGATCCCGGCTGCCTTAAGAATCTCGATCCAGTTCGATATGCTCATTAGCTAGCTCCTCTGGCGATAGTGGCGTTGGTGCAGCGAACTCAACGACATTGCTGTCGCCGCTGAACAATTCTGGATGTGTGTCTAGTGCGGAGCCGGGGATCACGTCTTGCTCCGGATCGTGATGCGTTTGCGTCGCGCGATTCTTATCGACAGGCGACATGCCCAGCGCGCGGATGATCTGAAGCAAACGCTGCTCGCTCTCGTTGACCAGCTTCAAGAGCGGATTCACTTTCAGAACCGTGTGCGCGGTTCCGTGCGAGTCAAGTACAACGGTCTCGACCATGTAGCGGTTGCCAAGCTGTGATTTTTGGTCGCACCACCGCGAATAAATCTCCGCGTACAGAGCCAACAGACTTTCGTCCGCAGGCGTCAAAGTCTTCCGCTGTTCGAGAAGCTGGCAAGCGTGCTTGAACGCGCGCTTCGCATCTGGTCCCAAGTGCTTTGGCCAGCGAGGCCTGCCGGACACGAACAGCGCGGTTGGCTTCACCTTTTCAGGATTTGGGCGCGTGCCGTGGTACCGATGCAGCTCAAGCGATTTGCGAGGACGTGCCATTTGATCTCTCCTGAATGGGCAGCTCCCGCGTGCCCGTTCGGAGGTAAGGGACACGCGAGAGCAAGTCTTCCTTGAGGGAAGGTGGTTGATACAAAAGATCGGTTTGGAAAACTTCGCCCAGCGCAAGGAACGCGCTACACAGTCAGGATCGTGTTACGCGATTTTCGTGCGGGCTGAATGATCCGCGAACGCGCAGCAATCCCGAGTGAACGTCGGCGCAAGGATCGCGCCACGCGTCGCAACGACCCGGGAAGGTCCTCGGTAAGAAAAATGTTCGGATTTCGTTTCACACAAACACGTGGAGTTGTAGCGATACGGTCTTTCGCGGATGATCCTGACAGAAATGATATCCCGTACGCTGCTCGGATCAACGCGCGCGGGACGCGAGCTCGATCCTGCTGCAACTCCTGCCAATGTGGAAGGTTAGTTCGATGTTCACTGATCTTTCCTAGGCCAACGTGTGAACATCGCCACCCTCTGCGTCCTACTCGCCTCTGTCTCAGCGTGGATGATTGCCGGCTGATCGCTTCTTCCTGCTTTCCGTTCATTTCGTCGTTTTTCTGCACTGAAAAGTGGGCTGTCTGGGTGTTCGCTGCTGGCCTGTTTGTTGCGTCGCGTAGCGCGCGGGAGCAGCCGCGTTCAAGCCCATTCTAGGCAGCGTGCTGGCCCGGTACTTTCTGCCCGGTCGAGTACTGGGCCGGATGCTCCAGGGGTCTTTTCCCGATGCTTCCCGGATGGTTGTTCTCGTGCGGATCGCGCACAAGGAGAGCCACACATGGCAACGACCAAGCACTCATTGAAGGTCGCGTGCAACAGCAAGTCCTCAGTAGCGACGTGCTCAGCTTGCGACTTCCGACTCGTTCTTCCGATTGGCAGCAAGGACTTTGCAATCCAGCAGTTTCAAAGAGCCTGCTTCGCACACGTGGGCGTGGAGGCAAAATCATGAAGAGGACCAACCACAAGCCCAGTCCTGACATGCGCGTGAAGCTGGATGAACTCTACGTCGCGGCGATCCGCAAGCGGTTCGGACACGTAGTCGCAATCGAAAAACGGATTGGCGTTCGCTACACCGACACGAAGCACGGCGCACCCTACGAAAGATACATTTTGGAAAATCAGTTCACGCTGTTTTGCACGAATTGGCACAAGGGCGGCGAGCCACACATCTCCATCAGCGAGAAGCGCGCCGATCCGAGCAGCTTCACGATCAGGAAATTTCTCGCCGCGAAGAAGGCGCGTGCCGAGCGCAAAGCGAAGCGCGCGAAGGAGGCCGCGAAAAAGTCTTCAGCAAAGAAGTAACCGCGCGGATCATCCTTGGCTCACAACGCCCTCCGAAGTCTGGAGGGCGTCCGCGTCTTCAGCCAGTATTTCTAGCGCGCGCACGAAGGCAGGGATCGTTGTGGTGCGGGGCTGCGCAGTGTCGCGCGGGCGGCGGCACGCTTCAAGTCTCTGCCGTTTGCGTTCACGGTACGCTGCTTGCCGCTGTGCATTTGTCATTGCCATCGCTGTGGATCCTTTACTGTGAAATCGACTTTACTTCGAAGAGGCGACGCGGCTTGGCAGGTTCGAACGGAAGTTCTTGGTCAGGATCCAGCGCGTGCAATCCTGCACTGTCGAACACGCGCACTTGGCCGTCATCGTGGCGGCAGACCCAAAGTAGCCCGAGATATTTGTGTGCACCGCGCACGCTGCCGATCCGCTTAACGATGCACCACTCACCGAATCGCCTTCCGACAACCCTCCGCGACACCCGATCAACGGCGGCTGTCTTTTCTGGCAGGCGTTCAGGAACGACGGTAGGCGCACCTTGAACAGGTTCGTCGTAAGCCTTGGCCTTGTAGTGGTCGCGAAGAATGCTGCCGAAGTGCCTACGTTCACAGCGTCGCCTCGTGTCGGTCGCGATTTGATATTTTGTCGGCATGATTTTTAGGCGGACGGGATCAGATCGCCCTCGTAGTAGGCACGCGCAATTCTGGCAGACGCGGCTTCACGTTTGCCGCAGTGCCAAAGCGTCGCTCGCGGCGATGCTATCTTGGCGGACGTGTGGCAAACATCGCAGCTCGCCTCGAGCCACTTGATATGATCTTTCGATCTGAATTCCCAAGTTGTCATCGCTGTTGGTCCTAAATAGGTGGGCAGGCTTCGCGAGCACACGCTGACTCGGTACTAACTGCCTCCATGCGGCGTGCAGCGTGCAGCAGCACGTCGCTGCGCCCTAGCCTGCGTCCTCGTGAAGGTGGCACGTGCTGGCAGGTCTAAGCGCTTCGTTCCGGTCATGCGCTTTGCGCATTCCAGAATCTCTAGAAAGATCAGCGCAGCAAGCCCGCTGACGCTTTCAGCGAGCTTGCCACGCAGGAGCTTACCGAAGGCGGCGGTAAGCTCGCGGTGCCGCGCTTTGGCCTGTCTCGAGCCACGCGCACCGCATTGTTCCAGCCGTGATTCACCGGCACGGCCGAAAATCAAACTACTCCAAATAAAAGTTCGTTTCGTCGAACTGGAAATCCGCAGAGTCGCTGGCAAATAATTCCACGGCATCCTCACCATCGATCAGGCCGGACTCTGCTACGACTGTTGCGGACGAGCCACCGATCACCTTCACCGTGTAAACGTGGCCAGCCTTAAGACCGGTTGTCGTGAGCGTGATAGCCTGCGGTTCGGTACCGTTGCAAAAGATCGTGTCGTCTGTGATCGCGGTCGAGTAGTTGCCTGACTGCGTGGTGACATTGTTCGTTTGGCCGCCGCTTTCAGCTTGCGGAATCCAATTTTCGCCGTTGAAGACTAGAACATCTCCAGCTTGCGGCGTGCCAACCACGGCGGTGCCAGCAATCGATGCGGCATTTCCATTGAACCCAAGCTGAATATTTCCCGTCAGAATAAGACCAGTTTGAGCGATCCCAACCGCGCCATCCGTGTTCGTGCACGCAAGGTAAAGCGTGCTTTGGTCCGTGCTGAAATATAGGTCTCCAGCGACAAGGCCACTCGAGTTCAGCAGGCTTAGGATCGCCGCGTACTTCAAACTGTGGAACGTTGCCATTGTTATTGTCCTTGTAGATCGACGTAAGCGTGCGCGCTTGAGCACTTCGTCGATCCGCAGCCGTGGTCTAAAGCAATCATCTTGCGCACGCACTGTTCCTTAGTTTCGAACAGCATGACTTTCCTACTGCACACCACGGTGATCGCGTAGCGCCCGTTGCCGAAGATGCGACCGGATGCAGCCGTTACCGGCCAGCGCGCAGCCGCGATTGCGGCGTAATCGATTTGTGATTCAACTTGCACATCTTTCCGACACTGTGTGACGCAGCATCAGTAAAGGACCTCGGTCAGAATTTCGCTCGCGCTGCTCACGCGCAACCGGATCAGGCTCTTCTTAGTGCACGTGCTGGCTTCGAGGCTCGCGTAGTTCGCCGGCATGCCTTGCATATCTGCGACATCCTCGAGCGTGCTCAAGACCAGCTTGACGCTGGTTTTACCGAAGCCGATCCATGCCTCCGTGTCCTGGCACATTTGGAAGACCGAAACCCACTCCGAAACGGCATGCTCCTTCAAGTAGGCGATAAGTCTCTCGCGCAGTGCCGTTGCATCTCGGCCACACGTGCTGAGCCGCGTCGCTTCCTTCAGAATCTCCGCTCGCTGCTCGTCCGTCATGCTTGAACCGCAAACGTTAGGAACCGGAAGATTCGGCAGGTTTGGCAACTGCTGTACATGCCGCTCGTCGTCGTCGCGAATCGTCGCAAGCCGCATTCTCTGCATCAATTCCGTCTCACGCGGAGGATCGGTCGGCGGGTAGAGCGGCTCGGTAGCGTCTCGCATTGTCGCGAGCAAATCGAAGCGCAGTTTCCGCAGCGCGGCGCTCTGTTGGTCGATGAACCTGTCGATCAACGCAGTAACGTATTGCGTTTGACTCACATTCGCTCCTTCAGATTTGGCTTCGAGAGCCGTAGCACCTGTAGCTGTCATAGAGGCGACACCAATGAACAAAACTAGAACCAATCTCGACAAAATGCTGGAATCGCGACGTCAATTGAACATAGCTCTTCACGAGCTCGTCGTCGGCGTAGAGCTACGAAAGCTGAAAGCGCGCGGCTAAAACTCACCGTCGAACTCCGGCGTGTCCGGGTCAAGTTCAGTCAGCAAGTCGCTCATCATCCAGCGCGGCTGCTTGAGGTCTTCAAGAGTCTTGGCGCGATCTACCAACTCACGCACAGTCTTTATTCGCTCCGCTTCCTCCTGCTGTCTTGCGTCGTTGAACCGCTTTGCGAACAGGACACACTGATTTAGTCCACCATAGATTTCGTCCTTCCCTTTGATCAGTGCGTCCCGCTCACAGCTTTTGTATCTGCGGAAAACGGCATAACTCTGGTTCAAACGTTCATCGCTTACGTCTCGCACCTCCGATCCTGCGTCTGCTTTTTCCGCAGCAACGGCCAGCACAAAGGTCTTGTCCTCTTCTGTGATTTCCGGCCACGGCGGCACGTCGATCCTAATGTAGTCACTCCACCTCACCGCGCGAGCGGCTTCTGCCGTGCGAATCTCGGCTTCTTTTCGGTCGGCTTCTGCTTTGCGTTCCTGCGCCGCGATCCGCACGCGTCGCGCCCGTCCGTCCTTCAAGTAGTCGTCAAAACTTTCGCAAAAATGTTGCCAGCTATCCGCTTGGGCATAGCCGCCGCGATTCTCGTCTCCGACAACCCAAGGGCACGGCGATTCGCGCAGGAATTCCTCGCCGGCGATCCTGAACGCTTCGCTTCCGTTGCGGATCGCGAACAGCATCATTTGGTCCTGGCGCTTTGCGAACGCCCGTTTCGGCCGTATCGCGCACTCCTTACTTTTTTCGAACAGTTGGCGGAGCAGGGCGCGCGCTGCACTCTCGGAAAGAGGCTCGGTTGGTGGTAGTTGCTCACATGTGGTTATATAGCTGTTTTTCTCGACAAATTTGAGCTGCTGCAAGTCAACAAATGCTGTGGCGTCAGCAGCTTGCATTGCGCCGATGTGGTTGCCACCCTGAGCATGTGGTTGCCACCTCAGCCCGATGCCGTTTTCCGCCAAGAGTAGCTTGAAAAATGCGTCGCGCCAGTCGTCGGGACGGCTGTCGCGCGTGAATTCCTTGCTGTGTTTCGCGTTGCAGGACTTGCAGAGTGGAATCAGATTCTCAAAGATCAGTTGACCGCCGTCAGCATGGCGTTGGAGATGTCCTTGCTGTAGCTCCTTGTCCTTCCTGCACTCACAGCACCGTCCGCCGCATGCTCGGACAAAGAGCTGCCATGTCGTATCGTCGATCCGCGTTTGACGTCTCTTCACGGCTGGCTCCCTAGCGTGCGCCAACTTTCTGCGCTTCGATGAACTGCTCGAGATCCAGCCGATCGATCACGTAGCGATTTCCGAGGCGCGCGAACGCAACCTTGCGGCCCCAGATCAGCTCCCGCACGAACCACACGGTCATGCTGGCGTAGGCGGCTGCGGCTTTGATTGTTAGGTAGCGCGGTTCGGTAACTGCGATTCGCGTCGGCGACGCGAATCCTACCTCGACGGCTTTGACAGGCTTTTTGGGCATTGCAGGCTCCGAAGGTGATTCGGGAGCCTGTCTAGCCTGCTGGTCAGCAGGCTTTAGGCTTGAAGAGTTTCTAAAGCAACCTCAACCGTGAGGCCATATTCCACGCACTCCGAAGGTTGGGCAACCGAAAACTTTTAGCTAACGGATTTTTCTTGTTTCGAGGCTGCTTCCCGAGCTAGTCGGCGATCCTTCGCAGCTTGTTTTCCGGCCGCCTTGATCTCATCCACCACAGCTTTCGCGGCGGCTCGGTCCTGCTGCTCTTTCGCGTCGAGCATTCCCGTCATGAGCGAGATCTTGCCCTCGGCTCCGTCTGCCGCTTCTAGGCGGCGCACAAACTCCCGCTCTGCTAAAAGCAGCGACTCGAATTCAGCGTGGTCAAATGCTTCATCATCCTCAAACTCACCCGCCACGAGAGTCTGAACGCAAGCGCGCAGCATAGCGTTGGCGTCGTCTGCAACGATCTTGCCTCTTTCTTTGAAAATGCCGTGAAGGATTTGTGTTTCGCGGTCGCGAATCTCTTTTAGAAGTGGGTCATTGTCGGTGTTTCGCGGAGGCCACGTCATTTGCTGGGACTGCGGCGGTTTGTCCTTCGCCGGTTGGGCCCCTCGTTCTGCTTTGAGGCGTGCGTTGTCTTCTTCGCATTTTTCCTGATACACGAGGACTTCCCGCATCAAGACTTCTTTGTTGCTGGCGAGCCAAAACAGGGTGACATTGCGAATGACACCGTTAACGCCATCACTGTAGCCACGAGCCAACGCCACGTCGCGCAGGAGTTGGTATTCGTCCTTCGGAATCTCTATCTTCACGCGACGGCTTTTGTTACTGCTCGCCTTCTTGCCTCGGAGGCTTCTCGGCCTACCCCAGCGAGTCAACATGCCTCTCCTGCCCAGCTCTTTCCGCAGCGCCATCGATGACATCTTGTGATCGCGAATCTCGGCGAGCAGCGTTTGCTGGGTATCGGGCGAAAGCGGAGTAAGGTACTTATAGTGGGTAAACGACAACGATTTGTCGCGAACAGGTGGCGGAAAAGCGCGCGCAACGCGCGCATAGTCGTACAGCGTGCTTCGACTGGTTTTCGTTATTCGCTCCGCTTCTTGGTACGCGCCTTCCTTGAGGTGCGCCTCACCCGTTAGCAGCCAGTCGCCGATCTTCCAGTTAACGTCATCTAGCGCTTGTTCCGCCGCCTTACGCCCTTTATTCGCAGCGCGGCCCTCGGCCATTAGTTGTTCGCCGTCGAGTTTCCAGCTCTCAGTACTGAAATTGTCGATTGTTGCCAGTGCTGTCGGCGGAGCAAGTGTTATGGAGCTCATTCGCTCACGTTACAGAGCGCGCGACCGCCGGACTAGCTGTACCAACGGCCAGATGTTACCAATGAGTGCCGTATTGCCTGCACGCGGCCTTTCCATTACATTCGTGCGGGGGTTCAGCGTGAAAAGACAGCGGGGCACAGGATCCGTAGCGAAGCTGAAGTACAAAGACAAGAAGACGGGCAAGAAGACCGAATCGCGCTTCTATTACATCTTTTACTACCACAACGGTCGGCTGATCCGCGAATCCAGCAAGGGCGATTCGAAGATGAAGGCGGAAAAGCTGCTACAGCGCCGCATGGGCGAATCCGGCTTGGGTCTGGCTCCAGCTCAGAACGTGGCGAATCTCCGCTATGAAGACGTGCGCGACGCTCTGATCGCAGAGTACAAGAACCGCAGGAAGGGATCGATTTACATCAAGAAGGACGGCACGGAAGCGATCTCAGGCCTCAATCACCTCGACAAGTTCTTCAAGCGAACGCCTGTCACGTACATCACGACGGATTTGCTGCGCCGATACATCGAATCTCGGCGCAAGGAAGAAGCCGCAGACGCGACGATACGGCGCAATCTCACCATGCTGCGGTCGATGCTCAACTTGGCGCGCAAGGAAGGGCGATTGCGGCTGGCCGATGTGCCGCACTTTCCGATGCCGCAAGATTCGCAGCCGCGCCAAGGATTCGTGAACCCTGATGTGTTCGAGACGTTGCGAAAGGCACTGCCCGCGCACCTACGGCCACTAATAACGTTCATCTACTTCACCGGCTGCCGCCTTGGAGCTGCGAGGGAGATCACGTGGGCGATGGTCAGTGACGACTGTTCCGAAATTGCGCTGCCAGGCAGGATCACGAAGACGAACGAACCGCTTACGCTGCCGCTCGTGGGCAAAGGGCTCGAAGAAGTGGGAAAGACGCTGAAGTCGCTGACACGCGGCGACGGGCCCGTGTTCGATACGACGAACCTCAGAGTGAGTTGGAACAGGGCCTGCCACGATACCGGCTTGGGCGTGTACGAGAAGCGCCTATATAAAGGACTGACGATTCACGATCTCCGTCGCAGCGCAGCCCGCAATCTCATTCGTGCAGGCGTGCCGCGTGGCGTAGCGATGCGCATCACCGGCCACAAGACCGAAGCTGTGTTTGAGCGCTACAACATCACCGACGCTTCCGACGTGCGCGATGCACTAGTAAAGGTCGGCCAATACGCAAAGGCCCGCGCTTAGAGCTTTAAGTCCGGTTTAACGAGGGTGCTCGATCCAGTCAGTGATAAGCGTAATTAAAATAGGAATCACCACAAGCGTCGCTACTAGAGCGAGTCGTTCGCGGCGAATCTTTTCGATTTGAAAATGGGGAAGCCCGAAATCGAACTCGATGGTAGGCCACAGGTTAAATAACCAGCGCCGAATCGGAAATGCACCCCAGCATATCCCTAGAAACCAGACCCAAACCCATTTGAGCATGTAGAATACGAGCCAGAGTGAGGGAAACTTCGAGGTATCCACAGAGAACGGTAAGGTGAACGTGATCGTCGGCGGAGGAATGAGTTTCGCAAGCACAAAGCCGAAAATTCTCGCCGTCAACGCCACCAAGCTACCGAGACCGAGCGCGATAATGTGAAGGACTAGATCTGGGTGCCGCAAGAGCCAAATGTTTTGCGGCCGAGCCAGCTTAAGAGCCTGTTCCAACGCGAAGAACTTGGAATTTACCCAATCAGTGTCGCGACCGCCCACCTCTGCTTCGCTTCGACCCCACGTGTCGCCGCGAGTGAGATCGACGGAAATGAAGCGCTCCAGGGTGTAACTGCGATATCGCATCGCGATTGCTGTCGCGCGGGGACGTTCCGTCAGCCACTCTTCGTGAAGTATCTCGGGCGAGTCACTCTCTACTTTAGTGTTGTCATCGAAGCGAATTTCGTATCCGGTTGTTGTGTGCTCTCCCTTTATGGGTGCGCCTCGATCTTCAATAATCTTTGACAGGCGAACGAGGTCCTTCGAAGTGAAGACGCGATCCTTAATCAGTAGAGTGCGAGTTTGCTTCAAGTGAAGTTCGCTCCGTGGCGGGACCGAACCAATTGCGCTCGGTCATTGCCGGCCAAGTTATCATGCGGACACTAGCTTCGGCAAAGGTGGCTGCCGGGAATCGTTCGAATCCGTTGACCACTCTGTCGTAAACCTAGCTCCGTGTGCTAAACTCATTTGTAGTTAAGCAAAGAAGATGTCGATCGATCGCGCAAACTCGCAAGAAAACCTCGGCAAAACGCGCTCTAGCGGCGCGGCCAGCGAGTTCATTGCAAGTTTATTACAAACACTGCGCTCGACACGCTAAAAATCCCCTGTGGCGCTATGGTGCAACGGTTAGCACGCGGCCCTTTCAAGGCTGAAATACGGGTTCGATTCCCGTTAGCGCTACCAACTCTCCGGAAAAAGTCTTCAACGAATAAAAACTCAGATCTTCTCCGCATGGATTAAACGCCCCAGTCGATTTCCATCCGCCTTGCCGTAACAACTCTCACAGCCTTAGCCCGGTGCGGCTTCCGGAACAATTTTATGAAATACTGTGTGGCGCGAAATTCCGTCGCGCTGCAGCGAATGCGTTCCGCATCTCGGCAGAACAACGATCTCGATGAAAGAATTCTCCACATACTTTCTTCTCACGCTGAGCGCTCTGCTTCCGCTCGTCAATCCGCCAGGCACCGCGCTGGAGCTGCTCAGCATCGTCGGCGCCCGCGACGCGAGCCCGTACAAAGTCCTCGCGCGAAAGATGGCCGTGAACATGACGCTCTTTCTCGCAGCCGTCGCCCTCGCAGGCCCGTACATTCTTCAATTTTTCGGCATATCGATCGAGGTTTTGCAACTGGTTGGCGGCGCGGTACTTGCTGCGCTGGGTTGGCAGCTTCTCAATCAGCCCGATGCCAAGCACGCGACGGATGATCCCGGCGTGCGCAGTGCTGCGGAAGATTGCGTTACCCAGTGGAAGTCGAAAGCGTTTTACCCGCTCACGTTTCCGGTCACCGTCGGTCCCGGGTCCGTCGCCGTCACCCTCACGCTCAGCGCCCAGGCAAAGAATCTCGAACTGGCCAGTCGCATCCCCGCGTTCATCGGCCTTTTCTCGTGCGTCGTGATTTTGAGCGTCGCCATCTACGTTTGCTGCGCATACGCGCCTTTTGTTGCGGCTCGTGTTCCCTCGGGCCTGGTCCACGGATTTCTCCGGATCATTGCTTTCCTGCTGATCTGCATCGGCGTGGAAATCGCCTGGCACGGACTTCGCGCCCTGATCGTTGCCGCACATCCGTGAAGTAGCCGCACAGTTGAAATTCACCAATTTGGGCTGCCCGTCGCACTTCGAATTTTTTCCAATAATATGCCTTGACACGTATATGCCGACACGCGTATATAAGAACCATGGAATCGGTATTCGAAGTCATCGCAGAGCCCAACCGCCGCGCCATCCTCAGCCTCCTCGCCGGAAGCCAGCAGTCGGTCGGCGAGATCGAACGCAGTCTTCGGATGCCGCAGCCCGCCGTCTCCAAGCACCTCCGGGTTCTTCGCGACGCTGGTTTCGTGGAGTCAACTGTGGACGCTCAGCGCCGTCTCTACCGCCTCAAACCCGGCCCGTTCCAGGAGTTCGACGAATGGCTCGCTCAGTTCCGCCGCTTCTGGTCCGCTCACATTGACGCGCTCGAGCGCCACCTCGAAAAAATGGACGAGCCAACGCCGCGCAAAAAGATCGTCAAAAACGCAAAAGCCAAAAAAGGAGAAGGGAAATGAAAATCAAAGTGACCACGCTCTACGTCGATGATCAGGAAAAGGCTCTTCAGTTCTATACCGGCGTTCTTGGCTTCACCAAGAAAACCGACTTCAGCCAAGGTCCGTATCGCTGGCTCACTATCGCGTCGCCCGAAGATCCCGATGGCGTCGAACTGCAGCTCGCGCTGAACAACAATCCCGCCGCGAAAGCTTTCCAGCAGGCGACGTTCCAGCAGAATCAGCCGGCGATGATGTTTTTCACCGACGATATCAATGCCGACGCGGACCGAATCAAGTCGCGCGGCGTCGAATTCGTCGCGCCTCCGAAAGACGTCACCGGTTCCCGCATCGCGACGCTCAACGACACCTGCGGCAACCTCATCCAAATCACGCAGCTCAAGAAGTGGTAGGGTCGCGGCTCGCACCACTCAGCCGCGCACGGGCCCGCAGCACAATTTCGCAGCACGCAGGGATGAATCGATGAACGACTACCAGCACTATTCCCCCAGCGCCGCCTTTGGCGCATCCGTTGAAAAAGGCGGCGATATGTGGACGCTCATTCTCGTCCGCCATCTCCGCCACTCGCCGGAAAAAGTTTGGCGGGCGCTCACCGATCGCGCTCACGTGCGCCAGTGGGCTCCCTTCGATGTCGAAGGCGATCTTGAAAAAGTCGGCAGCACTGTGAAGCTCACATGGGTTGGCCGCCCGCAGCCGATCGAAACGAAAGTCACGCGCGTCGATTTCCCCGAGCATCTCGAATTCGGAGATATTCGCTGGCAACTCGAACGCAACGCCGAAGGCGGTACTCGTCTCACGCTCTGGCATGCCATCGATCGTCGCTTCATCTCGTGGGGTGCAGCGGGTTGGCACATCGGCATCGATTCGCTCGATTGGTTGCTCGCAGGTCATCCGATCGGACGCGTTGCCGGCGCAGACGCCATGAAATTCGAAGGTTGGCAGCGCCTCAACCTCGAATACGCAAAACAATTCGGCATGGAACCGCCGAAGACCCAGCCGCAACCGAAACCGCGTCAGAATTCAGACGCAAAGTGAGGATCTTTCAACCATGCAACGCGCCATTTTTCGCTCGCTCCATCTATTCCTAAGCATCCCGATCATCGGCTACATCTACAGTCCGTTCGATAAGCTCCCCAGCTACGCGCCTCTCACGCGCTACGTCTTTTTCCCGCTTATCGCGTTCTCGGGTCTGTGGATGTGGAAGGGCCATCTCGTTCGCCGCCTTTTCGCAAAACGCCGCGCGTAATCTTCCGATTCTCATCGCCGCTCAACAACGATGTTTCGAACCGGAATAGTTACTCGTTCAATGCGGAACCCGTCCCTCTTTCTTGGAGTTTCCTCAAGCCGTCGTTACCCCCATCGATATACCAGAACAGGGCCGGCGCGTCTCTTCGCCTCCCGGATGGGTGCGAGATTTGACTTCGAGGGCATGGATCGCTTTCGCATTAATGACTCTGGGCTTTCCGCAATCCGCCGTGGGGCGGCAGTCGATTCAACCGCAGCTCACCGAGCCCCGCGAATCCGTGCGCGCCGAAACTGCGGCGAACCCGAGTGAGAACACCACGGAGAACTCCGTCGAGAACACCGCCTCGAGCGCCGAGCCGCGCGACTCGGTCCACACAGATGCCGGCAGCATCACCTACATCCAATACCTTCTCACCGCCACGAGCGAGTCCACCCCGAATGCCTATCCCGTCACCGCTCCCGCCAACGGCGACTCATCCACGCCGTGTACGTATTCGCAATCCGCTCTCTCGCTGCTCCCGTGCTACAACCCGCTCAAGATTCAATTTGACGTTGTGTTGCCCGCAAACTTCACCATCAGCAACAGCTCCTCGAGCCCGTCCATCTTGCCGATCTCATCGATCACCGGCGAAGGCCCGCCTAACTTGCTGATGCTCACCAACAGCATCGATTCCACCGATGGCGGCGTCACCAGCATTTCCGCGAGCGCCTATTGCACAGGCTTGACCACTGTCGTCAATGTCACCGTCACCAACGAAGACGGCAGCGTTTTCAAATTTACCAATGGCTCGAACCTCACCATTCCGTGTACGCTCGGCGTCACCTTCAACGGCTCGCTCTCATCTTCCACCACCGGTGACACCGGAAACTTCAGCCTGGTGCCTCAACCCCTCATCTCCGGCACCTACCTCGGCAACTTTTCAGACGTCGGCGTCGCCTTCGGCAGCACCGGCTCGTCTCAATTGAACGTCACCGTGAACACCAATTTCACAGCCAGTGGCACCGTATCCGTCGCTGCGTCCGCGATCTGCTCGGCGCAAACTTCCGCTCTCTCCCTTTCCTCTTCCAATGCTCTCGCACAGGCCAACGGTGTCGCTCCCGGCATCGTGGGTATCAGTGTCGGAGACAGCGTCGAACTCGCCGCTTCCGATTCCACCACTCTGATCTGGTTCGTCGCCTCGAACGAAAACACATTCGGCACGATGCTCGCCTCCGGCACCGTCTTTGTCAGCGGTTACGTCGTCACAGGCGTTTGCGCCGGCACCTATTTCTGGGACGCGCCCTTCCGCCTCGCCACCGGACCTATCCGCCATCAACCCCCAATACCGCGACGCACGCACGGCGTTCTCGTCCATCCGGCCTGGCGCCTCGCCTTCCCAAATTGAATGCGCAGCAACCGCGCCACGCTCCGCATTTGCCGACTAACTCGCCGCCGCGAGATTTCCACCATTTTGTTGTAAGCTTGGGCGGCGCGCGCGTACGAACCTACCTCGCGCCTTAGTAAGGAGATGTGACGTGGCGGATTTGTTGCGGACATCCAATCCCGCACTGAACGACAAAATTTTCCAGAACACCGGCATCGGCACCGGTGAAGTAATGACGCTCAACGGCACGGTGAATAAGACCGGCGTTCTTCTGCTCTTGGTCGTCGTCTCGGCCGCCTACACCTGGCACCTGTACCTGAATTCGAATAATCCTCAATTGGCGATGGGCTTGGCTATCGTCGGAGTAATCGGCGGCTTGGTCTTCGCTCTCGTCACCGCATTCAAGAAAACCTGGGCCGGCGTCACTGCACCAATCTACGCGCTGCTCGAAGGTCTCGCTCTCGGCGGAATCTCCGCCATGTTCGAATCGAAATATCACGGCATCGCGATTCAAGCCGTCAGCCTTACCTTCGGCACGATGTTCGTCCTGCTGCTCGCGTACCGTTCCGGCCTTATCCCGGTCACACAGAATTTCCGCCTCGGCGTCATCGCCGCCACGGGCGGCATCGCGGTCTTCTATCTCGTCACCATCGTCCTTGGATTCTTTGGCGTTCACTTCACTAGCGTCTTCGGCAGCGGCCCGGTGGGAATCGCCTTCAGTGTGATCGTCGTCATCGTCGCCGCTCTGAATCTCGTGCTCGACTTCGATTTCATCGAGACCGGCGTGCGAGTCGGCGCTCCGAAATATATGGAGTGGTACGCAGCCTTCGGCCTGATGGTCACCTTGATCTGGCTCTACCTGGAAATCCTCCGCTTGCTGTCAAAGATGCGCGACCGCAACTAATTAATGTCGAGCGAACGGCCACTTGGCGAAAGATTTCGGCGCGCGTTGGATTACGCAGCGCGCGTGCACGCCA
>JABDGF010000033.1 GCA_013286165.1 Acidobacteriota bacterium | reverse complement strand
AGCCGAGAATCGCGGTAAGAAATTGCGCCAGGAAAAAATATCCGGTTTCGGCGTCTTTGAGCGACCAGCGCGCGGCGAGCATCGGAAGGATGGGGCCGAGAAGAATGGTGACGGCGCCCGCGACGACGAAACCGGCGTGGACGAATGCGGTAAGGCCGCTCGTGGAGTCGGAAGATGCAGCGGAAGTGGAGCCTGACGTCGTGGGCATCACAAGCTCAAACGAGCGTGGGCAGAGTGTGGCACGACGGGTGAGTGGGGACAAGAGGACGAGGGATGAAGTTGTCCTCGTTTGAGGCAAATTCAAGAGCACACAGGCGAACTCCAGCCTGTGCCACAAACTGGCTTCCCTATTGTCGCTGTGGCAAGAAGTTGGATTAGTGCCTGGAGTGAGAATGGCTCAACCCGGGACCAACTGAGAGTTGGTCCCGCTCAGACTCGAAAGTCTAAGCTACATCTCGCTGCGCTCGACTTGTTCGGGCACGCGTGAACGCGTGTGAAACGCCGACAGGGCTTGGGCCCTGTCGGACGCTACGCGGTGGCGGAAGCGGAATCGTCTAGGACGTGGGAGCCCCGGCGAGGGGAACTGCGTTCGACAGCACCGCTAAGGCCTTTCAGGAAATATTCCAGGTTGCCGCGAGTGATTAGGTGCGGCGACAAAGTGAGTTTCTGCGACGAGACTTGACCTTCGACCAGATATTCGTGCAGCAGCCGGAATGCCATGCGGCCCTGCGTACGGGGGCGCTGGAAAATCGTGGCCGCCACGGCGCCGTTGCGAATTTCGTGCACGAGCGCGGGAAACAGGTCCGTGGTGATGATGGTGAGCTTTCCCAGAACGCCCATGTCGCGCGCGGCGCGGATCACCGGCATGGAATCTTCCGTCGTGATGTAAATGCCGGCCAGATCAGGATGCGAGGCGAAGAGTTCACGGCTCTTGGCGTAGGTTTCCGCTTCGTCGTCATGATCTTCCACGGTGGCGACGAGTTTCATGCCCGGATGCAACGCTTCGAGCGTGGATTGGAACGAATCGCGCTTTTCGGCGTGCTCGGTAATACCGCGGTCGCTTAGCGTTACGGCTACAGAACCGACGCCGTGGCAGAAACGGCCGATGAGATCCGCGGCGAGTGAGCCGCTGACGTTGGTATCGACGGAGACGAGAGCGAGGCGGCCGGAATCGGGCGCGTCCGTGGCCACACAGACGACAGGAATGCCGGAGCGGCGGCTATTGTGAAGCCAACCGCGCAATAGATTGGGGCGCGAAGGAAACATGATGACGGCGTCGGAACCGTTTTTCATGGCGGCGTTGAACGCGGCTTCGTCGCCTTCGTTTAAATTCGGAAAGGTGCGGAATTCAAGCTGAACGCTGTCGATTCCCTGCGCTTTCGCTTCCTCTTCGATGCCGTCGCGAACGTCGTCCCAGAAGGACGTGGTGCCCTGCAAAGTATTGATCGAGATCTTGGTTTTCTTTTTCTGCGAGAGATAGCGCGCCGCGAGATTAGGGCGGTAACCGAGCGACTTCGCCATGCTGAGTACTTTTTTCTTGGTGAGCGGATTTATGCCTTCGCCATTGCGGAGCGCGCGATGGACCGTGCCAGTGGAGACGTCCAGAGCGGCGGCGATATCATAAACGGTAATAGGACGAGCCATAACTACCTCCCGAGCCTGGGTCGCGGGAAACGAGGAGCGGAGGTGAAGTTTCTCCGGGTGTGGTGAAGGACGCCTCAAAAGGGCGGCAACCCACCCCTATTAGGCGCTTAAGCGGAGACTGCGTCAACATAAAATAACGTTATTCTAGGAGGTTCACCGAGGGGTGTTGAAATTTTACATGCGTTTTGAAGGAACGTTGGAGTAGAATGCGCCCATTCTCACCGTGTTTCCGCGGCTTTCTTGCGGTGCCCAGGCTCCCTCGCCCGGGACGATCAGGTGGCAGAAAGTGAGCGCGTCTTGAAAACCCGCATGCATGGTGGAGCGGCAGCGGCCGAATCCACGAGCAAAGCTGTGACTCTGAAGGCTGTGGCGGCCCGCGTAGGGCTTACGGCTGGAACTGTATCGGCGGTGCTGAATAATTCCGCCGCGGCGCGGTCTGTTCCCGAACACACGAAGAAACGGATCGTCGCGGCGGCGCGCGCGCTGGATTACCGGCCGAATCATTTCGCGCGGTCGCTACGGGTGAGGCGGACGTTTACGATCGGCGTGATCGCGGTGGAAATCGGTGACGCGTACGGATCGATGCTGATCAGCGGAATCGAGCAGTATCTGCGCAAAAACAATTTTTTCTTTTTGACCGTGGCGCACCGGCACGACAAGAAATTGCTGGAGACGTATTCACAGCTGCTGATCCAGCGCGGCGTGGAAGGAATTATTTCGATCGACACGCAGATCGGCGACGCTCCGCGGCTGCCAACGGTGGCAATTGCGGGACACGGGCACACCGAAGGCGTGACGAACGTGGTGCTCGATCAACGTCGCGCGGCCGAGCTGGCGCTGCGGCATCTGGTGGAGCTGGGGCACCGCGAGATCGCGTTTATGCGGGGATCGACGTACAGCTCGGACGCAGAATCGCGGTGGAAGGCGGTGTGCGAGGTGGCGCGCGATCTCGGCTTGAAGATGCGGCCGGAATTGATCGTGCAGCTGGAGGGATTCGATCCGACGCCGCAGCTTGGATATCCGCCGACTCGCAAACTGCTCGCACAGAAGAGGCCGTTCACGGCGCTGTTTGCGTATAACGACATTTCCGCGATTGGGGCGATTCACGCGCTGCAGGAAAGCGGACTGCGCGTGCCGGAGGATGTGTCGGTGGTGGGGATGGACGATATTGAGATTGCGGTGCACTACACGCCGAGCTTGAGTACGGTGCGGCAGCCGCTGCTGAAGATGGGCGAGACGGCGGCGCGGACGCTGATTGAGAAGCTGGAAGGAACAGAAAAGCATGAGCAGGAAATTTTTATTGAGCCGGAGCTGGTGGTAAGGAAATCGACGGCGCCAGTGAAGTTGGCGTCGTGCTAGTGAGACGAAGACACACAGAAAATATTTCTAGGCCACACAAAGCACCGTAACGGTTGGCGGCGCTTGGTTTGAGAGGGTGTGGATTTGGATAGATTGCTAAACCCGCGACCAACTGAGGGTTGGTCCTGCACAGACTGACAGTCTATATTACACTTCGCTGCGCTCGTCTAGAACCTGGCTATTTCTTGGCGGGGCGGATTTTTTCTAACGGTACGATTCCCTCCCCTTCTTTTACTCCCAGGAAATGATCGGCGGCGACGTTGGTTAGTGTGTCGGTGGCGCCGCTGGGCCAGGTGATTTCGATTTTGTCGGCGTGGTCGCGTACGCCGAGGCCGATGTGGAGGCGGAGATCGTTCTGCGAGATGTAGCTGCCGCCACTGAGGACTTCGCGGGTTTGCACCAGATCGCCGGCGGTGATCTTCACGCGCGCGTTGATGCCGAGGCGATTGGATTTGGTGCCGGCGAGTTCGAGGCTGAGCCAGTGATTCGGCAGGCCCGCCGTCGCACTCGGCGTGTTACGAAGGACGAGAGGCGAGCCCGTGAGATTTTCGATAACGATGTCGATGTGGCCGTCGTTGAAAAGATCGCCGACCGCGAGGCCGCGGCTGACGCGATTGATTTGGAACGCGGGGCCGACGTTCGAGGTAATGTTTGAAAATTTTCCGTTGCGCTGATTGAGGAAGAGCAGCGCGGGCTCGCGAAAACGCGCGCCGCTCGGAAGCGAATCGACCTGCGGGTACACGTGGCCGTTGACCATGATGAAGTCGAGCCAGCCGTCGTTGTTGATGTCGAAGAAAGCGTCGCCCCAGCCGACGTAAGGCGCGGTGGGCGGGGCGATTCCGGCGACATACGAAACGTCGGTGAAGTTGAGCTTGCCGTCGTTGCGATAGAGCGCGGTGTACTCGTCGCTGAAGTGGGTGACGGCGGCGGAGTTGCGGGCGGAATTATTGTAGTCGCCGACGGCGACGCCCATGTTGGCTTGCTCGGCGCCGTCTTGATTGACGGCAACGCCTGCATCGAATCCGATTTCCTTGAAGTGGCCGGCGTTGTCGCCTTGGTAGAGATAGTTGCGGCCGGCGTCGTTGGCGACCCAGAGGTCGAGGATTGCGTCGTCATCGAAATGCGCGAAGACCGGCGTGAGGCCGAAGGCGGGAGGAGCTTCGCGGACGCCGGAGGTTGCGGAGACGTCGGTGAAAGTGCCGTCGCCGTTATTGTGGTAGAGGCTCGACGGCGAACCTTTCAGGCCGCGCGGGCCGCACTGAACGGCGATGCCGCGATATTTGCAGGTGGGGCTGGAGCCGAACTGCGGCAAATCCTTCAGGCTGAAATCGACGTAGTGAGTGATAAAGAGATCGACGAAGCCGTCGTGATCGTAATCGCCGAATGTGGCGCCGGTGGCCCACATCGTGTCGGCGGAAAGGCCGGCTGCTTTGGTGACGTCAGTGAATGTGCCGTCGCCATTATTTTTGTAGAGCACGGTGCCGCCAAAGCAGGTGACGAGAAGGTCGGGCCAGCCGTCGTTGTTGTAATCAGCGACTGCGACGCCTTGCGCCCAGCAGGGCTGGCCGACGCCGGCTTTCGCGGTGACGTCAGTAAAAGTGCCGTCGTGATTATTGTGGTACAGCGCGCCGGTGGATTTTTTATTCGCGAGCGCCATCTCGACGCTTTGGGCGTTGGTGAAATAAATGTCGGGCCAGCCGTCGCGGTCGTAGTCGATGAGGGCGACGCCGCCGCCCATGGATTCGACGATGTATTTTTGCTCGGGGCTGGAGAGGTGCTCGAATTTTATGCCGGTGGAGTCGGTGATGTCGATGAGTTGCGGATATGCGGCCGCGTTTACTGCGGGAGTTTGCGAAGCGGCGCTGGATGCGGATGCTTGCTGCGGCGGCGCGGCGATGCCGGTGGACGCGAAGGCGGAGATGATGATCGCGAGCGCTGCTGCGGTTGCGACGGCAACGAGCGGCTGTGCGGTGCGCTTGGCGCGCGAGTTGAGTTGGTGTAGGGCCGGCACGTTGCGTGTTGGTCTAGCTTAGCGGCCTTTGTGGCGCGTGTGAACAGCATAGAGCGAGCTACGCGCGAGAATGAAAAGCGTCGAGTGGTCGGCCCCGCCGAAGAGAATTTGCGAGGGCCGCTCGGGGACGTCAATCGTATCTATCAATTCGCTCGCCGGATTGTAAACGTAGATCTGGCCGGCGGCGAGATAGACGTTGCCGTCGGCGTCTGTAGCGAGCCCTTCCCCACCGCGGTGAAGGAAGAGCTTCACGTCGCTGAGCGCGCCTGCGGCGTCGATTGTGGCTGAGTAAGTGTTCTGCTCGTCTTCGTTGGTGATGAAGAGGCGTTGGCCGGCGGGCGGCGCGGGTGCGAGGCCGAAGGCGCGGATCACGTCATGCATTTTCGAGCCGTAGTAGAGGTCGCCGTTCACGAAATCGTTGCCCGCGGGAAGGAACGTGGTCCCGTCGAGCGAGACGAATTGATTGGGCTTCTTTGTGGCGATGGCTTCGAGGAAATCATTTTCGTTGCGCCAGTAATCGACGGGCAGAATCGCGGTGAGGCCCGGGCGCGCTTCGGCGGGCTGGGCTTTGAGGAGCGTGATGTCGTCGCTCGTGGACTTTGGATCGAAGGCGTACACGGTGCCATTGCCCGCGTAGGAGACAACGTTGAGATTGCCCGATTGGTCGAAGAAAAGATTCACGGGGTCGAGCGGATTATCGCGAACGATCGAAAGCTGCGCAGCGGCGACGTCCCACTTGTAGATGGTCTGCTTGCGCGCATCCACGAAGTAGAGGTTGCCATTCGAATCGACGGCGCCGCCCGAGACGTTGAAGAATCCGCTGGAAAGTTTTTCTACTTTGGCGCGCGGCTCAACGATAGTCGAGTTTTGCGCGGGTGCGGCCGGCGGCGCTTCGCCGGAAACGGTGAGCCAGGAAAATTCGCGCTGGCGAAGATTGTAGTCGTGCGTCATGTCGTAGATCGAATTGTCGAAGGAAACTTTTGCGTCGCTGTAGACGTGGACGTTGCGGAAGCGAATGTCGTGTGAATTGAGTAGGCGGATCGCGTAGGGATACGGCTGGTAGCTGCTGACCACGCGATACATGTGCAGGTTCGCGAGCGTGATATTCGACGAGTTGCGAATGTCGAGCGGGAGGCAGAAGCCGCTCTCGCCGCGCTCTTCTTCGGTCTGCAGCGCATAGAGCTGCCAGTTCGATACGTGATCGAGGACGACTTCGTTGCGAACGTGATGTTCGCTGGACAACTCGTAAACTCTTCCCGGCGTGGAAGTGTTTGAAACGTAGAGGCCCGCTTGGGCGAAAGTGCTCGGCGTCCAAAGCCCGACGAAAGTACCGCCGCCGGTGACCCAGAGGCTCGGATACTGGCCGTCCCAGCGGCGATTCAGGTCGGGGTCGGCGGTGTGCGTGTTGTTGTAGATCGTCGCCCAGGATTTGCGCGCGTCAGCGGCAGAGGCGTTGGGATCGATGGTGCCGTGGCCGCCGAGGAAGCGAACGTCGTAGAGCATCGAGTCGCTGCCCGCGGCCCATTTCACTGCGACGGCGCGGGGATTGATACCGTTGGCGTAAAGCCCGATTCCGCTGACGATGTTTGTGCCGCCGCTCGGCGCGTCGATCATCGGCTTGGCGTTGCCGACGCCCTGGAAGGCGGCGGTGCCATCGGCAAGAATGATCCGTGTGACGCTGGGGTGAAGGCCGATCAGGACGGTGTCTGGCTTCAGCGAGAGAGTGTCTGTGACGCGGTACTGCCCTGCTGGAAAGTAGAGCGTCTTGTGTTCGGCGATGGCTTTTTGAAGCGCAGCGGTGTCGTCTGTGGTGCCGTCGCCGGTGGCGCCAGCGGTGCGGACGTTGAACCAAGTCTCCATCGCTGGCAGCGCGAAAATGTCGGACGGGACGGGCGCGGGAAGGTCGGTGAGTGGCGCGGCGTCGAAGACGTCTTCGATATTTCCAGGCGCGCCGAGATCGCGGTAGTGCAGGCCGTGCGAGAAGGTGGCGACGCGGTACGTGGCGGACGGACCGGCGACTTGTTTGTTGCTCTCACGAAAAGACGCGAACGTGGCGACGCCGCGGCAGACGATTCCTTCCATATTAATTTCGGTGCGCGGGTTGTATTCGTTGCTGATTACAAAGGCGGGGCCGGAAATATTTTCGAGACTCGCGTCTTTCACCCAGAGTTCTTCGGCATATTTCGGATCGATTTCGATCGCGGTGGGCACATTTGAAAATTGCGGACGGACAAGAGTGAGGCCAGCCTCGTGCTCGCGGATGGCGGCTTCGCGCTGGCCGTCGAATGTGGAGTCGATGACGGTGAGCTGCCAGCCGGGCGAGGGCTTGCGCGTCCAGATGCCGTAACGGCCGCCGTGGAAATGGAGATCGTCGGCGAAATTGCCGCCGTCGTGAATTCCGGCGAGGCCGGAGCCGAGGCGGAAATCGATATGGGCTAGGTAGCAGTGCTGCGCGAAGCGGGAGCGGATGCCGACGGCGCCGGGATTGCCGTCGCCGATTTCAATGTCGATGTTGCTCATGGCGGAGTAGAAGGTGCCGGGCGTGGCGTCGCGCGGGGGCTCGTTGCCCTGCGGGCGGCCGCCGGAGAAGAAGACCATGTTGTTGGGGTTATTTTCATCGCCGTCGAAACCGGGCGTGTGCGGTGCCAGGACGAACGCAGGCCGCGTGGCGCCGTACCCGATGAGACGAATGCCGGGCCACACGTAAATCGTGTGCGTGAGACGGTAGCGGCCGGACGGGATGAAGACGATGCCCTGGTTTCGAGTCTCCTGGACTGTGTTGATGGCTTTCTGGATGGCGTCGGTGTCGTCGGCGGCGCCATCGGCTTTGATTGGGAAATGGTCGGGCGTGAGATAGATCGCGCGGGCGTCTTCGACACGCTGCGGGTAATAGGATTTTGATTGTGACTGTGCGGCGGCGCCTGTAGCGAGAATGATCGAAGCTACTGCTACGGCGAACGCTCTGCAGTCGGGGCGGAAGCTCACGGGGCACCTTTTAGAAAATGCAAAGTCAAAACCGAAACATTTCACGAAGAAAACCGAGAAAGGCGTGCACGTTCGTCATGCCACTGGCATTCCTCAGTGTGAATTCGCGATTACGCGAATTCAAGAACATGGAGATTGCGTGCCGCCCGTGAGATCCCCGCTCCGCGATGAGTGTTGCTACTTTTTGTCGTCGGCTGATTTTTCGTCCGGGTCCTGGCCGACGCCCATGTCGTGATAGACGTTGCGCAGCTTTTCCTTCATCGCTTTGTACTTCTGATATTCCTCAAGTTCGTGCTGTGCGTCTGAGGTGCGGCCGAGCTGGCGGTAGACGGTGCTCAGGCGATAGTGGGCGAGCGAGCTGGTGGGATCGACCTGCACGGCGTGCTCGAGCAGGGGCGCGGCTTTTTCTGGAGCGCCGGTGGAGCTGTAAACCTTTGCGAGGCCGACGGCGGCATCGGCGTTATTAGGCTGAATTTCGAGAGCCTTTGCGTAGTGCGCTTGCGCGGCGTCGAGTTCGTTGGCTTTGGTGGCGATATCGCCCAGGCGGACTTCAGCTTGCGCGTCGGACGGATTCACGGCGAGCGCGGCTTTGTATTCCGCGACGGCTTCGGCCTGCGTGTCCTTCTGGGTGCTGAGCATTTCCGCCAATTCGAAATGCAGGCCGGGAAGACTCGGATCGGTCTTCAGTGCTTCGCGATAGTTATCGATGGCCCCGGCGGAATCGCCGCGCTTGGCCAGTTCGTGCGCGATGGCTTGGTGGAGGCGCGCGGAATTCGGATTCACAATCGTAAGATCGAGAATCGCTTCCTGGGCGAGGTCGGAGTAAAGGCGGTAGGCCGTATAGAGGAGGGCTTCGTCTTCAGGTTCGAGTTCGCGAAGCTTGCTGACCACCGTGGCGGCTTTATCGAGTTCGCCTGCGGAGGAATAGAGATCGATGAGTTCCATGCCGGTCTGAATGGTTACGTTTTTCTCGGTGAGATTCGGGAAGGCTTGCTCGAGATCGGCGCGAGCGGGATCGAGTTGGCCGGTGCGATGTTCGGCGATGCCGAGGAGGGCCTGAATTTTCCAGAGGCCGGGCTTGAGTTTCACGGCGGCGCGGAGATTTGGGATGGCGGATGGGTAGTCGTTAGCGAAGAAATAGATGACGCCGAGATTGCCGAGCGCGTCCACGTTTTTCGGGTCGAGGGCGATGATTGCTTTGAATTCGGGGATAGCGAGGGCGGGCTGATTACTCTGGAGGAAGCCGCCGGCTTTGCGGAGATGGTCTTGAATTTCTTGTTGGTGGGCGGAGGATGCGCCTGAGCCTGAGTGGGCGGAGACGGACTGTGCGGCGCTGGGCGGCGCGCCGAGGGCCGTCCCGGCGAGGAGCGCGAGACAGACGGCTACGCGCGAGGCGGAATGCAGCAACGACATTTTAGAATTGTACGGCTGGGGCACTAGGAATCCGAAGTGCTACGGACAAAAAAAAACAGGAGGGCGACGCTGCTCCGCCGCCCTCCTGTTTTGTTGGGGTGTTAGAACGAGATTCTGGCGCTAAGCTGACCGCTGCGTGGCGCTACAGTAATGCCGCCATTCGGAGCCGCACTGCTGAGCAAACCGAAGCCGCTGGTGCCGAACGTGCTGTTCGGTGGGCCAAAGCTCGGGTGGTTGAAGACGTTTACCCAGTCAGAACGGAGTTCCAAGTGAACACGCTCAGTGATGGAGAAACCCTTGGCAATCGACATATTGAAGACAGTCAGTCGCGGACCCGACAACGAGTTACGACCGTTGTTGCCGAAGGTGCCCGGCGCCGGAGAGACGAACGCCGCTGGGTTCAGTTCGTAGAACGTGCCAGCCGTGGGTCCAGCAGGAATACCGGCTCGCGGGTTCCCGATCCGGTCGTCGTACCAAGAGCAGCCGTTGCAGTCAGAGTTCGCACCGTTGCCGTTGGTATCCGTGATCGTATAGGGATTTCCGCTCTGGGTAATCATAGTCCCAGAGACGCGCCATCCGCCCACAGCCGCATTGACGAGCTTGCTGTCTTGCGACATGAAGCGCTTTCCTTGGCCGAAGGGCAAATCGTAGGCAGCGTAACCCTTCCAAGCGAGAGGAATGTTGAAGTTGGAGTTGGCGTAGTTCAAAGACGGATTGTTGCCAATCTGCCAGATCTGATCGCCAGCGCGGCTGCCCCACCCTGACGAATCTTGATCGTCGAGGAAGTGCGACCAAACGAAGTTCGCGCTGAAGAGCAAACCGTTGGTGTACTTTTTCGTAAAGGACGCCTGCAACGCGTTGTAATTGGAGATGGCGTTGTAGGTGCTGCCGTTGAGATTGTTGAACAGCGGATACGGCCGATACTGCTGGTTCGGGGTAATGGCCAAGAACGCAGGATCGGTAATCTGGTTCGCGTTGGTCGGAAACTGCAAGTTGCTTCCGTGGCTGCCGACGTAGGCAAGCGTAGCGACCATACTCTGTCCGATCTGATGTTCGACGCTCACTTGCCACTGGTTGATGCGCCCAGGACGAACGTTGTAAGGAACGTACGAGACGCTCTGGGGGTTCAACGGATCACAGCAATAGGTGCCCGGCTGGTTAGCGGCCGGGGAACCTTGAACGTACTGAAGTGCCGGAGCCGCCGCGGCGGCCGTCGCATCCAGGTTCACGAGGGGTGCGGGACCAGTTCCGTTGTTCGCGTCCGTATTGCCACCCGTGCTGGTAAACGGCGAACCGAACCCGATGCCTGTACCGTACGTGTCTTGGCTGTAGTTGTAGGTGTACATCCCGAATCCGCCACGAACGACTGTGTCCGTGCGCGGCGACCACGCAAAACCAACTCGGGGAAGAAAGATGTCGTAAATCGGTTTCTGTGAAGTCGTGCGGTCTTCCTGGCCAGCGAACCATACGTAGCCCAACGAGCCGTTGTAGGGGTTCACCAAGTTAGGATTGAAGCCGCCGATCGCATTGTTGATTTCGCTAAAGCCCGTGGTGGCGACATAGCGAAGACCCAGATTGATGGTCAGATTCGGGCGGAGCTTGAAGTCATCCTGAATAAATAGCTGCGGACTCTTCAGGCGGGCGTACGATTTCGCCTGGTTGGTGGCCTGCCAGTGCTGAACGTCTCCGAGCAGGAAATCTGCAAGACCAGAGCCGGTGTTCGCCACTGCGCCGCTGCCGCTGTTCTGGGCTGTGTATTGACCCGTGAAGGTGAATTGGCCCGCGTCGATGTTGCCCCAAGGAGTTGTGTTGCCCTGGCCCATGAGGACTTCGACACCGAAGTGCAAAACGTGGCGCCCTTTAACGAACGTCAGGACGTCCGACGGGTCGTAAAGGTTCTCGATGTAAATTGCGTTGATGCCCGGAGCGAGCTGGGTGCAGCAACTGCCGCCGTTGACGTTGATCGTCGGGAAGACATCAGCCTTGCCGTACTGCAGTCCCAACGTGGTCTGGGGGTCGAAACCGAGCGTGTCGGGTTCGAAGAAGTTGCCCTGTTTGGTGTAGCCCATTCTGAATTCGTTAACCAGGTTCGGACTGATCGTCCAGGTGTCGGAAAACTGAATGTTCACGCCGTCAATGTCCTGCGCTTGGCAATTCAAAGGGCAGGGCAACTGGCCGTCGCTTTTCGCGTTGTTGTTCTTTTCGCTGATCGAGAACGACATCCGATTCTTTTCGCTCAAATCGTAGTCCATGCGGCCGAAGTAGCGGAGGTTCGGATTCGGCGTGGCCTGCTGAATGAGGAAGTTTCCGGTAATGTCATTCGGGAATAGCGGGTTGGTCGCTTGACCCGGTTGATTCGGCAACGGATAGAAGGAGAGAATCTTCGCGGCAACCGGATCGATCATCCCCACAGGAATGATGTTTCCAGCGAATGCCGCGCGCGTTCCGTTCACTCCAGCCGACGCAGGATTGTAGATCGTCGGAGTACCCGAGAAGTCGTAAACGCCCATCTCAGAAGGATCCAAACCCCGCTCTTTGAGGGTCGGAACCGTGACGGCACTTGGCGTCGCTGGTGCGTTCTCGTCAACGATCTTGTCGCGAACAAAGAAGAAGAACAACTTGTTCTTGATGATCGGACCGCCGATAGAACCGCCCCATTCGTTGTAACGCAGGAAAGATGCACCAACCGGCGTTCCGGGGTTCTGAAAGTACGGAGCCGCGTTGAGGGCATCGTTCTGCCAGAACTCATAAGCCGAGCCATGGAAGCCATTCGATCCAGCTTTGCTGATCTGGTTGAACACCGCGCCGCCGATGCCGTATTCGGCCGAGAACGACGACGTGGTGATCTGAACTTCCTGGACTGCTTCAAAAACCAGGTTGTCAACGTTATTGCTGACTGGGAGTTGAACCACTGCGCCGTCTTGCAAGTAGTTGGCGTAGTTCGGGAGGTTTCCGTTAATGGCGATCGCGTCGCCGGCGTTGTAGGAGCCGCTGCCTTCGGAACCCGCTGCCATCGGGGTGCCTTGGGCGCCCGGCAGCAAGATGTTGAAGTTCGCCCAGTCGTTACCAGTGATGCCGGCGCCGACCTGAGGCAATACGCCAATCGTCTTTGCTTCAAAAATCGTGCCGAGGTGGCCGGTTTCGGTCTCCAGCAAGGGAACGCCCTGCGCTTCGACCGTGACGGTCTCAGCCTGGGTTCCGACTTCAAGAGCGCCGTCTTCGGTGATGACGTCGATCTGGAGAGTAAAAGGACCACGCACGAGCTTCTTAAATCCCTGCGCGGTAAAAGTAATGTTGTAGTTGCCGGCCTGCGTCGAGACGGTGTCATAGAGACCGTCCGCGTTGGTGGTGTAAACGCTTGTGACGCCGGTATCGATATTGGTGAGGGTGACGGTAGCACCCGCAACGGCGGCGCCCGAAGGGTCCGTGACCGTGCCGCGGATTTCTCCCGTGTTACGGCTCTGGGAGAAGGCGGGGAAAGCGATAAACAAAAGCAGGCACGCTGCGACCAGGCAGCGCATACAACTCTTCATGGAGTTCCTCCGGCGCTAATTTGTTGCACCAACAAAAGCTCAATTGTCCGCGCTGACCCTGCGCCAGACATGGGCGCAGGATGACCTGCAGGGCGACTCCGTGGATCGCGGGCCGGGGTCGAACAACTTCCGGCACGGCTGGAACGGCAACGGGCTCGAATCCACGCCTCGTCAGGCGACTGCTTCGGACTCAGAACGAACCGCGACCATCCAGGGCAACGAGCAAAAAGCCCGCTACCGGTACGCGACGCTCCCGGGTGGAGGGAGCTTTGGAATATCGTTATTTCTTAGCGCAGCTAGTATATTCAGACTACTTGCTGTTGGACCCGATTTAGCGGCATGGGCGAATCTTTGTCAAGACAAAATAACGATATTCTTTGGGGAAAAAGGGCGGTTTTCGTATCCGATTACGGTACAAATTCGATCGAGTAACGTACCAAAACGGGAAGATTGAGATTGCACCGATAAACAGGGGCGATTCGTCGCATCAGGGTTCCCTATAACAGGCGGAAAATGAGCTAACTAGAGGCAGGTCAGCCTACTGTAACGTTAACTGTTTACATGTTCGGGTGGTCGATTTTAGTTGGGACGAAATTCTGAAAAATGCCGGCCGATGTTGAATTTCGGGTGTGTCGGGACTTTTCTGGACGTTGTGGGCGGCTGGGGCCGGATCAAACGGCCCTTATAAAGGTGGCGGGAGTGCCGTCGGCGGGGTCCACAAACACGATGTCAGACGGGTGGCGGCGAGGGGCGTCCACGGACAGGAAGACGACCGGCCCCTCCAGGATCATCGGGAGGGCGTGGACGGTGCGCCGCTTGAAGTAGAGGAAGTCGCCTGGAGCGAATTCCCCGCTGTTTGAGGCTTCGCCCATCCAGAACGTTCCGCGGCCGGACAGGACATAGAGGTATTCGTCGCAGGATTCGTGGTAGTGAGGCGGCGTGCCCTTGTAAACGCGAAAGAGGCGCGCGCTCGAATCGGGCTCGTTCGTGAGGTAGGTGTCGAGCAGCATCGTCTCGGCGGTATCGGGAAACTGCGCTGCGATTTCGGCGAGCTTGAAGCGGACGTGGCTGCCGGCTGGTTTCATGGTGTTCCCTGCTGCGTCGCGTCGAGTGTTGGCGGAAGCGTGTCGGAGTCGAACCGACCATCCTGGCCGCGAAGGACAGGATCAATGGCTTTGAAGGCCACGAGGATCACCGGACCCTTTTCGCCTCCGTCGTAACGGCCCGCTTGCGAGCACTCGAGCACGCGACGCTGGATTATACGTTGGGTTGGCGGTGAACGCAGCGACGAGGCTGCGCAATTCGATGTGGAGCGCGGCGGCGGCGCGGTTAGCGCGGTTCGGGTTTGGGCGAGCCGGCGGCGAATTGTTTGCGGGCGATCTCGATGAGCTTGGGGTCGGTGCAAACTTCGTAGTAAGCGCGAGTTCCCGGCGCGCCAATTTTAGCTCCGGGAAGCAGCTGGCGGACGTAGCCTTTGCGAACGACGATTGGCTCGATCGATTCGCCGAGCGGAACTTCGCCGACAAAAACTTCCGCGCGCTCCTTACCCCACGGCATGGGAAACGTACCGGCGAACGGCGCAAGCGCAATTTCGGCGCTGAGTTTTTGGAAGCCTTCCTCGTTCAGCTCGATTCCATTCTGATTGAACCGCACGAGCAGCTCTTCGCCTTCTTCGGCTTCGGCATCTTCCATGAGCGGCTGGAGAAGGAAGACGTTGAAGGGCGAAACGTTGTCCTTGAAGATGCGCTTCGCGATTTTCGTGCAGCCCGAAAGGCGGTCAGAGAGATTGAGCGCCTTGGAGATCATGATTTTCGAGGTTCCGTCCATCCACAGTGACGGGGCGGAGTCTTGAAACGCGACGCCGACGCCGATTTCGAGCGGCGGGAGGTCGGTGGATTTCGCGCGGCCGTTGTAAGCCTGGGTGACGGCGAGAATCTCGCGCGCGAGGACGCAGGCGCGAGAGACACCGCGCATGGTGGTGCGCGAGGCTTCGGTTTCGTCGATGGCGAGAATGATGGCGTCGCCTTCGATGAAAACGGTGGCGGCACCGTAGCGCTCGAGCATGCGCTTGACGGGTTCGTGCAGGTTCATGCTGAAGTGCGACGCGGGATTGAGCCCCTTCGCCAGCAAGTCCTTGGTGATGCCAGTCGAGCCGCGAACGTCAGCCTTGATGACAGTGTGATTGATGACGGCGTCTTCGACCGGGCGATTCTCTTCCGGCATCAGCAATTCGTAGAGGCTCTTATTGACGCGCGAAAGCGTGCGGGCTTGCTCGGAGCGAACCAGGTTGATGCGCTCCATCCACGCGGCGACTTGCTGGTAGTTGCGGCGGTCGCGGCGGAGCCGCATGAAATCTTCGACAAAGCGCAGGCCGACAGCGCGCTGCTCCTCGCGCGTCTTGCGCCGCATGTTGCGCGAAGTATCGAGCATGCGCTTGGCGGAAATTTTGCGCGCGGGAACCTTTTCGAGTAGCTGCTCCACGCGGCGCGCGTCTTCTTTATTGACCAGAGCCTTCTTGAGCGCCTGCAGGTGAATTGGCGGACAGTAGTCGGCGTGAATTCTGCGGAGCTCGTAGCCGGCGAGCACGTGAAGAAGCAGCTCGCGCTCCTCGAGCCGGTGAACGAATTCTTCAAGCAGCTCGGCGCGGACTTGCGGGCTAGCTTCGTCTTCCGTAGTGGGAGCCTCGGGATCGAAGAGGCGGCGCGCGTTGGAAGGCTGATTCAGGTAATCGCCGAGGCGGCCTTGCGTTTCCTCGTTCAGAAAATCCATGCGGCGCTTGGCGGCGTCGATTTGCGGGCTCAGGTCTTCGAGACTTTTTTCGATCGCTGAATATTTGCGGCGCAGGTCGCCGAGCTCGACGGGACTAAGCGGCGTCGCGGGACCTTTGCGCTTGAAAAACGTTGGGAACAGGCTGTCGTCAGCGCCCTTGCCGGAGCCCTCTTCGATCTCTTCTTCGAGGCGCGCAAGATTCGAGCGCAGGAGCTTGCCCTGCTCGACCAAGCGCTCGTGCTGCTTGCGAGCTTTGCCCAAGTCGTCGGTGTCCGTACCCATCACGACGAATTCGCGGATGAACTCGAGCAGCATCGAATCGAAAATGTCGAAGCGGTCAGGATCGTTGACGAAGTTGCCGAGCAGCACATAGTGCTCGAGGAATAGGTATTCGTCGTTGCCGTTTTCGACGAAGAGCAACCGATTCTGGAGAAGATCGTAAACGTCGCGATACTCGTCGCCGAAGAGAGCGCGGCGTGATTTCGCGAGCGTTCCCTCTTCCACTTCACGCCAAATCTTGCAGAGCGTCTCGCCCACCTGACGGAACGAGCTTTTCTTGTCCGCCTGAATGTCGGCGATCTTTGCGCGCATCACGTGCGCCTGTTCGCTGTGCTCGAAATGCTGGCCGCGCGCGCGAATCCAATCTTTGCATTCGACGATGATGCTCGCGAACTGGCTGTTGGTTTCGAGCGTGAAGTGCTTGAGCAGCGCGAGCTGATTCAGAATGTCGGGCTCGATCGATTGGCCAAACTTCGCGCGCGTGAGCGACTCTTGCAAAATTTCGGTGAGCAGCTTGCGAAACGCCGCGTGCTCGGGCACACCGGAGTGCTTGCGGTCTTTCCCGTAGAAAAGGTTGATGTTGACGGCCTGGCGGATCAGGTCGCCGATATATTTTTTGCTGAATTCGGAGAAACGCTGGCTGAGGAAGACGTCGTAATGAATATTGTCCACGCCAACGTTGAGCGTAGCGAGGCGAATTTCGGCGGAGTACGGCTCTAGCTTCATCCGGGCTGGATGGGCAGTGGGAGAAATAGTGCGGAGATCGGGCATGGGCCGAGGCGCGTCGAATTTCCACTGTAAGGGGCTAGAATCGAAGGCGCAATGGAACGATTCCAAACCGTCAACGGCGGTAAGGGCACAATTGCCATGCACCCTACCGGGACAGTCGATCTGAGGCCGCCGGACTACGACGCCTCGGAGACGCCGTTAGAGGCCGCCAATAGGGCTGAATCGCTCTCCGGGGGTTCGTACGGGACGTGCCTGTACCTTGGCGACCGCGGCGAACGTTGCTCACGCAAGGCGTTGCCGACTGGATTCTGCGCGCGGCATGGGGGTGTCGGTAACGCCACGCGGGCTAAGATTTCGCAGGTTGTTGCGCGTGATTCGGATGCGCCTCTTGAGGAGCGACGAAAGAAAGCGCTGAAGGTGGCGATCTCTATCGTGGGCTTGGCGTTTTTGCTGGGGCCGGTGATCGCGGATGCGATTCGCGCGTTGCTGGCGATGATGGGAGATCACTGAAGCTGACTCGGCACTCTGGCGAGGCGTTCCAGAGTTCGCTAAGATAACGGGCTATGTCCAAACTACTGGAAGGCAAGACAGCGATCGTACTCGGCGTGTGGAACAAGTGGAGCATCGCATATGCGATCGCGGCGGCGTTTGCACGCGAAGGCGCGAACCTGCTGCTCACGTATCAGAACGAACGCGCCAAGCCGACAGTGGAGGAACTCGGCAAGGAACTGGGCGCGACCGGATTTTTCCCGTGCGACGTGCAGGTGGAAGGCGACATTGCCAACCTGGCGGCGCTGCTTCGCGAGCACAAATACAAATTGGACGTGATGGTGCACAGCCTTGCGGGCGCGAACCACGAAGACCTGAATCAGCCGTTTGTGAAAACGTCGCGCGACGGCTTCCGCACGGCACTGGAGATCAGTGCCTACTCACTCGTATCGCTTTCGCATGCGCTTGCGCCTCTGATGACCGAAGGCGGCTCGATCATGACGATGACGTATCTGGGTTCGACGCGCGTGGTGAGGAACTACAACATCATGGGCGTAGCGAAAGCGGCGCTGGAAGCGGAAATGCGTTACCTTTCGAGCGAGCTGGGCGCGCAGAAAATTCGCGTGAACGCGATTTCCGCCGGCCCGATCAAGACGATCTCCGCGCGCGGCATTAAGGACTTTTCGAAGGTGCTGGATTTTGTTCAGCAGAACGCGCCCCTCAAGCGCAATACCGACATCAATGAAGTGGCGGACACGGCTGTGTTCCTTGGAAGCGATATGGGGCGCGGCGTGACGGGCAACGTGATCTACGTGGATGCCGGCTTCCAAATTATGGGTTTGTAGCTGCCATACTTTTACTTGAGCCTTCTTTGATGCGAGTTCCCTTCCCGATCCTGCGCGAGCGACCGCCTGCAATTGCTATCGTGATTTTGCTATTGGCGTGGTTTGCTTTAGGCAGCGCGCAAGGCCAGAAAAACCACAATTCCGGTCTCGCGTGGAACCCTCCGAACACAGACAGCAAGATCCCCGACCTCTCCGCAACGCCTCCGTGCGATCTGCAGAACGTGATGAAACAGACGTCGGAGCGCGCGTCGGAGTTTGTGGATGACCTGCAAAAATTCGATGCGGTGGAGCATTCGGAGTCCGCGCAAACCGATACCGAGGCTCACACCACCGTCGAAGCCGATGCGCGATTCGATTTCATGGCTGAGTTTTCGACGACGAACGGACACCTAGGGCTGAAAGAAGCGCGGCAAGAACTCGATCACAAAGATTCCGACGCCGCAAAACTCGAAGATGTAGGAATTCCGGTGCTCGCGTTGATTTTTCACCCGAATTACTCGAAAGACTTCACCTTCGAGTGCCAGGGAGCTGCGGCATGGAACGGGCTGCCGGCGTGGGTGGTTGGTTTCCGGCAAAATAAAGGCGCGCCATCGCGGCTGATGGCATTTCGCACGCCGACGGGAAACTTCGGCGCAAAGCTGAAGGGACGGGGCTGGATCGCGCGCGATACCGGACAGATCATTCATCTCGAAACGAATCTGATCGAACCGATCGGCCTAATTGTACTGATGCTCATCGCTGTGTCTATCGACTTTGCGCCCGTACAATTTCATTCCACCGACGTGAAGCTATGGCTGCCGGTGATGGCGATCGCATACTCGCAGTACCCAAAATCTTTGATCGTGAAGAAACACACCTACACGTCTTTCAAATTGTTTTCCGTAGGCACGCAATCCGTGATCGGGCAGCCGAAAATTCCCGGTGACAACACCGGTGGAGCTCCGGCCGCTGCGCCCGGTGACAAGCCCGCCGATCCGGTTCCTCCCAAGCAATAAATTCAGACTAAAAATCTGTAGTTGTGCGGGTACGTTTTAGCGGGTTTGGATCAGTAGCGAGTTCGAATGGCGCGTCGATGAGGATTCTGCGCGAGTCGTCGGCGACGTGTTCGAGGTGAACGCGAAGGACGGTCCAATCGTGGTGCATCTTGAGGCGGTCGGGCCACTCGACGATCACGATGGCGTTTTCGGCGAAGACGTCTTCGAGGCCGAGCGTGTGTAGATCGCGCGTGCCTTCGATACGGTAGAGATCCACGTGATAGACGGGCACGCTGGCGCCGCTGTAGCGGTGAACGAGAGCGAACGTTGGGCTCGTGATCTCTTCTTCAGACGCGGCGCCGAATCCGCTGGCTAGGCCTTTCGTGAGGGTGGTCTTTCCCGCGCCGAGATCGCCCGAAAGAAGAATCAGTAGTGGCGCAGAGAGTTGCGCGCCAATTTCGCGGCCGCGGGCGATGGTGTCGTCACTCGAGTGGGATTCGATTTCGAGCTTAGACACGCGCGCACTCCTCGTAGAAGCGCTGGTAGGCGCGTGGAAGAGCGCGAATCAAATCCGTGGCGAGCAGCGGAGCGCGTGAGAAATCCTCGTACGCGGTGTCGCCCGCGAGCCCGTGTAGATATACGCCGAAGGCCAGCGTGCGCGCCCAGTTTTTTGAGCCCGGCTTCGGAGTGAACTGCGCCGTAAGGCCAGCGAGGATGCCGGTGAGGACGTCGCCGGTCCCTGCGGTGCCCATGCCGGGATTCCCGGTGGAGTTGATGAAGGCGTGGCCGTCGGGCGAGGCGACGATGGTTCCCTGCCCCTTCAGCACGACGTGAGCGTTCCAGGCCTTCGCGGATTCCAGCGCGAGCGGCAGACGGCGAGACTGCACGTCTGCAATCGAACAATTTGCGAGGCGCGACATTTCTCCGGGATGCGGAGTGAGCGCGAGATTGCCGGCGTCGTGTTTGAGTTCGGTGGCGCGGCCGGCGAAAGCGTTGAGGCCGTCGGCGTCAAGAACGATGGGAACTTCGCGGCTCGAGAGAAGTTTGTGCACAACTTTCACGGTTTCGTCGTTTGTAGAAAGGCCGGGACCGATCGCGAGCGCGCGTTTTTTCTCAACGAGCTTCGGTAGGCGGCCGCTGTCGAATGCGGCAAACGCGATCGTACCGGCCTTCGTGGCAGGTAGCGGCTCGGTCATGATTTCAGGCGTGTGCGCGGCGATCATCGGCAAAATCGAGTCTGGCATCGCGACTGTCGCGAGGCCTGCCCCAGCGCGTAGCGCGGCCCAAGAGGCCATCACCGCGGCGCCACTTTTTCCGTATGAGCCGGCGACGATGAGCGCGTGGCCGTAATCGCCTTTGTTTCCGCCGGGCTTGCGTGCCGCGGCGTAGATTTTCATTTCTTCCGCATTGACCCAGTGCAAATTCTGCGTGCCGACTTCTTCGATCAACTCGTACGGTGAGCCGATTTTGTGGACGAGCAATTCGCCGATGTAGTCCGCCGCTTT
>JABDGF010000032.1 GCA_013286165.1 Acidobacteriota bacterium | reverse complement strand
CCGGTAGCGGTGACCAAAGTAAAAGAAATCCTCACGCAGCAGACTCCTTCGCCGGTTGGTTTGCGCGTAGCCGTCGTCGGCGGCGGTTGTTCGGGTTTCAGCTACCACATGGCGTTCGAAAACGCCGTGAACGAAAACAGCGACAACGTGTACGAATTCGATGGCTTGAAAGTCCTCGTCGATCAGATGAGCGAGATGTACCTCGACGGCGTTCAGGTCGATTACATCGAAACCATCGAAGGTTCGGGCTTCAAGTTCAACAACCCGAACGTCAAGAGCACCTGCGGCTGCGGCAGCTCGTTCAGCGTTTAACCGTTCGATCCGCGCGCTGCCTGTGTAGTCGAAGTGAGTCGCGATGAGCGAATTGCGCGCGCGAAACGTTCCTTGGGCTCTCGGAGATTTCCTCTCCGGGAGCCTTCTTTTTGTCTCTGCGCTTTGATTTTGCCGTCGTTGTACTGGCGTCCATGAAGATCGCTCTCGCTCAATTCAATCCCACAATCGGCGACTTTGAAGGGAACTCGAAGCGCATTTTGGAAATGGCGCGCGAGGCGAAATCTCACGGAGCCGATCTCGCCGTCTTCTCCGAGCTTTGCCTGTGCGGCTACCCTCCGCAAGACCTTGTCGAACGACCCGTCTTCGTCGAACACAATCAGAAAGCCTTGGCCAAACTCGCCAAGGCTATCGCCATGCCGGCCGTCGTCGGCTTCGTCGGCGACGCCATGGACGCTACCGGCAAGCCTGTCGCAAATTCCGCCGCACTCATCGCCAACGGCAAAATCCTTTTCGAGCAGCGCAAAATGCTGCTGCCCACCTACGATGTCTTCGACGAGTCGCGCTACTTCCAACCCGCTCACACGCAGCACATCTTCGAATTCGACAAAGAGCAGCTCGGCATCACCATTTGCGAAGACGCATGGAACGACAAAGCCTTCTGGCCCACGCAGCTTTACGACCGCGATCCCGTATCGGAAATCGCGAAGAAGGGAAGTTCGATCCTTCTGAATATCTCCAGTTCCCCTTACACCGTCGATAAGCGTTCGGTCCGCCACGATATGCTGCGCACCATCGCGCGCGAGCATCGCCTCCCCGTCGTGTACGTCAACCAAGTCGGCGGCAACGATAGCTTGCTCTTCGACGGATCCAGCGTTGCCTTTATGCCCGACGGCCGCCTCGCCGCTCGCGCAAAATCCTTCGAAGAAGATCTGATCTATTTCGACACCGTCACCGGCCTCGGCGACATTCGCCCCGCCGTCGAAGACGAAATCGACGCCGCCTACCGCGCTCTCGTTCTCGGCACGCGCGACTACGTCCGCAAATGCGGCTTCCACAAAGTCGTCATCGGCTTGAGCGGCGGCGTGGATTCCGCACTTGTCGCAGCCATCGCCGTCGAAGCCCTCGGCCGCGAATCCGTCACCGGCGTTGCCATGCCCGGCCCGTATTCTTCCGACGGCAGCATTCGCGACGCCAAGCAGCTCGCTGAAAATCTCGGCATTCAGTTTGAGATGATTCCGATTACCGAGACCTTCGAGTCCTACAAAAAGGATCTCTCGCAAACATTCCGCGGCTTGCCTGTGGACGCCACGGAGGAAAATCTCCAGGCCCGCATCCGCGGCAATCTCCTCATGGCGCTCTCCAATAAATTTGGCTCCATGGTTCTGAGCACCGGCAACAAATCCGAAATGGCGGTTGGCTACTGCACGCTCTACGGAGACATGGCCGGCGGTCTCGCCGTCATCTCCGACGTCCCGAAAACCATGGTGTACAAGCTCTCAAAATTCGTGAACCGCGAAAGGGAACTGATCCCCATCGCGACGATCGAGAAGCCACCCTCCGCCGAGCTTCGCCCCAATCAGCGCGACCAGGACACTCTGCCCGACTACGACACCCTGGACCGCATCCTTAAAGCTTACGTAGAAGACGTCCGTAGCCCCGAAGAGATCGCCGATCACTTCGGCTACCCTCTTCAACTGGTCCAATCCGTCGCCCTGAAAGTCGACCAAAACGAATACAAACGCAAACAAGCCCCTCCAGGCCTAAAGCTCTCCAGCAAAGCCTTCAGCGTAGGCCGCCGCTTCCCCCTAGCCCAAAAATTCATCGTCTAGCCTCAAGTAGTAGGATGGGCGATCCTGACGGTGTGAATTGGCGATCGCAGCGAGCTCTAACATAGACTGTCAGTCTGTTCCGGTTCAGTCCCGCCCCGCACGATCACGCTCACTCCATGCATCACCCCAACCTCTTGCCACAATCAAATTAGCGAAGTAAGTCCGTGGCACAGGCTGCCGTTTGCCTGTGTGCCTTCGCCTCTGGCTTTCTTCGGTCCCACCAACCCCACTCCAATTCGGGGCACCCAGCAGGGAACTCGCTCACGCGCGAATCCCCTCTCCGTCTCCCTTGCTATTCACCCTCGACTATCTAAAATACTCCGGTACCCAACGAGGTGAATGCGTATGCCCAGCGGTCGAGTTTCAGCCACAAGAATCCTTCTGGCTCTAACCGCACTGGTCTTCGTCTCCGCGCACACCACGTACGCACAATCCGCACCGCCTGCGGCAACTACGACAGTGTCTCCCGATCAAGCCACGCTCCTCAAAAACACCGAGGCCTTCGTCCGCCAGCTTTTCGCCTGGGGCCCATCCTTCAAGCTCGACCTCGGCCCCCTAGGCCCCTCATCCTCACCCAATTTCTACGCGGTCCCTATAAAGGTCACCCTCAACGGCCAAGGCGACACCGGCGTTTTCTACGTCAGCAAAGATGGGAAGACCTTCCTCCGCGGCGAGATGTACGACACCTCCAAAGACCCCTTCGCCGAGAATCGTGCCAAGCTTCATCCCGATGGGAGCCCCTCGAAAGGCCCCGCCAACGCCGCCGTCACCATCTATGAATTCAGCGACTTCCAGTGCCCACACTGCCGGCTTCTCTACCAGACCATGAAACAAATCGAAGCCGAGCATCCAGACGTCCGCATCGTTTACAAAAGTTTTCCGATCACTCAGATCCACCCGTGGGCCGAGACCGCCGCCATCGGCGCCCACTGCGCCTATGTCGAAAAGCCCGAAGCCTTCTGGTCCATGCACGACGCCATCTTCGACAACCAGGAAGTCATCTCCACCGAAAACATCTGGGACAAGCTAGTCAGCTTCGCGACCGCGGCCGGCCTGGACTCCGCCTCCTTCCAGTCGTGCCTAGCCAGCCCCGAAGCAAAATCCGCAGTAGCCGCCGACCACGCCCTAGGCGAATCCCTAAGCATCACCAGCACCCCCACGCTCTTCATCAACGGTCGCCCCGCAATAGGCGCCGACAAACCCACCCTAGACCAATACATCTCCTTCGCCTCCTCATCCCGCCCCACCTCAATCTCAACCTCCCCTTCGCCCCCCACTCCCTAGCCGCCCGCCGACACCGCACTCCAGCTCGAACTCCACCAAGCCCACCAAGCCCACCAAGCCCACCAAGCTCCCTCACCCCTCCAACTAACCCCAAACCCCACCCACTCCATTCATCAAATACAAGCAACATAATATTGATTCTCACACTTCAACGGCTAAATGTGGCCGTGTCTTGGTGCCACGGCCGATACTACCAAAGCCGAACCAGCCCCTAGTGCAAACCACCCGACCGCGTTTTTCAGCCGATGCTTGAAGTTCCCTCCGCGCGATGTGTTGACGGCGGCGTCGCGCTCAGCCTCGAGCGCCCGGATTTTGTTCGAGTCGTCGAGTGCGTCGTGACGCGTGCTCTCGAGGCGAAGCGCACAAGCGCGGCAATTTTGCGCATAGTCGTACAGCGGGATGAGGTCCGCCGTTGGGATCGTCGCAACATTCCCAGGCCGCTCCGAACTCGCGCCCAGCCACGCAAGTGCGGCAGCGGGCGCAGCCGAAGCTGCCGCACGAGAACCGTCGTGAATTTTACTGCGATCAGCATTGGTGTCGTGCGCTTGTAAATTCGAGGACGCTTGCCCACCACCAGGTTCAAAAGTGATCGGCTGTGGCAACGTCAGAACCTGATTTAATCCGCGCACCGCCTCCTCGGAAGTCTTCACTTGACGCTTCATTGTATTGACCTGCGCGAGGGCTTTTTGAAGGTCGGCGGCACGACTACGCTTGTCCGCCTCCGCGGAGTCAACAATTTTGTTCTGAGCCTCAATCGTCTGCTTCAGGGCCGCCGCGCTGCGATTTGCCGCCATCCACTCCAACACAACGAACGCGACTCCACCGACCAGGGCCAGCGCAACAATAAGCTTCAGAGTTTTCATCGCTTACGTACTCCTGGCTCGACGATTTTCGATTAGTGGATCACTACGGTGAGCCCAGTCGGTGCGGTCGGCGTAATCTGTACAGCCGTGGCGAGCGCCGCGCTCGAATAAACTGTGTTTCCGTTTCCGTCAAGTCCGACCGTTCTTGCGTAGTAAACGATCGAGCCATACGGCGGCCCCTGCGTGAAAGTGGTTGTCACTGCCGTCGGCCCGGAGGTCGCGGGCGTTGGATTAATGACGGTGCCCAGTTTATTCAGCGTAGTCCCCGAATCCGGAGTTGTCCCGTATTCAAATCCGCTGACACAATTTTTCGTCACCGTCGATGTGCAAGGAGTATCAACGGTATAGTTGTAGCTCCAGCTCAGCGTCACGCTCGCTGCCGAGGCCGGACCCGCGAGACAAAGCTGCAAACCGATTCCAAATGCCACGATCGCTTTCCACAGCGATTTCGAATATCCCAATTTGCCTTTCATCAATGCCTCCAATTCAATTATTCGGAATTCCCTTTATGAGGATTGTTCTAGCCACAAACCAGAAATCCGCAGCCGGCAGCCATCCAACACCTACTATCGATAGTTCGCAACGCGCCGCAGAACTTGTTCGGCGTAGGTAGAGTCGGCACCACCATTCCAAAGCAGCAGCCCACGTCGATACATCTCCTGGAGGACCGCATCGGTGGCGGTCGTCGCCTGAAGAAACGCTGACTGACTCGCGCATGTCGTATGCAGCGACACACAGCCGAGCGACGCTGTCTTGCACGCCGAGATACATCGAGAAGCCGTTGCATTGGTCGAGTGACTCCCTGCCGCCATCTCTCGGCGCGCCCGTTCGAATTTGCTCGCCAGCACACCGCAGCCAATCTCGATGCCAACTTCTGGATCGCAAAGCTCGCTCAGAAACTTGCCAGCGAACCCATATTCACGCGCCACTTGTCCCATCACCTGCATCAAGCCCCAGGAAATGGATCGCGCAATTTCTTCGGTGGGTGACAGTCCTAACGGCGATACATATCTGGCTCGAAACGCGCTCTCGTATCGCAGCGCGTGAGGATTCCACGCCGACTCTTGTTCGATCACTGCGCAGACGATCGCTGGATCAAGTTCATTGCGCGTCGCGGAATCGCGAGCGAATGCGATCAGCTTAGGATCTGTGTTCATCAGAGTGGATTGTTCGTTTCTCACAACGCATGCGACGTAGCGCATCGACTACAAACGACAGTCGGTTCGTCGCGTCAGTTGCCGTGCCAATCTACCCATCGAATCGGCGGCAGCGGCGCGCGCTCAATTCCCCGTTGCTCGCAAAGCCGTTCTAGCAGGCTATAGATATGCGGCAGATGGTTCGTGGCCATGTCCTCCACGAATGCGCGCGTCATTTCATCGTTTCGCACGCGACGGTAGAGCCACCGCAGAAATAATACGAACTGCACAATCGAGGCCGAGCCCACGGTCCACCAATACGGATCGATCAGTGCTCGCATGTGGTTGTAAACCTGTAAGAGTTTCACGACGGTTTCTGGCCTACTCAAATTACGAACGATTCGTAACGCTCTCTACATTCATCACTCTGAAGTTGCGCTTCGGACCCCGCGAGATGATTCGACACTCCACCGGCCAGTTTTATCCAAACAGCGATGCCGCGCTCCCAATCGTCCCAAGTAGTCCGCCGGCGTTCCCAATCGACGATCCATCCGCCGCTCGTTGTCGCACGCCGAGTAGTTCGGCCGGCACGCCCATCGCTCGTCCAAGCAAGTTCGTGTCGATGCCATATGTTTGGCCTAGCGCGCTCAACCCCGCCAATTGATTGCTCAGCTTTTGATTCGCAAAAGAAATCTGGTTCTGCGCGGTTTGTGATGCATCCGTCTGCGCTTGTTCGCGGCCCAGCTGAGAAGTCAGGTCGCCATATCCCGCCGAGTTATTCGTCGCCGCCACCCGATTCGCTGCTCGCTCACGTAGCGCGTCGAACGCCGTATTCGCCGCTCCGAGGCTCTGCTGCGTGATGTCGGATTGTTGCTGCGGCGTGTAGCCCTGGCTGTTCAGAAGACTCTGAATCGCGGGTAACATCAGCGAACGATCCGATGTTGCGCTCTGATTCGCCTGCGAGATAAGTTGGTCCTGTTGGCCTAACTGCTCATCAGTAAGCTGCCGCGTCGAACGTTCTGCGCCTCTAGACACGTTGTCCTCCAGAGATTCGTACTCAAAAGTGTTATCGCCATCGAAGCTTTAAAATTCACTCTCGCAGCCGTCTGCAGTACGGCGTCCACGCATCGTCGCGCACCCATCCCAGTGACTCGAGTCGCCTTCCAAATCGCCGCGCGATCGACGGCGGCAGCCATGCGTGCGCATCCTCCAGCCCTTTCCGCAGCAAATCGGCCTCGCCCGCGCGCTGCAGCTCAAGCATCTCTGCGTACCGTTGTGCGGGGTTCGATTGGCCGTTCGAACGACTCACCAGCAGATAGGTCTCGCACGTCAACCGCGCGAGCGACGCCATCGCAGGCTGTCCGTCAGGATCGTCAACAATCAGTTTTGAAATGAAGAGCGGATCGTCGAGATTTGGAAATGCGTAACTAAAACCAGACTGCGCGTGCATCCGCTGGAGCCCATCCAGATCACGCTCGTCGTATTCGCGAATCACGCAGCCTTCTCGTCGGCGCCCGTACGCGCCAGCTCACAATTAGAAAACTCGGTGCCGCAACAACGGATGCACGCGAGCCATCGCCTCAGCAACGTCGTACGTATTCGCGCCGTCCGTCACGCCAAAACTAGACAGCGTGCCCTGCCCGGCGCTCGAAATTGGCAAATGCGATAGCGGATGCGGCATTACTTCGAATTCCGGGTCGTCGTTCAGCGCCGCGTGCGCGCCTTCGTCGGCGTCTACCACCACAAAAATCTTCAACTCGTCACTAAGCAAGTTCTCGGCCGCTGCCTCGATCGCCAGCCAGTGCGAATGCGCAAATCGCGCGGAGTGTCGCCGCCAGCCGCCCAGCGTCGCTAAGTAGTAGAGCTTGCCAGTCATCACGCCTCGCAGACGCCGCAACCCTCGCCGGCTCTCGACCGTCAAGAGCTAAACGTATAGTTGTGCGTCAAAACGCTAGCCGAATGCCGCCCCGCAAAAAACTGATGCACCGGCTCGCAGCTCACCAGCACCTTTTCGCCAGGCTCGACAAGCGTCTCGATCTTCTTCAGCGTCAACCGCCCAAAACGCCCGTTGAACAAATCGGACACGCACAGCCTCTCCGCGCGCATCGGCGATCCATCCGCCAGCGTAAAAATATGGTGCGGCGTCACGTCCAGCGACTCCGCGTTCGAAAAATACAGTCGAATGAATGTGTCCGCCTCGCGCACTTCCAATCTCACGATTTTCGTCCACGCCTCTCCAGACGTAATCCCCAGCGACCTCAAGTGCTCTCCCACCGCACACGATTCAATCTCTACGGTCCCTCGTTCCTTCGTCAGAACCATCGTGCCGGATCGCAAGCAGCTCCCACTTCCGCCGCCCGAGCCGCCTCCAATCCCTGAACTCGTCGTCGCTCCCAGCATCGCCCCTTGCGATAGTGGAATGCGCCCTTGCAATGCTTGTTGCTGCGCCGCGGCGTTCGTCTTTGCCGTGTACGCTCCCGCGGGAGTTCCCACGCTGCTTGCCAGCGCCGCCACGAACCCAATCGCCGAGGCACTCTCATCCCAATACGGATAAAAGTAGTAGCTCGTTCCGACCGCCAAGCCAGACACCGCGTAAGATCCGCTGCCAGCCGCGGTCGTCGTCCCATCCGCCCGCGCAATTGACATCGAACTCCACGACCACGTCACCGAATTCGTGTTCGACACATACGTGAACGTCCCCGACCACGTCGGTGCCACCGATCCCTTCATCAAGACGCCGTTCTTCGTCGGATCGATTTTGTTGCTCGTCAGCGCAGACGAAGCCACTCGCGCATAATTTGTCCCGTCCGTAATCTGGTCGTCCAAGCTCCATCCCTGATTCGGCCCGAGTGATGCCTGCGCCAACCGCTTCAGCGCCTCGTACAGTTGAGGATTCGTCTCCCGCAGCGATTCCACCTGCGGCACATTCAACATTCGCCCGCTCCTTGTCGACAGTCAGCGTCCACAATCAGCTTCTAGTTGAAACCTCGTACCACAGCAAACGGATCTGGTTTAGCCCACGGCACCAGCTTCGTCACGCTGAACCACGAGCCCACAGCGTCCGTCCCCACTTGATACGACACTCGCTCGCCCAACACATTCGTCATCTGTTCCAGATCCCGCCCCGATGGCGATGACAAAGGCCACGTCCCAATCGTTGTCGTCGTCACATCTCCCGGGGCGATTGCGCTCACCTGCAACGTTCCGGCGCCCTGCACGTACGCTGTCAAATATCCGAAAAGATTTCTCCCGCTCAGTCCCGTGGCCGCCAGAAACGGAGTCGAGTAAAACGAATTGATCGCCGCGCCGTCGTCCGCATACTGCCCTTCCGCAGGCGAATAAATTTTCCCCGTCGCGTTGTTCGACCCGAGAAAAATCTCCGCCACTCCCGTCGGACGCTCAATCAACCCGCACGAGTTCGCCGCGATCGTCCACGGCGCCCACTTCCGCCCGCGCTCCGGCGTGCTTAGCACCGCCACGAGCGGATCCTGAAATCCCTCGGTGTAATCGAGCACCAGTACCCGATTCGGTTGCGTCGCGGTGCCCGTCGGAACGCCGATCAGAATCCGCCGGTGTTGTACATCCACCTGCACCCACAGATTCTGTCCGTATTCCCAGTTGATCGAATCCCAAGTCGGCTGAATTTCCTGCGAAAGCTTCGTGGGATTTCCGCCATCGAAGTAGTACAGTCCCGACCGCCCCGCAATCACCACCCACTCCTCGCCAATCCCCACTCCATGCGCCGACGGCGTCCCGACTTGGTTCGAAACCTCTTCCACTTGCCACAACGACGGCTCATTCACGCCGTCATTCGCGGTCACGTAAAGCGAACGCTCTTTCACGATGTAGAGATTGTTCCGAATTGTGAATGCCGCTCGGATCCCCTGCCCGTTGTTCTCCGCAATGCTCATCAACCCGGTCACACCGTCGTAGCTCTCCGGCGATGCGCTCGCCGACGCTCTCACCGTCGAAGCGTTCTGTTGCGCGTTCGTCTCGTAAACCTCGATGTTGTCGATCAGAAATGACTCGCCACTCGGGCCGGGAGTTCCGTCCGCATAGACTCGCAACGTCAAGTCCGTCGGCAACGAGGCCTGCGGAGCAAATAGTCGCGCTGAAAACTCCACATACGCCGTCGTAGCCTGCAGCGCTGTGACCGCCAACCCCACTCCCACCTGTCCAGCCGTCGGGCTGTACGCATTCACATGAATCGTGCCCACGGTTAGATTTGCGGACCGCGCGATTCGCGCTCGCACCGAATAGTCAGTGTTGTTGACTAGGAGCGGGTCGCCATTCACGTCCGTGATCGCGCCCTGCGAAATGTATCCGCGATCGATCGTCACGCCATCCGCCGTAATTAGAAACGCGTCGCCCCACACACTCTGCACCGCCTCGCGCGTCGCACCTGCGCCAAACGACGGATCAAGCGCCCATCCCAGCGGTCGCCCATTGCCGCTCGCGTCCCAGCCGCCGTCGAACGTCAGATTTCTGAAGTTGTCGATGTTCGATCGTTCGCCCCACCAGAAAAGCCGCTGCGTGTACGCCGTCACTCCCATTTGCTGCGGCAATTCGATCTGCGAAAACAGGTAATCCATGCTGACGCCGCTCAACAAAATCGAATCCTTGAAATCCAGCGTCAGCGAAGTCGTCGTGTTGTCATTGATCGTCATTGTGGACGGCACTTGGTAAAAAGTCGCGCCGCCGCTTGCCGTGAATGCCAGTAGCCGCTGCACCACGTTCGCCGGCCCCGTCGGAATGTTCGTGAGCTGCACCTGAAATCCGCCCGTCGCGGTCCACGAATTCGGTGGCGAAGGCGCCGTCCAATACCCTTGCCGCGTCACGAAAATCACCACGCACTGATGCACTCCCGGCGACACGTTCCCCGTCGTCGTCGAGTTTGCGCACGTCGCGCTCTCGCCCGGACCCACCTGACTCACGCGATCAAAATAGGTGTCGTCAAATTGCCGCGGCAGGTCGTGCCCCATCAACCCATCGGAAAATCCGATGTACTCTCGTCCGAACTGCGTCGCGGATTTCATGAACAAGTTCGGAAGCATGCCGGTAGCTGCAATCGTCAGCACTCCCGGCGACGATTCCTTGTACAAATTCCCGATCGAATCCAGCACCAACAGCCGCTGCACAAGATTCGCCGTCGCATAAGTCTTTACTCCGTTGATCGACGGAGTCAGCGTCAGCGGCGCAAACTGCGAAACCAATCCCGCCCGCGTCCGCACTCCTCCCGGGAAATACTCCACGTCGCCGGCAGCCGGCGACATTCCCGCCGGCACATCCGACGGGTCCAGTAGCGTTACCCAGCTCCCAAACACGTTAAGCGGCAACGGCGAAAAGGATTCAATCGACATGTCGTCTCATTTTCTCGATTCGAGCAGGAGGGATACTTTCAACGATCGCCATCGTTACTGCAGCTTCTTGAAAATTCCGTAGAACGTAATCGTGTCGCCCGTGATCGCGCCCGGATACGCTCCCGCTGCCAGTTCCGGAAAAGCGCCCGCTGCCGCTGCTTGCTGGAAAATTTTCACGTTGTTCGAATTGATCGCGCTCCCGGGCGCGAACACGTAGTCATACCCCGCCAGCCCGTCCATCCAACCCGTCCCCACCGTCGGCGGTTGTTCGGAAGCCACGAGCGGAAATTGTGATAGATCCAGTGTGTCGCCGCCGGTCGTGTAGTTCCCCGATGCCGCCACCGTGCCGCAAACATGGATCCGCTTCCCGTCATCCCACGTATCCACCAACGAAAATGCCAATGCCATAGCTCCTCCCTCGCGCCGGCCTATCCGGCGCCATTCGTTGTCGCAACACTAGTCACCCGTCGCTCATCGCTGCTATCATTGTGTGTTTGCAACACAACCCGAACGCGCTCCGTTGAATCCAACGCTCCGATATCCGGACGTCTCCGGATGCGCCTCGTTTCTCGGCGAAATTGAATCTGCGCAGTCCCTCAGGGGGAAATTGGTGCGGCTATTTAGACTGTTGGGCGTCGTCGCGGCCGTCGGCGCCGCGAGCCTTGTTGGTGTCGGACTTAAATTTCCCGGGCTTCGCGTGCGCGCTCAAAATGCTCCAGCCCCAGCTCCCGCTTCGTCTGCCGTTTCCTCTCGAAATATCGCCGCGACCATCGTCGCGAGTTCAATCTCTTCGCGTTCGCTTGCAGTCGCGCCCGCAAACCCGCAGGCCGCCGAAGCCACTTCCACCGCAGTGAGCGAACCTTCGGTTCTCTACCTGAATTCCAACGTCCACTCTGACCAGATCTTCTCGTTCGCCTCAGCGCCGGCTTCCAGCGCCGCGAAATCCTTCGCAGCAATCGTTCCCGAAGGTGTGCCGGCATTCGTCGGCGCAAATATTCCGTCGAACATCACGCAGCTCGCGCTCACCGCCGGATCAGGGCCTTCCGGTTTCTCCGGCGACGGCGCCAAAGCCACTTCCGCCGAATTCAATTTCACCGTCGACTCGCTGTCGCTTCGCAGCGGCATTGTCGTCGCACCAGACGGCACGATCTACATTGCAGACACCGCGAATTCCACTGTCCGCTCGATCGCAGCTCCGTCCAGCTCCGAACCTGGCATCGTCCGCAGCGTCGCCGGCCGCTTTGCGCCGAGCCAGAACGTGCAACTCTCCGAACCTCTCGGCCTCGCGTTAGACCGCAACGGAAATCTCTACATCGCGGATCACACCGCCGACGCCATCGACATTCTTTATGGCTCGTCCTGTCCGAAAGCGGGTCAGCTCGCGACCGTCGCGTCCGTCAAAGCGCCGTCAAGCATCGCCGTCACTCCAGACGGCCGCACGATCTTCGTCGCATCCGCGGATCTCGGCACCGTCGAAGCCATCAACACGCAAACGCACGCCATCCGCAACGCCGGCATCATTCCCGCATCTTTGTTTCCCGCTTCGCTCGTCAGTTCCGCCGCAGTGCGCGTTGTGCCCCAAGGCCTCGCAGCCGACGGAGCAGGCAATCTTTTCGTTTCCTACGCGCTCACCAACTCCGCAACAGCGGCAAGCGCCGCCTCAAATTCCGACCGAATCCTTCGTCTCGACGCTTTCACCGCGAAAGTCACCCTCGCAGCTCGCGGCCTCGCCGAACCCGGCGAAATCGCCTTCGATACTTACGGCAATCTCTTCGTCTCAAACCAAAACGCGAATCAAATTCTGAAGTTCGCCGCCATGGGAGTTCCCGACGCCGGTGTCACGCTCACCGCGCCCCCACCGCCACAGGGCGCTCCCCCAACTCCCTACACCGACTTCGGCGATGTTCCCGTCGGTGGCTCCACAGATTCCACCGCCCTTCAGTCCTTCGAACTCGCGAACAACTCGACCGCCGACCTCACCAACGTCACCGCATCGATCGCAGGTGGTAATAACAGCGACTTCACCATTGCCAACACGTCCTGCATTTCCACGCTTCCCGTCGGCCAATCCTGCAATTTCAATGTGAGCTTCACGCCCACTCAAAATCAGACGACCACCTGCTCCGCACCGACGTCCAGCCAGCAGCGTTGCGCCAACCTCTCGGTCACTTACAACGGCGCCACCGTACCACTCACTTCCGCGCTCGCCGGCACCGCCACCAATTACGATATCGAATGCGTCTCCACATCGTCCGTTGTCTGCGTTCCGCCGTCGTCCGGCGGCGGCATTCAGATCACCGTCCCCGTCGGCTACGCAGCCAACTTCCCGATGCAAATCGTTCCGGACTCGCTCTTCAACGGTCCCGTCACAGTCGTTTGCCCCACCAGCCTGCCCGCGTCACCCACAGGCACCACGGCGCAGCCCACCGTCTGCGGCATTTCCGCCGGCTCCACGCCCACCCTGCCTTTGGTTTCCACTCTCGTAATTGACGTCACCGCTGGCACGCCCGCGCCCTTCAACGTCACATTCCAGACCACAAACTCAAAGGGTGAGCAGTGCAGCTCAAAGGGTTGCGTCAAAGTCGACAACCCGGTCACCAACACGCTGCTCTTCCCCGGCGGCGGAAGCGGTCCGTTCGATTCCTTGCACCGCGAGTTCCCCGTCAGCGTCGCTACGAGCGCCATCTCGTTCCGCTCAGTCGTGCTCGCGGCCGCGTTGGCAATTTTGCTTTTCGCCGGATGCGCGGTCGTTCTCGCGCAATTGCGCACCAATCTTCGCAGGCCCCTCGGCCCAGCGCTCGCGCTCGCCGCCGTGATTGTCATCGCAGCTTCCGTCATCGGCTGCCATCACAATGGCAATGCTGCGATCGCCAGCACGCCGGTTGGCACTTACAATCTCACCGTCACCGGCACAGCTCAGAACGCCTCGCGTGGTTACACCGTCACGCTTATCGTCGCGAGCCAGTAAACCGCCGCGCTCACAAATAAATGATTCGCGCCCGGTAGCCGTAAGGTTTCCGCCGCCGTCCCTTCGTCTGTTCCGGCTTTACGTACCGCAAGATCAGGCTCTCGATCGCTGTCTGCGCGATCCCTAGCAAATCCGCCGCGAGCGCTCGCGCACCTCTCGATCGCGCCGCCAACGCTGCCGTCGCGTACCCAAGCGCATCCGTCGCACCTCGAATCTGAAGCGGATCGGTTCCCAGTGTCAGCGCAGGCAGCAGTTTTTCGTACCGCACTCTCACCGTGATCGACTGCGTTGCGCCAATCAAATTGATCTTGTCCTCGCGCCATTCCCACAGTTGCAGGTAAGAACTCGGCTGCAAGTTCAGCATCCCGCCGCCGCTCATGAATTTTTCCATCGGCATGAATACATCCGCCGTATTCGCCGTCGCCCTCTCCCACAGCATGTGCGGCATCATGCAGTCGGTCGGCAGCTGTGGACTTGAAGCGTCGCTGATTTCCGTGTTCGTCATACCCGTCGTCGGATCGGTATCGAGCTCGATGTCCTGCTGCTCCACCAACACGCTCAAGCCGTTCTCGGCCAACTCGCGCTGCAATCCTCGGTACGCCGAATTCAGTAGCGGCATCAGCAGCGTATCGGTGAACACCGCCGCGGAGGCGTCGTTCACCAGCGCCCGCGCGAGCGTCAGCGCATCCTCGGCCTGCGAGTACGCCGTCGTTAACACAACCGGCATCTATGCCTCCGTTGACGGCGATTCCCGCCGTTCAGCACGATTCCCTGCTCGCGTTGCGATAAACTTCCCGTGTTGCCCAATACCCTCTTTTCAATTACGAAGTGAAGGACTTCCCGAATGCCCGCTCCGCAAAAACCAGCCACCACCGCCGATAAGCGAGTTCACATTCCCTATCCCGCCGGCGATCTGCCGTTCAGCGCCGCCGTCATCGTTGGCAACACCGCCTACCTTTGCGGCCATCTCGGCCTCGATCCCGGCACTCGCAACGTCCCCGCCGACATCGACGACGAAATTCACGCCATGATGTCGTCGCTCCGCGAAACCCTCACCCGCGCTTCGCTCACGATGAACGACCTGGTCTCGGTCCAGATCTTTTGCTCCGACATTTCGCTCTTCGATCGTTTCAACAACATCTACAAGACCTACTTCAAATATCCGCTGCCGGCCCGCGCCTTCATCGGCTCCGGCCCCCTGCTCTACGGCGCCCACTTCGAAATTCAAGGAATCGCCGCCCGCGCAATCGACGCATAGCCGCTGCGCCCCGCTTCACGGATCCGCCAGCGGAATTTCCTTCTGCAGTGCCGGCACCTTCGCCGCCGCCCAATCCACTAAGCTGTTCCCCGAAAGCCCAAACATCGCTGCCGTCGCGTGTCCCGGTTCCACCGTGAAATTCGCGCTTAGTCCCAGCGCATTCAGCAAGTGCGTCGCAGCGTCAGGGTGCGCCAACCAGTACGAAAACGCCGCCGCGTTCACAAAGAACCGAATCACCAGGTTCATCGCATTCGTGCGCAACCATTCCACCCGGCTCTTCGTTCCCGAAATCGACGACTGCACAGACAGTCCCGCCCTCTTCATCACATGCAGCGCGTGCCCGCCCACAAACAATCCCCAAAAGTGTGCTGATTCAGGTATGTGCATACCAATCCGCCGCAAAGCCGCAAAAACCAGCTCCGCATCTCCACCCAAAATATCGTCTTGAAGTTTTACGGCCTCAGCATTTGAAGACAGATACGCACCTACCGCATCGTCTCTGTGTTCTCACGCCTTTCTCGGTGTTCTCTGTGAAATGTTCCACGCTTTTCGTGGTTAGTTCGGATTCCCCACGCACACGTACATGATCGTATCCGTCCCGCTAGATTGCGACACCGTCAGCGTCGTCGTCGTAGTCTGCACTCGCACCGTAGCGATCGCCGAAGTATCGTTCGCCACGCACACCGGCGCCGAGTTGTAAGCCGTCGGAAACGTCACCGTCGCCGTCCCGCCCGTCTCCGCCACCGTCCCCGCAAACGTATTCGCCGCGCCCTGATTCAAGTGTTGCGACACTCCCAGCGACCCGTATACCTGCGGGTTCGCCGAATCTCGCAACGGCGCCAGCCGCAAATCCGGCGTCACCGGTCCTTGCGACAAAACGATATCGTCGAAGTACACGTAGTTATTCGCCGCGCTCGTATTCTCCAGCAGGAAAATCCGCATCGAATGCGCCACGGTCGTATTGCTCGAATACCCGTTCGGTACGCGGAAGATCAATCCGTAGTTTCGCGTCGGCGTCCACGCGCTCGCCGTTCCCACCTGCCAGTCCGCTCCCGTCACATTGCATCCGCAAGTGATCCCGTTGTTGTACGTCAGTGATGCGTTCGTTGATTGATAATTCCCGGTCGATGTAGACGTCCCCGCGTAGTTCGCCGGCGACAGCACTCGCGCGTTCGTCGCCACGCTCGAAATCACATCCGCTGTCGTGCAATTCGCGTCGTAGTAGAACCGGATCCCCGGCCGGAAATTGTTCGTCGTCAATCCTGATGCCACTCGAAACATCAGCGTGTATTCCTTCGTCGCATCCACCTGAATGCACGCCGAATTCACTCCCAGTCCCGCCGTCGCTCCGTCTCCGATCCTCAGGTTGAAGCCGCCTTGCGTGTACGAATCCACCGCCGGCGTCGAACTCGACGACGCGTTCTGCGCGTAAATCCCGCTGCCCGCCTGGTTGATCGTCCCGCCAGCCGCCACGCCGCCCCAGTAGTACAGAGTCGTCGAATTCTGCCAGCCCTCAAATCCACCGTTACCCAGTAAGTTGTCACCCGCCAGATCGTTCATCCCGTAATGCATCGACGGCGTCCAGTTATGCCCGTTGTTGTCGATGGCCACCATCGACGTCGCCGGCTCGTTCGGCTTGATCTGCGTGTTATTCGTGATCGAAAGGTAAGGATCCAGCACATGAATGCCGTCCGACGATCCGTCGCTCGGAAATTGGTAGCAGTTGTAAACGTTCTCGCACCGGTTGTTCGGTCCGAAGGTAAGTGATGTCACCCCGACGATGTTGAAGCAAATCTGATTGAAAGCTTGCGACGCGGTCTCGCAATCATTTCCGTACACCATTTCGTTGTTGGGATAGTTTCCGTTCGTATCTTTCGCGAATGTGTAGCCAGTCGACGCCCCCGGCGGCAGCACGCACGCGTTCTGCTCCAGCACCACCGCGTTGAACGTCCCCGCCAGGTAGAAGCAAGTGTCGCCCGCAGTCTCCGGCTGAAAGTTATTGTGCTTAAAAAGCGTGTTCGATCCGTCGAATCCGCCCACCGACGAGTTCCCATACACTCCGTACGAATTCCCGCCCGTCCCGAGCTGCAGGTTGTTGTTCTCGATGTCCGAGTGCCCGATCGACGTCATGTCGATCACCTTCGAACTCGCGCCGTTGGACTGCAGGTACATCCCGAAAATATGTACGAAGTTGATCTTCGTCGTCGATGGATTCGGATGCTTGATCACCGTGCATCCCGCGATTCCGCACCCGATGTATCCAGACATGTCCGGCGAAGCCACTGTCCCCAGCCCAGACTCCTGATAGCCCACCACCGATGACCCATCTCCCGCCAACTCAATCGCGTCGTTCGTCGTCGAATCCGAAATCACCAGCTGCGCCTGTCCCCACAGCAGCGTAGTCCCACCCGGTATCGTGATGTGATGCGTCGCCGTCAGCGTCCCCTTCAACCCTCGCGCATCACACACGCTCGATGTCGCCGCTGCGGCCGTCAGACACGCGTTGATTTGCACGCCCGGGTCAGCGCCCGTGAACCTGTCCGCCATCTGCACGCCATTCAGCGAATTCACAGCTGCCGTCCCATTCACGTCCAGCCCGTACTGCGGATTCAGCTGGTTAATTCCCAGCGAGTTCGCCGTGAACCGGTGCGCCGCAGACATCGACGAAGTCACCGGTAGCGTCCCGTACCCAGTCGGCAACGCCGTCACCACCAAACTTGTCGTTGACGCACCCGGCGCCGGCGCCGCATTCACAAAAATCGGCTGCCAATAATTTGCCGGGTTCATATTCGGCATCGTCGTCAGATTCACGCAGAACCCGTTCACAGCCACCACCCCGGCCACAGGCGGCGTCCATGTCACGCTCACCGCATTATTCGAACCAGACAGCACAATCGGCGCACTCTGCAGCGACATCGCCGACATATGCGTGCAATTGTCAGATGTCGTCGTCACCGCCGCGTAGTAAGTCCCCGCCGCAAGCGATCCCCCCGTCGTCGGCGTTCCCGTCACGCCCGTCGGCGGATAAATATTCGCGAACTGCACATCGATCGATCCCGCAGCATTTTCAAAAAGCGACGCGCCATATCCAAACGAATTCCCAGTGCCGAACAAATATCCCATCGCCGGATCGATCGCCACGCTCGCAAATCGATTCCCAGATGAAGTCGCCCGAAACGGCGTTCCGTTCACATCCCCAATCGTGAATAGATCGGATCGCAGCCTGTCCTGATTCGTCGTGTCCGCGATGTAGTCGAATCCCGTAGCATTTTGCGTGGAGCAGTTCCCGGTCGGATTGCTGTTCGCATCCACCACCCAGCTCGAAGAAAAGTGGCTCGCGCCGATTACGTGGCACCCCACGAGGCCACCCGCATCCATTCGAATCGCCGGCCCCTGCCCACCATTTCCAGAAAGCGAGTTGAAAATCAGCACGCCCTGCAGCACCGAATTCGGCGAATTGAACTCCAGCACCGCCGGCGAAAAAATCGTCCCGTCAGACATCGACACATTGTCCATTGTCACATTCGTGAAAAGTGGTAGCGCCACGTTCCCAGGATTTCCCGTAGCGTTCGTCACCGTCAGAAAACTCGTATTCGTGTTCTCGAGCGCCGCCACGTTCCGGAACACAAAGTTCCCCGGCCCCGATCCCGACGTATTCACGCGTTGGATGTACTGCATCCCTCCGCCGCTTCCCTGAATATTCGAGAAGAACACCAGCCCCACCAGCGGACTCTCGCTCGCAATCGGAGTTTCTCCCGTGAACATTGCCACCGGAATCGTCATCCCCGTCGTCTGCAAACACCCGCCGTCCATGAAAAACCAGAACGAGTTCGTAATCTTCAGCGCCGTGTTGTCCGTCTGCCCGCTCGTTCCTACCGCCAAGCACACATTGCGCAGCGAGTTGTCCACCGAAGCGAAGATGCTCAGCGCCTGGTTGTGCCCGTCGATCGTAAGATTTTCAAAAGTATTCTCGATGCTCGGGCTGATCACCGAGAAAACCGCCGCTGCGTTCGGATTCGATCCAGGGCTCGCCAGAATTCGTGTCTGCGGCGGCCGGTTGAACTGCGCTCCACCGAGCGCCGTGTTCGTTCCGTTGCCACCCTGAAAATGTAGTCCGCTGCACGGCAGATTGAACACCGCCGCCGTCGATGGCAGCTGCGGTTGCGAAACCGAATACACGCCCGGCGGAAAAAAGATCGTCCCTCCGCCGACGTTGCGGCCGTATGTTCCGCACACCGCCGTAATCGCAGCCTGAATCGCCGCAGTGTCATCGGTCACGCCGTCGCCTTTCGCTCCGTACGCTGTCACGTCCACGCGCGGCCGCGATCCCTGCACCGTCTCGTTCCCAGTTACAGTCAGCGTCGTTGGCGTCAGCGTCCCCGGATTGAATCCCGAGCTCGTCAACGTTCCGCTAATTGTCGCATTCCCCGCAACGCTCAAATTTCCGCCCAGCGTCAGCCCAAACGCCGAAATATTATTCCCCGCTCCTGACGACGAAACGTCCGCCGGCAAAATCACGTCCGGATAAGTAATCGTCCCTTCGATTTGCGGCCCCGTAATCTGCACCACGTATCGCCCCGCCGGCGCGTAAAAGTGGTAGTTCCCGATTCCATCTGCTTGAAACGGATTCGCCGCCGTCGTGCTCAGCGTCGCGTCCGTGTACAGCGTCGCGAGCGGCGTGCACGGTGTTCCCGTCGCCGTCGCCGCGCACACCGTCACCGTCGCGTTCGCGATCGGATGGCCCGTAGGACCAAACACAATATCGTCCCGGCGCGATCCCTGCGCGTTAGCACGAGGCGCGAGCACGCCCGCAAGCAGCACGAGCGTCGTTATCGCCGCGATTCCAAAACACCGAATCCGTCGCCGGCTCGTCGCGCTTTCACTTCCCGTGATCTCACATTCGTCGTTCACGGCGCGTGTATTCACCTGCGCTCCTTGGCGTCGAGTCGCCGCCTTCGCTTCCCACCTCAATCTCTTCATTTCGTCCTCGCCGTGCGCCAGTTCCATGGCTTTTCAGCCGCCCGATTCTGCGCCAAAACCGCCCCGCGTCAGAAGCCGCCCGCAATGATATGACTTGGGAAAACAATTTCCACGCGCCATCCGCAAATCGCGGAAATTGGGTGGAGTTCCAGTACGATCTGCACAAGCGCGTCAAACCTCCACCCACACAGTGGCCAGCCAAACCCCGCCGCATAACGCGCTCATGGCAATACGTTTACCACGCAGAAGGCCTCAGGTTTCAGGTCGGCCCGCAACTCTTCAGCCCAAACGCTTCCAGCCCTCAAAAGGCTAACAGCGTGCTGTACCCCTACGGAACATGACGGGCCACCCGCCCGTCCACAACGAGGATCGATGAACGCCAACTCCGCAACCCGAACCCCGAGCCGCTCCGCCTTCACACGCGGCCTGCTTCTCGCCGCGCTGGCCGCTCTGTTCGCGATCCTGCCCTCCGCCGTCCGCGCCGATTCCAACACCTCTTACGAAATCTCCGGCACCCTCGCGAACGGTTCCACCTTTTCCGGCGTCCTCGACTTCGACACCAACAACACCGGCGTCACCACACTCGTCAATTCCACTTTCACCGTCGGCGGGGTCGCTTTCACCTGCAACGGCGCCTCGTCCAA
>JABDGF010000031.1 GCA_013286165.1 Acidobacteriota bacterium | reverse complement strand
GCGGTAGATGTAAGCGCCGCTTTCCTTCGTATTCACAACCACGTACAGCGTGTTCGTCGTGATGTCGATCGTCGGCGTTCCCGTGATGCCCATTTCCGGATTGATGTCCTGCGTGTTGCCCACGTCGCCGGTCGAAAGCGTAGTAGCGCCATTAATGAGGAAGCTCACGTGCCAGAGCGGCGCGCCGCCCGTATCGGCGTCAAACGCGTAGAGCGAATCGTGCTCGGTGGCCACGTACACCACGTTGTGCGTGCCTTGCCCCGGAATCGCGACGCCGGCCACATAAAGAGGTTGGGCGTACACGTACCCGTCCACCGGCAGCGCAAACAGTTTTCCGAAGGTCGTTGAAGAAACGTTCGACGGCGTGAGCTTCGTCTCACCGAGGTTTTGTCCTGTGCGCGCATTGTCATAGTGATGCGTCAGAATGTTGATCTGCGCAAATGCCGCGGGAGCAAAGCTCGCCGCAAGCGTCGCGACAAAGAAAAATGTCGCCATGCACACGCGCAAGAGCTTGATCGTTGCGGACATTCTGCCGTGGTGAGATACAGCTGGGTTAAGTGTTAGCATAGTGTTAAACACGCCGAAAGTTTTGGAACTCATAGGACAAACGTTCTGGAACCGCGTTCGCGGACTCCGCAAACGCTCAATTTCATCCAAGGGTGTAATCGCAATTCCCGGACCCATGCGGGCTCGCCGTGGAAGTAGTCAAAGCTGCGGAACCACGAAGGTTAGCGGATGATCGGTGCACAACTTCGCTGCCCAAGCCGGGAAGCGTGGGAAACGGGCTACTACAATAGGGAAAACACTGTATAGACCTGGGGCACGAGACCTATTACTCTGATGGCCGTCTCAATCGGAGACGTCGCATTTGTGTCCGCCCGATGCGGCTTACCCAGCAGAACTACTAGTACGCGTTCTCACGCTCGATTTTTCGGTCGCCCCTGTTCGTAGTGCGATGGGATCGAAGCGCGAGTGAGTGTGTCCGCGCGAGCTGCGAAATCGCCTGCGGCGCACGCTCTTATTAAGGTTCAGTAAACAAAAATGTGTGGATCAAATGTTCACGAGCCGTGTTCGAGAAACACCGGATCAATCGGGACAGGTTGGCATCGCATCGCGCAGTCTGAAGAAAAGGAGTGTGACAAAGGTATCGAGCGTAGGGAACTGCGGGGTTAGTTCTAGTACTTGTAAATTGTCACGCTGTTCCCAGTATCGCCGATGACGGCACCGTCCGCGCCATCTTATTTTCAAATCCGGGCTGTACGAAGATTCAATCACAGCTCGTTTCGGTCTCGACGTACGATTTAGGTCTGCATTCGTAGTAAAGACGCGCTGATCCCAGCGGCGCTGTGCGGTGAATTAAGCGAGAGGTATTTTGGGCAAGAGGAAGGCAGCAACGGGTACGGGTCTAGCTCCAATGGCTTTCGAAGCCGGTTTGATCGTCCGGGACCGCCGATTTGTGTCGCATTTTGACGCGTTTTGTCGCCCGTCCTTCGGTACGCAATCGCACATTTCGCCCCACGTTCGAGGTCTCGGAAAACCAGAGTTTGCTCGCGAAGTACCTTCGGTTGGGCGGAAGGGAAAACTGTTGGACATATTCGGAACCAATTGGGACTCGGGGCTGAGGAAAACTTTGTCAAGTCCCCCAAATTCAGCGTCTTACAAGACGCAAGACATGGCACACAGGTTGCAAACTTGTGCTGCCAGAGTGCTTGGTGTCCTTACGTAAGCTCGAGTTAGTGCATTTCTCAATTCTGAGATTTTTGACAAATTTGGCCGAGGTAAACATGGCGAATATCAAGATGTTTGGATTGGCAGCGGTTCTAACCCTGGCGTGCGCTCCCGCCAACCTGTGGAGTCAGCAGAACGCCGCATTGAGTCCGGCGGCTGCTTCCACTCATGCGGCAGCTCCCGCCGCGGCGGCGTCTAGCGACGACCGTCCGGCGCTTGAGCACCGCAATCCTCGGTATCAGGTCCAGCGCGACGACATTCTCACCATCACCTTCGCGCTGTCGCCGGAATTGGATCAGACGGTGACGATCCAGCCTGACGGTTACGTCACGCTGATGAACGTCGGCAGCGTCTTCGTCCAGGGCATGACGGTGCCGCAAGTTGTTGACGCCATCAAGAAAGCGTACTCCGGAACGCTCCACGATCCGATCGTGGACGTGGACCTCAAAGACTTCCAGAAGCCGTTCTTCGTCGCGCTCGGACAGGTCGGCAAGCCGGGTCAGTACGATCTCCGTTACGACCTCACGTTGACCGAAGCCATCGCTCTCGCAGGCGGATTCGGCGCCGGCGCCAAGACCCAGGTGTTCCTCTATCACCGCGTTGGCAACGAATGGGTCGAAGCGAAAGAAATGAACGTGAAGCAGATCCTGCAGGGCAAGAACGTCAACGAAGATGCGCATATTCAACCGGGCGACATGATTTTCGTTCCCGAAAAGTTCATCACGAAGTTTCGGAAGTACGTGCCGTACAACCTGGGAACTGGCTACTACCCCGGCGTTTACTAGCTAGTACGGTATCTGACATCGATAAACTTTAAGAGGCGACGAAAATATGACCAAGTCAAATGCAAAGACCGGCACGGCGAAACAGGCGCAGGAAATGACGCTGCGTGACATGTTGTCGCCGCTGTTCCGGCACAAGCGCATCGTGCTCATCACGTTTTTCACCACGGTCGTGCTGACCATTCTGGTCGCGTGGCTGTGGGCGGCGCAGTATTACACCTCCACGATGCAAGTCGTCGTGGAGCAAGACCGCACCGATCCCGCGGTCACCGCTGCACAGAACGGTCTGATCCAGACCAAGGGAATTACGCTGGATCAGGTCAGCTCGGAAGTCGCGCTGCTTCAGGGAGACGACATGCTCCGCAAGGTCGCCGATACCTGCAAGCTCGACGACAACTGGTCGCCTTCGGACTTCTTCCTGCCGAGCGATCCCGCGAAGCGCAAGGCCGCAAAGGTTGAACAGGCGGCGCGCCGGCTCGGCAAGAAAATCGACGTCGAAGCGCAGAACACTTCCGACGTCATCGACGTGAAGTACTCGCACAGCGGCGAACCCGACACGCCGTTCTGCGTTCTCAGCAACCTGAAGACACTCTATCTCGAAAAGCACGTTCAGCTCGAGCGCCCGAAGGGCACATCCGACTTCTTCGCCACCGAAGCCGATCGTTACCGCACGGCTCTCGACGAGTCTGAAAAGAAACTGACCGACTTCAGCCGCTCCGCCAATATCGCCGCTCCGGACCTGGTCCGCACGGACATGGCCGTACAGCTGGCAACTGCGGAAGCTGCGCTCTACACCGCACAGCAGACCATCGCTGCGGACACCAAGCGCATGGAAGACGTGACGGCCCAGCTGAGCAAGACTCCGGCCCGCATTCCGACCACCGAGTCTTCCGTCGCGGCGAACCTGCTCCTCGAGAACCTCAACACCACGCTGCTTACCGCGCAGAATAAGCGCAGCGAGTTGCTCATGAAATACGATCCGAGCTATCCGCTGGTGAAGGAAACCGACCAGGAAATCGAGCAGACAAAGGCCGCAATCGCGAACGCGGAATCGGCGAAGTATGTGAACGCCACCACGGACCGCGACCCGACCTACGAGATGCTTCGCGAAGACCTCGCGAAGACGCAGGCCGATCTTGCTTCGCAGCGCGCTACGGCTGCGGCTCTGAACGGCACGATCAAGGGCATGCGCACCCAGATGGTGGGTCTCGATGCGGACGCGGTGAAGCAGGAAGCTCTGTTGCGCGATGCGAAGGCGAGCGAAGCCAGCTATTTGCTCTACCTCGCTAAGCGCGATCAGGAACGCACTGCCGACGCTCTCGATAAGAAGAGCATCGCCAATGTCGCAATCTCGGTTGATCCCGTCGTTCCGGCTCTCCCGGCTCACAGCCCGTGGCTCGTGATCGCACTCGGCTTTCTGGCGGCGATCGTACTGAGCGTCGGCGCCGCGTACTTCGCGGAATACCTGGATCCCTCCTTCCGCACTCCGGAAGAAGTGGCCCAGATTCTCAGCATGCCGGTGCTCGCATCGGTTCCGCGGAAGGTCGCATAGTCTAAATGGTTCTTAACTTCTACAAACTCGCAGAGCAGCCGTTCGGGGTCACTCCGGACCCGCGGTATCTCTACCTCAGCCCGACGCATCGTGAGGCGCTTGCTTCCGCGCTTTACGGCATCACAGTCGGGCGCGGGTTTACTGCACTGATTGCCAAGCCGGGGATGGGAAAGACCACGATTCTTTTCCATCTCCTGCAGAAGCTTCAGGGATCGGCTCGCACCGTTTTCGTTTTCCAGACGCAGAGCAGCCCTCGCGATTTGCTGCGCAGCTTGCTTGTCGATCTCGGTATCGAAGATGACGGCGGCGACATGGTCCAGATGCAGGCGAAGATGAACCAGGCTCTGCTTCAGCACTCCACTTCCGGCAAGCGTTTCGTGGTCGTCATCGACGAAGCGCAGAACCTCGACGAATCGGTTCTCGAAGTGGTTCGCATGCTTTCCAATTTCGAAACGCCGCGCGAGAAGCTGATGCAAATCGTTCTCGCCGGCCAGCCGCAACTCGCGAAGCGTCTCGCTTCGCCGAGCATGGAACAGCTTCGCCAGCGTGTATCGATCGTCGCGCGCCTGATGCCGCTGGACGCTGCCGAGACGCGCGCTTACATCGAGCACCGCTTGTCGGTCGCCGGCCGCGAATCGACGGTGCCGCTCTTCACCGACCGCGCCTTCGCGATGATCGCGAAATATTCCGGCGGCATTCCGCGCAACATCAACAATCTTTGCTTCAACGCGATGTCTCTCGGCTGTGTACGCAAGCAGGAAACGATTGACCGCGACGTGATCAAGGAAGTCCTAACGGATCTCGATCTCACGCCGCTGTTTGAAGACGCGCCCGTTGCGGGCATGAAACCGATTCCGACGCCGGTCACCGTTCCGGCGCTGCCGTACGCATCGAGTTCCACCGCGCGTCGGTGGAATGGCTGGCCGTTGAAGGTCGGTGCCGCTGCCGCTGTTCTTGCTCTCGGCGCAATCGCCTGGCCGACGGTTCGCTCGCACATGACCACGCGCGCCAGCAACGACGTGAAGCCCGCCGCCGAAGTCGCGGCACCGGCGGTCGTTCCTGCCAACGCGGCGCCTGTCACAACGCCGGCGACGACCTCCGTCGCAACGCCTGTGCCGATTCCCACGGAAACCGCGTCACAGCCCGCGCAGGCGATGCCTCAGACCGAGGCTGAGTTGCGCAACGGAGCGCAGCCGGTAACGACCGCGCCCGTCTCTCTAATGGAATCCAGCACAAAGAATGTCTCGAGCGAACCAACCCGCGCTCCTCTCGCGCTTCCCAAGCAGGCTTTCCGCACCATCTCGATCGTTCGCAACGAGACGCTCTTCGGCATCAGCATGGAAAACTACGGACGATACGACGACCAGATCGTCGGCGTCATCCGTCAGATGAACCCGGATTTGACCGACCCAGATCACATCAAGGCCGGTCAGAAACTTCGCATTCCCGTCGTTGACAAGAATTCGAATCTCGCAAATCCCGCGGCCCAAACCGCAGAGGTGAACAAACAATGAGTAAGAACTTCGAGCTGATTCAGCAGGCAGACATGAACCTGGGCACCGGCAATGGTTCCGCGACCACCGGCGCAGCCACGGCGCGCGCGAAGTACACGCCGTCGTCCAACGGCGGCGCTGTTGAGCTGAACATCGACAAGCTCACTCGCGAAGAGTCCCAGAAGCTCGTGCAGCGCGTGTTCCTCGCGCAGGGCGCGGAGAATCCCCGCGTCGTCGTTTTTGCCGGCATCGATCACGGCAATGGCTGCAGCCAGATCTGCGCGCAGACCGCGCGCATCCTTGCGGATAACGTGCAGGGCTCGGTCTGCCTGCTCGATGCGAACCTGCGCACCCCGAGCCTGCCGAACATTTTTGGCGTCACCAATCACCACGGTCTCACCGATGCCTTGATGGAGTCCGATTCCGTCCGCAGCTACGCCAAGCCGCTCACGCCGTCGAATCTGTGGCTGCTCTCGTGCGGCTCGATGCCCGCCGGTTCGTCGAACATGCTCACCTCGGCGCGCATGAAGGATCGCATCGCTGAACTGCGCCGCGAATTCGACTACGTGCTCGTCGATGCGCCTCCGCTGAACGAATACTCGGATGCGATCGCGCTCGGCCAGATTGCCGACGGCCTCGTCCTGGTTCTCGAAGCGAATGCCACGCGCCGCGAGTCGGCTCTGCGCATCGCGGACACGCTCCGCGCCACCCAGATCCGCGTGCTCGGCGCCGTCCTGAACAAGCGCACCTTCCCGATTCCGGAAGGTCTCTACAACCGCCTGTAACGATCGGCTGTAACAGGCAACCGGCCGCCGCAAGCGGCGTTTCAAGTTTGATTTTTGTGCAGAGCTTCACCGTTTTCCGCCCCGAAGCAGGGGTTCGAATTCGTTTTATTTTTCGGTCCATGTGACTGAGAGTGCGGAGCCGTGTCCGTGTTGGGCGCCGAACGGGATTCAAAAGCGATCTTGGCCGGCGATCCAACCCTGACGAAAGAGCCGCTTCGTTGGTTTGCCGTACAGACCAGGTCGCGCCACGAGAAGAAAGCGCACGCGGAATTGCAGGAGAAGGGGATTCAGAGTTTCCTGCCGCTCTTCGCCGAGAAGCACAAGTGGAGCGATCGGCAGCGCGTCGTGGAAGTTCCGCTGTTTCCGCAATATCTGTTTGTGCGGATCGCGGTTTCGAGTGACGAACGCATTTCCGTCCTTCGAACCAACGGTGTTGTTGGCTTAGTCGGCACCAAAGGTTGTGGAATCGCGATACCCGACGTTCAGGTGGAGCGCATTCAGCGGGTAATCGAGCAGAAGATTCCGTACAACCCGCACCTGTATCTGAACGTGGGGAAGCGGATCCGAATTCGCGGCGGCGCGCTGGATGGCATGGAAGGAATTCTGACGGCAGTAAACGGCGACCAGACTCTCGTAGTCTCCGTTGAATTGATTCAGCGCTCGCTGGCTGTCCGCATCGCCGGGTTTGAAATCGAGCCCGTGTAGGAAAGCCGCAGCAGCTTCACGCGGCTGCAACAGAACCACATTAAATTCGAAACCCGGCTCCAAAAGTGATGGCTCAGTGAACGACGAAAGGCGACGTTTCCTTCTAACTTCGCTCAAGCTGTTCGACCTGGCACTGGTGATCGTAGCCTTCGGGTTGGCGACTGTACTTTCCGTGTACGCGGACCGCAGCGTAGATTTGGTCGCGTTCCTCGGCATGCGCGTCAAGCTTTCCAATTTCCTGATCTTCCTGTTCGCGCTTCTATTCTGCCATTCTGTTTTTTCCTTCTACGGGCTCTATCGTTCGCGCCGGCTTTCCTCGCGCACCTCGGAAATCGCGGACTGCCTGAAAGCCAGCACGCTTTCCAGCGTTACGTTTCTGGCGATGGGCTTTCTGTTCCACATCCGGATGATCACGCCCCAGTTTCTTCTGATGTTCTGGCTGATCCTCTCGGTGATCATGGTGGGCACGCGCCTCATCATGCGCGTCTGGCTCACGGAAGTGCGCAAGCACGGCCGCAACCTGCGTTACATGCTGATTCTCGGCACGAACTCGCGCGCCATCGAATTCGCGCAAAAGATCAAAGAGCAGCCCGGCCGCGGCTACCAAATCCTCGGTTTCGTTGACGAAGATTGGCACGGCCTCTCCGACTTCAAGGAATCGGGTTTCAAGCTGGTCTCCAATTACGAAGGCCTTACCGAATATCTCCGCCGCAACGTGGTCGATGAAGTGGCGATTTATTTGCCGCTTCGCTCGTATCACGAGCACGCTACCGAAGTCGCCGAGCTTTGCCAGGAACACGGCATCGCGATGCGCCTCGCCACCGATATTTTTGGCCTGCGCACCTCGGGCGCTCGCGCCGAATATTTCAACGGCGCCTATCACATCTCCACCTACACCGGCGTCCGCGACGAATGGCCGTTGATCGTGAAGCGCGCCATCGATCTCGCGATTTCGTTCACCCTGCTTTTGCTGCTTTCGCCGCTGCTTATCGCCGTGGCGATTGCGATCAAGCTCACCTCCGACGGACCTGTCTTCTTCCGCCAGGAGCGCCTTGGCCTCAATAAGCGCCGATTCTTCATCTACAAATTCCGCACGATGGTGCCGAACGCCGAAAAACTGATGGCCAAGCTGGAATCAAAGAACGAAGTTTCCGGTCCGGTCTTCAAAATTAAAGACGACCCGCGCATCACCGGCATCGGCAAATTTCTTCGTCGCACCAGCATTGATGAGCTTCCGCAGCTCCTCAATATCTTGAAGGGTGAGATGAGCCTCGTCGGTCCGCGCCCGCTGCCCAAGCGCGATTACGAAGGCTTCAGCGAAGACTGGCAGCGCCGCCGTTTCAGCGTTCGCCCCGGCATCACTTGCCTCTGGCAGGTCAACGGCCGGAGCTCGATTCCTTTCGAGCAGTGGATGCGACTCGACCTGCAATACATGGACGAATGGTCGCTCTGGCTCGATCTGAAAATTCTCGCGCGCACCATCCCGGCCGTCCTCAAGGGCTCCGGCGCCGCATAAATCTCGGCGGCGTCAACTTTCGCAACGCTCCTGAAGTGGACTCGCACATCTCGCCAACGTCCTCACGCCCGGACCGCGACGTAGGAAACTGGAGACCAGAAAAGCGTTTTACAGCGCGTGATGATCGACAAAGCAAAAAAACTACTGGTTCGAGCCAAGCAGAGCACGCTGGCGCGCAATTCGGTGTGGATGTTCATGGGATACGGCCTGCGCGTGATCGTCCAGGCCGCGTATTTCGTGCTCATCGCTCGAGCGCTTGGTCCCAGCGAGTATGGTGCGTTCGTCGGCGTCGTCGCGCTCATCTCGATCGTCTATCCATTTGCTAGCCTCGGCGCCGGCAATCTTCTGATCAAGAATGTTTCGCGAGACCGTTCTCTTTTCCCCGTGTGCTGGGGCAACGGGCTGCTCGTTCTCGGCGTTTCGGGTTTTGTGATGCTGTTGTTGGTGATGCTCGTCGCGCGCTGGATTCTGCCGCCGTCGATTCCGCTGCTGCTCACGTTCCTCATCTGCCTGTCGGATTTGATTTTCGCGCGCGTCGTCGATACGGCCTCCCAAAGTTTTCAGGCTGTCGAGCAGTTGGGCTACACCTCGACCCTGTTTGTGTTGCCGTACATCATGCGTTTGATTTCGGCCGCAATCGTCTTCGCGATCTGGCACCGCGCCAGCGCGATGACGTGGGGCTGGTTCTACGTCGCCAGCACTTTCATCTCAGCGGTAGTCGCCGTCAGCGTCACCAACATCAAACTCGGCGCCCCGAAACTCTGCATCCCGCGCATCTTCCCGGAACTGAAAGAGGGCTTTTATTTCGGCGCAGCGCTCAGCGCGCAGACCATCTACAACGACATCGACAAAACGATGCTCACCAGCCTCTCCACGCTGGACGCCGCCGGTATCTACGCCGCGGCCTACCGCGTGATCGAGGTCGCGTTCACGCCGGTTCGCTCGATTTTGTATGCCGCGAATTCCAAAATGTTCCGCAAGGGCCAGCACGGCATCGCCCATAGCTACGCCTACGCAAAACGCTTGATGCCGCACACTCTCGCGTACTCGCTGATCGGGTTTGTCGCTCTCTATGCGTTGGCTCCGCTCTTCCCGCTGGTGATTGGTAAGGATTTCGCGCGAACCGTGGAAGCGCTCCGCTGGCTCGCACTTATCCCGTTCCTCAAAACGATCAGTTACTTTTTCTCGGATTCCGTTACCGGCGCGGGCTATCAAGGGTTCCGCACGGCGGCACAAGTGTTCGTCGCGATTCTGAATATCGGTCTGAACTTCTGGTTGATTCCGGCGTACTCGTGGCGCGGGGCTGCGTGGTCGAGCCTGGCGTGCGACGGCGCGCTCGCGCTCGTGATGTTTGGCGTTCTGCAGTTTGTGATGGCGAAGGAGGCCCGCGTCAGCACTGAATTGACGGCGGGATAAGATGAAGATTCTCCACAACTTCGAAAGGTTTTACGTCGTTGCGGTCATGATTTTCCTTTCAGGCGCCGGTGTTGCCGGCAGAGTCGGAGCCGGCGGCACCGCACCCGCTCCTCAGCTTTGGCAAAATTATGGGCGCCTTCTCGTCTGCGCCACGCTCGCTCCGCTGCTCCTCCTGCACTTTCGCCAAGTGATGGAGGGCGTGCGTCACTCGGGCTGGCTCATCGCGCTATGCGGCCTGGCTGGAGCGTCTTGTCTGTGGGCGCACGATCCGCGCTTCGTCGTGCGTCACGCCATCTTCGTATGCGTTGTTACGATGTTTGGAATTTACATCGCCACCTGCTTCGAATGGGAAGAGCAGCTCAATCTATTCGGCTGGACGATGGTGCTCGTCGTCGTTTCCAGTGCCATCGTCGCGGCCTTCATTCCTTCCTACGGACTTTCGCACGACCTGCACACCGGCGCTGTGAAGGGAATCTACCCGCAGAAAAATCACTTCGGCGCGATGATGTCGTTCTCGATCATCACGTTCCTATTTGCCAGGCCGAAGGGGGTCCCGAATATCCTCAAAATCGCCACGGTGATCGGCTCAGCCGTGTTGCTCATCCTGGCCAGCTCGGCCACCGCAATCGTCGCCCTGGTTGGCTGCCTCGCCTTCTATCCGCTGTGGCTGCTCTTCAAGTCTTCGAAGACGAATAATTTTCTATTGTGGGTTGCGGCGCTGCCGGTCGTCGGAATTGGTCTGGTACTGGCGACCGCAAATTTTGACATTGTTGCAAAACTCGCTGGACGAAGCGCCACTTTGAGTGACCGGATCCCTCTGTGGAATGGAATTTTAGGCGCCATCGCGAAAAGGCCCTGGTTCGGTTACGGCTTCGATATTTTCTGGCTCGAATGGTCGCAAGATCTTTACAAAATCGTCTATGTGATGACGGGATGGCATCCGCCCCACGCGCACAACGGCTATCTCGATATCGTTCTCAGCATGGGCATCGTCGGCCTCGTCGTGTTCATGGTCGGTTTCATCATCAACGTTTGGCGCGCCGGGAAATTGTCCAAGGTCAGCGGAGTCTACGCCGCCAATTGGCCGTTTTTCGTGTTGCTGTTTTTTCGGCATCGTGAATCTCGCGGAAAGCTTTATCCTGCGCTTGATGTCGTTCTTCTGGATTCCGTACGTCGCCATCTATGTTTCTTCAGCCCTCCTGCTCGAACAGGCGCAGACGGAAGAATCTTCGGACGAAGTCGCCGAGACGATTGCTACGGACGACGGCGGACACGTGAACGGCGCGCTTCCGGGCTACAGCACCTAAAGGCAGATTGAATGCTTGTCTCGGTCATCATTCCTACGCGCAACCGCCCGGACCTAGTCCTTCGGGCCGTGCGCAGCGCGCTCGCTCAGACCCACGGCGACCTCGAGGTTTTGGTCGTCGTCGATGGTCCTTGCAGCAAGACCGCTGCGTCGTTGGCCGAAGTATCGGATTCCCGCCTTCGCTTGATTCAGCTCGCGGAATCGGTTGGCGGCTCGGACGCGCGCAATACCGGTGTGCAAAACGCCGCCGGCGAGTGGGTTGCCTTTCTCGACGACGACGACGAGTGGCTTCCCGCTAAGATCGAAAAACAAATGGCCGTCGCGCTTCAGGCCACCGAGCAATATCCGATCGTTTCCACCGGCATGATCGGCATCAGCCCGGGCGGAGAGTTCCCGTGGCCGCGGCGCTATCCCGGGCCGGCAGAACCGATTTGCGAATACCTTTTTAACCGGCGCAGTTTTTTCCGCGGCGAAGGCCAGTTGCAAACCTCCGTGCTTCTCGCGCGCCGCGCTCTGCTTGAAGTCGCGCCTTTCACAAGCGGCCTCCGCAGGCACCAGGACACCGAGTGGTATCTCCGCGTCGATCAGATTCAGGGCGTCGCGTTTCATTTCGTTCGCGAGCCGCTGGTCCGTTGGTACATCGAGCAAAATCGCGGATCGATCACCAACGCGCAAGATTGGCGCTCGTCCTTGGAATGGTTGCAATCCAACCGCGAACGGATGACGCCGCGGGCTTACGCGGGATTTATCTCCACGCAGCTCGCGCCCGAAGCCTCCATGCAAGGCGACTGGTCTGCGGCGCCGCAACTTTTTGCGGAAATGTTCAGGCACGGAAAGCCGGGCGTCATGGAGCTGATGATTTTCTCCTCCATGTGGCTTCTCGGTTCGTCATTCAGACGAAGGGTGCGGGCCCTTCTACACCCCAAGCTCCCCGCCGGCGAGCGATCGGCCGCCTGACTCGCGCTTTGAAGCTCCGGCACGAAGGAACTCAAAGCTTCGAGTGGACAAGTTGTCTTTTAAGCAATTGGGAAAGTCAGTAGGAAGTATCGCTTTACCATTCAAGTTGTTGCCAAGGGGCGAAGTTTAAGGGGAGTCCAAAATAACCATGAATACTGGACAAAGTGTGAAGCTTGCACCCCAGCCTACCTCGGTTCAAGATGCCGGCGAAAGTGTGTCTCTCACCCGCGATCAATTCGAATTCTTCCAGAACCAGGGATACATTTCGCTTCGACAACTCACAACCTCAGAAGAAGTTTCAGGGCTGAAAGCAAGTATCGAAGATCTTTTCAAACGGCGAGTCGGCGAGAAGGAAGGCGCGCAAGAAGACTTCCTGGCCGGCCAGAAGCGCGACGTCCGCAGAACTGCGCCGCAAATCATGAACCCGGTGAACTACCTGCCGGATTTGCACAAGACGGCCTGCTTCAAGAACGCGCACGCCATCGCCAAGCAATTGCTCGGCGACAACGCTACGTGCATCTGCGATCTCGCGATCGTCAAGGAAGCCAATTTTGGAACGGCAACGCCTTGGCACCAGGATGAAGCATTTCGCGATCCGTCGATGGATTACCACGAGCTCAACATCTGGGTGGCGCTGCAGGACGTGACCGTCAAGAACGGTTGTCTCCTGTATTTGCCGGAGTCGCACAAAAACGAAGTGCTCGAACACGGAGCGCCGAACAACGATCCCACTTCTCAAGCGCTCGAATGTATTGCGCCTTTTGACAAGGATGCCGCGGTCGCGTGCGAAATTCCCGCAGGCGGTTGCACCATCCATCATTCGCGGATGTTGCACAGCGGTGGCCCCAACGTCACCGATCGTCCGCGCATGGCGTACATCATGATTTTCGGAACGCCTCCGACGCCGGCCAGCACCGTTCGAGCGTATCCGTGGCTGAAAAAGCGGGAAACTTTGGCTCAGGCGCAACGGCGGCGGTGGATGTTGCGTGGCGGAGTGTTCGTTGCAGCGTGGCGCAAAGTGCGGCGTGGAGATTTCAAAAGCTGGGGAGCGGCCATCGGAAGCATCACGCGGTCGTTCCGCAACATGCGTTCGAATTACTAGGCGTGCCGGCGAAAGCGCAGTGCAGGGGATTAGCGTTTCGCGGAGACGTCGCTGAACACCGTCTCCAAGCCGTCGCACATCGCGCTCACCGTGAAATTCCGTAGGTAACGCTGGCGTGCGGCGGCGCCAATCTTAGCTCGCAACTCCGGCGACGCAAGTAGCCGCAAAAATGCGCCGCTCAGCGCGTCCACATTTCCAGCCGGAGCAAGCAACCCCAGTTTCACCATCGGTGATCATGTCCGGTATCGCGCCCACCGGCGTCGTCACCACCGGCAGCCCATTCGCCATCGCTTCGAGGATCGCCATCGGCAGGCCTTCCAGGTAGGAAGGCAAAACGAAAATATCGGCCAACCGCATCAGCTCACTTACTTTTTGCAAATCGACCCAGCCCAGGAAGCGAACTCGATCGCCGATTCCTAACTCTTGGGCCAGCTTCGTGTGCGCCTCGATTTCGCCGCTGCCGGCGATCACCAGTTCCCAATCGAGCGCGCGCACCGCCGGTTTCGCGAGCGCCTGTAGCAAGTCGCCGACGCCCTTTCGTTGCCCCACTTGGCCGGCGAAAAGAATCGAGACTTTCGCGTTCTGCTTGAGTGGCTTCGGAGCAACACCGGGATCCGGCACGCCATTCGCTACCACGTGAACTTTCTCAGGCGGCAGTCCCAGATCGTTGATCAAATACTGTTTCCAAAATTGACCGAGTACGACAATCGCGTCGGCGCGACGCAACACTCCCAGAATCGCTTTCCGTCGTCCGGGGGACGCCGCGTCCCACATCTGGCCAAATTTGGCGCCGTGCATGTGGATTACGACGGGGATGTTCAGCGTTTTGCCGATGTAGCCGAGAATGCCTTTTCTTAGTACGCTGCCGTACTCGGCCATGTGCAAGTGCAATACGGAGATGCGTCCCAGAATTCCATTCGCAGTCACCGTTGCGACGGCCGCTCCAAAATAAAAGGGCATCGTCGCAATATTGCTGAGGCTCGGCCCGTACGTGTTGAGCAGCACAAGCTCCGGCTGCCGGCCAGCGCGCTTCCACTCATCGACCATGTAGCGCGCCATCGTCGCCATGCCGCCCTGCACCACGATGCCGCCGCACGTCGCGCCATAAATAAAGCGCCGCCGCTTCGGCGCCGGTCTCACGTCAGTTTTTTGAATGTTGGCAGAACCGCTCAAATCATTCGCCTTTTGATTGGATCACTCGCGCTGGATTTGTAAGAAGCTTCACGGACGCTGCATCTATTTTTTCACACGTGAATATGGAAAGCCTCGAAAAATCGAAGAGTGTGCCCGTAGCGGCCCGCCGCCTCTTGGGCTCCGCGCGCGTTCATCTCCTCGGCCTGGACATCGACAACTTCACCATGGACGAGACGCTTTCGGCCATCGGCGAAATTATGGAGCGCCGCGAGTTCGCCTACGCCGTCACGCCTAACGTCGATCACACCGTGAAATTCCGGAAGAGCCAGGCCTTCCGGGACTTGTACGCGAAGGCGACACTCGTTGTCGCCGATGGCGTTCCTCTCGTCTGGGCGTCGCGTTTGCTCGGAACGCCGCTGAAGCAGAGAATCAACGGCACCGATCTTTTCGAACGATCCTGCGAATACGCAGCTCAACGCGGATACTCGATCTTCTTGCTCGGGGGCAGTCCCGGCGCCGCAGAAGCGGCCGCTTCGAAGCTTTCGCTCCGCCATCCGGACCTGAAAATTGCCGGCTGGGATTGTCCCGCCTATGGCTTCTACAAAAGCCCCGAACAGAACGAGGCCGTTCAGAAAATAATCCGAGACAGCGGCGCTGAAATTCTGTTCGTCGGCTTGGGCGCGCCTCAGCAGGAACAGTGGATGTGCGACTACGGGGCAGGCACCGGCGCGCACTTTGCGATCGGCGTTGGCGTCTCGTTCAGTTTCGTCGGCGGCTTGATTCCGCGAGCCCCACTCTGGATGCAGCGCTCGAGTTTGGAATGGTTGTGGCGGCTGGGAAAAGAGCCACGGCGGCTATGGCGGCGATACTTGCTCGAAGATTTGCCGTTCTTTGGAATGCTACTGCGCGCGATGCTGAAAAGATCGACGCAGCGTCAAGCGCAAGATTCCTTGTAGCGGGTTCACGCGCTCACACTTTTACACGACAGATCGGCAAGTAGTCCAGATGCTTCGTTCCCGCGGTCGGGCGCCGGTGCGGGAATTTCGCATTCGGCCAGCCCGTACGATCCTCGTACAAATAGAGCTGGAATCGCGAATCGTAGTTATCCGACGTATAGACGCGGAGGCTGTCGAAATACTTTTTGTACCGTTCGCTGTAATCCGGCCCAGGCGCGCGAACGTGCCCGTGCTCATGCCAGTTCGGCTCGGGATACTCCACGGTTACATCGGAGAAAACCGGCACCGGCAGCACGGCGATTCCGCCCGGCGCGAGTACTCGCCGGATTTCCCTCAGTGCAGCCGCATCGTCGCGAATGTGCTCTAGAACGTGCGAGCAGTACACGAGATCGAACGAAGCATCGGCGAACGACAGCTTGGTGAGATCCTCGGCAAAATCCACGCCGGCACCGTCAATATCGGCGGTAACGTACGAATGGCACAGCGGCCGCAGGCGCTCCAATATGAATTTTTCCGGCGCCATGTGCAGCACGCGCAGTTTTTTGAAATCGATTTCTTTTCGGAGTTCGGTCATCGTCAGCCACTGCACGCGATGGCGCTCGAGCGATTCGCAATTCGGACACTGAGCGTGTGGCCGGGTGCCCGTCTCCGGCGTGAAGTCCAGAAACACGCCGGAGTATTCGCAGATCGGGCACGTAAATTTCTCGCGCGAAGGGTCGTTCTGCAGCCGCTTCAGCGCAATGGCCGACTTCACCTTGTATTTGATCCGTCTGTATCGGGTTCGTAGGGTCATTGTTCGAAAACCAGCACGATAAAGTTTGGCGGCGTCGCTCCCGTATGCGATTCGACGTCTCCCAATACTTTACGATAGCGGGAATCGAGGATCGAAGCATAGCCGTACGTCGTCGCCGAGCCCTTCGGGTCCCACGCGCCGGAGAAGCCCTTCACGCCCGCCTTTGCGCGTGTCTGGTCGAATTGCACGGTCGTGTGGGCGAACTCTTCGTGCGACTGCTGGCCTTCCGCATAGGGAATCAGCCAGTCCAACGATTTCTCCACGGATGAACCCGACGGGCTTTTGAAGCTGTACCAATCTTCACCGTGCGTTTTCGCGGCGATCGCGGCGAGCAGCAAAGGCTCGAGATCGTAGATAACGTAATGCAGTGCGTCCCGTTCATGGAAGTCCCAAACCGAGCCGTCAGGATAAAGGTTCACTGACACCTGCTGGTTGAAACCCGCATGCGCGCGTTCAATTAGTGCCTTGTCTCCCGTAGCAAACGCCGCAAGCGCCGCCAGCTTGATTCGGTGGCTCTGAAAATTATTGTTCGCGGTTGGATCGGGTTTCTTCGAAGGATCTTTCGCGCCAGGGGCGTAGCTCTTCTCGATTTCGTTCACATATGCTTCGGCGTACTGACGCGCAAAGTTCTTAACCAGCGCTTGTGCGTCGGCCGGCATATCGCTTTGCACGAGATCGTTCGCGACAAAGAAATAGTAGAAGTCCTGGTCGTTGATCGGATTCACGGCCGTCTTGTACACGCTGGCCCACGCTGTGATGTACTTCGTCGCAGCGTTCAGATATTTTTTGTCGCCGGTCAGGCGGAACGCCAGCGCGATATTCGCCATCGCCGGCAGATCGAAGCCGGCTTCGTTCGTCTTTTTTGTAGATCGGATCCGATGGCAAGCGGCCCGCCAGATCGATCACGGTCACAGCGTTCGGCGGCCGGTTGATCGCGGTATCCGCCGCCGCAATCGCAGACTTTGCGGCCGGCTCGTTGATTTTGGATTGCAGCGAATGCGCCATCGAAGGCGGGATGATCGCGAACGTTTGTCCCTTCGCCTGCGGACTTGCAACGACGAGCATCGAAAGAAAAGCCAAGAACATCAAAATTCTCATCTCGGATCAAACCTCCAGAGTCATTTCGTTACTGATTCCGGGGGACGGAACGCCACACTGCCACGAATCAAGTCCAGTGTCCACATTGTGTCGGTGATGCAGCCAAACAGGAAATTGAATGCCCGGACTGCATATGGAACACGGGACAGGGTGGTTTGACTTAAGTGATTTCCTCACGTGTAATATTGAGACAGTATTTTGATCGACGGCCACTGAACCGCAAGGCTGGGCGGCCTGTTTCATGCAATACAGCATCTCAACTGTGATGAAAATGCGCGGTCAAATGTCTCAACATTTGGTCTGTAAATCATTCGGAGTCGTGAATGGCTAGCACTGCTCGCGTGGTCGTAACCGGCGCCGGCGGCTTCATCGGGGGCCATCTCGTCTCCGCATTCCGCGGCCAGGGCTACAAAAATATCCGCGCCGTCGATGTGAAGCCCCTCGACGAGTGGTATCAGCGTTTTGACGACGTCGAAAACCTGAAGCTCGACCTCAACGAAAAAGAAAATTGCGAGACCGCCGCCAAGGGCATGGACGAGATCTACAATCTCGCCGCCAACATGGGCGGAATGGGCTTCATCGAGGCCAACAAAGCCCTGTGCATGCTGTCTGTGCTGATCAACACGCACATGCTACAAGCCGCACAAAAGCACGGCGCTAAGCGTTTTTTCTATTCCTCGTCTGCGTGCGTGTACAACGGCGACAAACAAAAGACCTTTGAAGCGCCATCACTGAAAGAAGAAGACGCCTATCCCGCGATGGCCGAGGATGGCTACGGTTGGGAGAAACTTTTCTCCGAGCGCATGTGTCGCCACTTCCGCGAAGATTTTGGTCTCTACACTCGCGTCGCCCGCTTCCACAACGTTTACGGCCCTTGGGGCACCTGGTTCGGCGGCCGCGAAAAAGCTCCCGCCGCGATCTGCCGCAAAGTGATCGAAGCCAAGCTGAGCGGCACCAACGAAATTGAAATCTGGGGCTCCGGCGATCAGACGCGCAGCTTCATGTACTCAGACGATTGCATCAAGGGCATTCAGATGATCATGGACTCGAATATTCTCGAGCCCATCAATCTCGGCTCAGCCGAAGCGGTGACGATAAATCAGCTCGTCGATATCGTCGAAAGCATCGCGGGCGTGAAACTGAAGCGTCGCTACGATCTCAGCGCACCGAAGGGAGTCAACGGCCGCAACAGCGACAACACGCTAATCCAGAAGTATCTCCGCTGGGAGCCGGACACGACGCTTCGCGCCGGCCTCGAAAAGACGTACGCCTGGATCTACGATCAGTATCAGGCTCGCGAACGCGGTGACGCCGGTGTGGTCCGCGAATCTTCAGCCGTGTCAGCGCGTTAGCCGCGCCAGGGCGCAAATTTCTACCAAGCAATTCACACGCTGCAGCCAACATAATCGTGGCCGCAGCTCGGTTTTCTTACGCTGGCGCCCCAAACCCGTCAGCCGCACTTCTCGTGTTGCCTGCGGCGAATCTCCCGCAGTTTAAATAAGCCGTCGCCTCGCGCGACTGGCCGATAATATAAATACTCGACTAGGAGCAACGGATGCGCATTGCGGTCATTGGATCAGGTTACGTAGGTCTCGTCTCAGCGGTTTGCTTCGCGGAAATTGGGCATGACGTTGTTTCCGTCGATAACGACAGCGCCAAAATCGCCGCCCTCGAGCGCGGCGAAGTTCCCATTCACGAGCATCATCCCCCGGAATTGTTGAAGCGCCACCGCGGCGGCCGCCTGCGCTTCTCCACCTCGATCGATAAATCCGTGAAAGACGTTGACGCCGTCTTCATCACCGTCGGCACGCCGCAGTCCGAAACCGGCGAAGCCGACCTCTCGTTCGTCGAAGCCGTCGCCTACGAAATCGCCGCGGCCATCGAACGCCCCACGCTGATCGTCGAAAAGAGCACCGTGCCCGTTCGAACCTGCGATTCGCTGCGCAAGACGCTGCTTCTCAACGGCGCAAAATCCGGCACCTTCTCCGTCGCGTCGAACCCCGAGTTCCTTCGCGAAGGCACGGCCGTCCTCGATTTCCTGTATCCCGACCGCATCGTCGTCGGCGTCGATGACGAAACCAGCGCGAAAATCATGCAGGAAATCTACGCGCCGCTAACCACCGGCTCGTACTACTCAAACAAAGACGCGATCAAGTTCGACGGTCCCACCGCTCCGAAGGCTCGCATCATCGTCACCAACGCCAAGAGCGCTGAACTGATCAAGCACGCATCGAACGCGTTCCTCGCGATGAAGATTTCCTTCATCAATGCCGTCGCCAACATTTCCGAAGCCGTCGGCGCCGACATCACGCAAGTCTGCGCGGGCATCGGTTCCGATACGCGCATCGGCTCGAAATTCCTGAACGCCGGCATCGGCTACGGTGGCTCCTGCTTCCCGAAAGACGTGCAGGCTTTCCACGCCGTCGCCATGCAGTGCGGCTACGATTTCGGCTTGCTCACCGAAGTGATGCAGATCAACGAAGAGCAGCGTCGCCGCTTCCTCAAGAAAGTTCGCAGCGCGCTCTGGACGCTGCGTGGTAAGCAACTCGGCGTTCTCGGCCTCGCGTTCAAGGGCGACACCGACGACATCCGCGAATCTCCCGCAATCGCCATCATCGAAGCGCTTCTAAAGGAAGGATGCTCGGTAAAAGTTTTCGATCCGGCCGCCACGTCTCGCGCCAAGGAAACGCTCCCGCAGAAGGGCGTCACTTACGCGAACGATCCGTACGACGCAGCCACCGGCTCCGACGCGCTCTTGATCCTCACCGAATGGAAAGAGTTCGCGCAGCTCGATCTCGCAAAACTTCACGCCGGCTTGAAGTATCCAATCGTGCTCGACGGCCGCAATCTTTACCGCCCCGAGCAAATGGCCGCCGCCGGCCTCATTTATCACAGCATCGGCCGCGCTTCCGGCGTTCCCGAACACATGGCCGGCGTGCTCGACCGTACCCATTCCGGCGTGGACGGTACTCCAGTCACTTCAACGCGCCGCCAGTAATCGCACATTTCAAACTGCGGCAACAAAGCCCCGCGTCAGTTCCGGCGCGGGGCTTTTTCTTTCTAGCGCGACTACTCACGGGTAGCATAGACAATCGCTCGCGCCCCTCAACGAGCCAGCTCGTCCGACAAGGATGAGCTGTGTCTGTGAGCGTCAGCTTCGCCACAGCCATCGAAGCTCAACGTCTGCGTCGCCGCTTCGACTTCACCGCGCCCGCAATCTCCAACTCCTCCAGCAACCTCCCCCGATAAATCGCCATCCCCACCGCCGCATTCATCCCCAGCTTCTCCAACTCGCGAACCTCGTCGAGCGTGTGTATCCCGCCCGCCGCCGTAATCGGCAGCTTCGTCGCGCGCCGCAACTCGCGATACCACGCCATATTCGTCCCGCGCATCGTCCCCTCGTTATCCACAAACGTCGCCATAAACTCCGAGCAGTATGGCTCCAGCTCTCGCATCGCGTCCTGCGCCCTCACGCCCAGCGACTCCTGCCACCCGCGCACCACAATCTTCCCGCGCCGCGTATCCAGAGCGATCACCACGCGCTTTCGCCCCACGCTCTGCCGTAGCTCCCGCAAAAACGCATGATCCACCGCGCCGCCCTTGAACGCCGCGCTTCCCACAATAATTTTCTCCGCGCCCCACGAAAGCACTCGTTTCGCGTGCGCCGCCGTGCGAATTCC
>JABDGF010000030.1 GCA_013286165.1 Acidobacteriota bacterium | reverse complement strand
CGCCGCGGTGCCAACTGCGCCGGCTTGCGCTCAAACCACCCGCAACCCCTACAGGTAGCTCCGTTGTCGTCCTCGGCCCGGGATCAATTCGAGCGTTCAGTACGTTTCTCGCTCATCAGCGAACAGCTAGCGCAGCAGGCTATCTTACGAACCTCGCGCCTATTTCTAATCGGAGTGATCCGCGATTAGAAATGCCCGAAACTTACACAAAACAAAGGACCGAGCCCCTTCCTAATCGACACAAATTTACCCGCCACTTCGGGGCCGCCATCCCATCGGCAGCAAAAATTTGGGCAAAGGCAACGGCACACAGGCAACAGCGGCCTGTGCCACAGACATTCTCGCCTAGTGTGTTGGGTGGAACGGCTACCGGGGTTGCCAGTACAGAGTGGGGCGGTCGTCGGATGACAGCCGGGTCGGCTATCCCACATTTGTGCGGCGGTATAGAATCCTCGGCGATGAGGCTATGGTTTGCGCGTGGGAGTGCGGTGACGCTGCGAGAGCAGCTGGTGACGCAAATTGTGCTCGCGATTTTGAGTGGGGATTTGCGTGGCGGGCAGAGGCTGCCTAGCACGCGAGAGTTGGCGCGTCGGTTTCGGTTGCATCCGAATACGGTGAGTGCGGCGTACGGCGAATTGGAAGAACAACAGTGGGTGACGTTCCGCCACGGCAGCGGAGTGTATGTGGCGGAATCGAAACCACGCGCGGAGTTGCCGGCTGCCATCGCGCTCGATCGATTAGTGGCGGAGCTGGTGCGCTCGGCGCGTGGGTTGGGCGTATCGATGAGCGCGGTGCGCGCGCGGCTGCGGCACTGGTGCGAGCTACAACCTCCTGAGCGATTCCTCCTGATTGAACCCGACGAAGAATTGAGGCGAATTGTGGCGCTGGAGATTGGTGCGGCGGTAGCGATGCCGGTGGATTGCTGCGCGCTCGATGAAAAGTCGATTGCCGCGCGAAGTGAGGGAGCGATCGCGGTGGTGATGGCGAGCAAAGCGAAAGCTGCGCGCAAACTGCTCGGCGAAAATTCGGAGCTGCTGGTGCTGCATGCGAGTTCGGTACCGAAGTCGCTCGCGGGATGGTTGCCGGCGCCGCGGGATGTGCTGGTGTGCGTGGCGTCACGCTGGGAAGAGTTTTTGCGGATGGGGCGGACGATGCTGGTGGCGGCGGGATTCGATCCGGAGACGCTGCTGGTGCGGGATGCGCGGAAGGCGAATTGGCAGCGTGGGATCAGCGCGGCGCGGGCGGTTGTGTGCGATGTGGCGACGGCGAAGCAGGTGCCGAAGGGGATGTTGGCGGTGACGTTTCCGGTGGTGAGTGAGGAGTCGGTGGGGGAGTTGCGGAAGTATGAGGAGTTTGTGAGGAGTCCGGTGCTTGCGAAGACGGGAGTTTGATGGGGCGCTGGAAAACAATCACAGAGACGGAGGAGAAAACACTGAGCTTCACAGAGGGACGCTGAGCCTCGCACCCTTTTGAAGCGAAAAGGGTGCGGCACCCGGAAACGCATAGGCACACAGTGTGACAGCTGAGGAAGTGTCACAGCCGAGGCAGCGGAGGAGGAGGCGGGGAACTAAGGTGACTGGCGCAGGGTGGAGGTGGAGATATGCGCCGGCGAATTACGGTGATGGTGGCGATTGTGATGTTGACGATTGCTGGTGTGGCGAAGGATGCGGACGCGGGGCAGCGGGATGATTGGGGCAATGTTGAGCGGCTTAAAGCGGGGACCGCTGTCCGGATTTCGCTGAAAAGCGGTGGATGGATTGATGGCAACTTCACGGGCGCGGATGATGCGCTGCTGCAGGTGAATCTGCTGGATGGGAGCGGCGCGGGAAACGCGCCGCGGGACGACGTGAAGTCGGTGACGCTACTTTACGCGATTCCGCCACCGGGACCGGACATTCACAAGTGGCTGCTGGTGGGAGCTGCGACCGGCGCGGTGGCTGGCGCGGCGATTGGCGGTTCGCGCGACGTGACGCACGGGTCGGACTACCACTGGGCGGAGGGAGCGCTGGCCGGCGGGCTGCTTGGAATGATGGGATCGGCGGCGGTCCAGATTGGAGTGACCGTGGTGCGCGGTGCGCGCTTTCGTGCAAAAAAAGTGGTGTACGCCGCGCGTTGACACCCCTCGGGACGGCTGTCAAACTACATGCTTTGTGTCGTATAGGCGGCGCGATCTGAACTCGTGTAATCGTAGGCGGATCCTGGGACTGGTGTGCGCAACGCTGATTGCGGCGGCGGCCGGCGGCTGCTCAGTGAGCAAGAAAACTGCGGTGGCACCCGCGGACAAACCTTTGCCGGTGCAGACGGCGACGAAGGACGAACTGGTCGCGCGATACAACAACCAGGCCAGCGCGATCACATCGATCAACGCGAGCGTGTCGTTGAAACTGACGGCGGGCTCGGCGTATTCGGGGGTGATCGAGCAGTATCACGAAGTGAACGCGTTTATTCTGGCGCAGAAACCGGCAGACATCCGCATGATCGGGCAGGCGCCGGTGGTCGGGAAAAACATTTTCGACATGGTGAGCGACGGGACGACGTTCAGCGTGTTCATTCCGTCGAAGAACAAATTCATCACCGGCCCTTCGAATTTCGAGCGGAAGGCCGACAAACCCATCGAGAATTTGAGGCCGCAGCATCTGGTGGATGCGCTTTTGTGGGCGCCGATTCCGGAGCATGCGCCGGTATTGATCGAAGAAGAGATTTCAGGCGCGAAACGATTTTACGTGCTGACGGTGGTCCGGCCGGGCGGGCATGGCGGCGTGGTGATGGGCTGGGAGATCGCGCACCGGATTTATTTCGATCGCGCAGATTTGAGCGTGGCGCGGATTGAGACATTTGGATCGGAAGGCGCGCTGGAATCGGACGCGACGTATAGCGGATCGATCGCGGCGGCGGATTCGACATACCCGACGCAGATCGTGGTCTCGCGGCCGGAAGAAGACTACAAGCTGCAGATCGACGTGAAGAAAGTGACGGCGAATGAAACGGTGAGCGCGGATAAGTTTGTGCTGAAGCAGCCGGAGGGAACGGATCTGGTGCGCGTAAGCGACGCGCCTGCGAATCCGCCGAGTGCGCCATTGAGCCCGAGCCAGGAGCTTCACCCTCAGCAATGATTCAATACATGATTTTGCAGAACGTGCTGCACCGGCCGCTGCGCACGTTCATTACGGTGATCGCCGTGGCGGTGGAAGTGACGCTGGTGATCATCGTGGTGGGACTGACGAGCGGGCTGCTGCTGGAATCGGCGAAGCGGACCGAGGGCGTGGGCGCGGACATCATGCTGCAGGCGCCGAACGCGAGCATGTTCATGGCGTTTGGCGCGGCGCCGATGCCGATTGCGATCGGCGACAAGCTGACGCAGCTCGAGTACGTGCAGGCTGTGGCGCCGGTGTTTACGCAATTCAATTCGGTGAACGGCCTCGACCTCGTGTTTGGAATCGAGCCGGAGAGTTTCAAGCAGGTGTCCGGCGGGTTTGTATTTCACGGCGGGCACGACCTGAAAGATCCCGACGACATTCTGGTGGACGACATTTACTCTCAGGCGAAACACGTGAAGCTGGGAGACAAGATGTATTTGCTGGGGCACGACTGGCACGTGGCTGGGATTGTGGAGCACGGAAAAGGCTCGCGCCTTTTTGTGATGCGCGACACGCTGCAGGATCTGGCGGGGGCGAAAGACAAGGCGACCGTTTTCTTTGTGAAGAGCGATCGCACCGATCACACGCCGGCGGTGGCGGATGAGATTCACAGTCTGCTGCCGAACTACACGATCCGGCAGCTGAAGGATTTCGTGTCGCTGATGACGTCGTCGAATTTGCCGGGGCTGGGAATTTTTATCAACGTGATGATCGGGCTCGCGGTAGCGATCGGGTTTCTGGTGATTTTCCTTTCGATGTACACGACGGTGATCGAGAGGACGAAAGAGATCGGGGTACTGAAGTCGTTGGGCGCGTCGAAGGCGTACATCGTGGCGATTGTGTTGAGCGAGACAGGGCTTTTGTGCGTGCTGGGCGCGGTGGCGGGGATTGCGCTGGCGTTTACGACGCGGGCGATTTTGCTGAAGTTATTCCCGGCGCTGACGGTGTTGATGCCGCTGAAATGGTTGGCGATTGCGTCGGCGATTGCGGTGGTTGGTGGGCTACTGGGCGCGGCGTATCCGGCGTGGATTGCTAGCCGGAAGGATCCGGTGGACGCGCTGGCTTACGAGTAGCTAAGGTTCGGAACGAACAGGAGTAGTGGTTGGAGCCGATACTTAAAACGGAAAATTTGTGGAAGGTGTATCGCCAGGGCAAGGTGGACGTGCCGGCGCTGCGCGGCGTGAGCATTGAGGTAATGCCGGGCGAATTCGTGTCGATCATGGGGCCGTCGGGCTGCGGGAAATCGACGATGTTGCACGTGATCGGCGGACTGGCGCGAGCGACGCGCGGAAGCGTGCTGCTGGACGGAAATAATTTGACGGAAATGAGCGACAGCGCGCGGACGCTGCTGCGGCGGCACAAAGTGGGATTTGTGTTTCAGCGATTTAATTTGCTGCCGACACTGGATGCGTATCACAACATCGCGCTGGCGCAGCACATTCACGGGAACGGATTCGATCCGCACCGGTTTGAAGCGGTGACGAGTTTGCTGGGGCTGAGCGGAAGATTAAAGCACAGACCGTCGGAACTGTCGGGCGGCGAGCAACAGCGCGTGGCGATTGCGCGCGCGATTATCAGCGAACCGAAAATTGTGCTGGCGGACGAGCCGACGGGAAATCTGGATACGAAAAGTTCGGACACGGTGCTGGGACTGCTGCGTTCGCTGAACAAAGATTTAGGGCAGACGATCGTGATGATCACCCACAACCCGGAAGCGGCGGAGTATGGCAATCGCGTGTTGCATATGCGCGACGGGCAAGTGGTGGACGGCATTTCCATTCATTAATATGAGCGCGATTTGGCGAGGATTTGTACGGACGATCCTGTGGTCGTACGAACGGGGAAGCTGGCCGTACGACATCGCCGTGGTGGTGATCGTGATTTTTGTGCTGGCGACGCCGGCGCGATGGTTTCACGATCAGCCGCAGACGCGAGCGGCGGCGGTGGCGTCTGTGCAGCAAATTTCTGAAGATTCCTACGCGGGGACAACGGTCTATCGCGTGGATGCGACCGTGCTGGCGCCGGATAAGCGCACGAATCGTTCGACGCCGGAGTTGGAGCGCGAGCTGCATCGAATTTTGGCGGCTTCGCTCACTGAGTTGAAAGACCAGCCATTTGAAGTGACGCAGATCACGCCGCGCGTGGCGCAAGATGGGTCTGTGGCTTCGTATGATGTAGTGGTGAAGCGGTAGATTTTTGTGACGCGTTTGGTTTGCCTGCTGTAAATCCCTCGAATGATGGAGTTTAGGCCGGCGGCTGCGAGCGGCGCGGGACGAAGATTCTTCGCTCTGGCGCGGTGCGGAATCGTTATACTTTCACCTTGGGGCCGCAGGCCGCGGATTGGCGCGGTTTTGCGGCGTTTTCACAGGATTCTCGGGAGACCCGGCTTGAATTGGAAACACGCTTTCTCAGCGCTCGTCCTCGCAACTTTTCTCACGCTCACCTTCCGCGCCGTTCCTTCTTCGGGCCAAGCACACGCCCCGCTCTCGCTCGAGGCGGTGCTGCGCGAGCTTGATTCGGTGTCGAAAAACTTTCACAGCCTCTCGGCGGACATGGAACGCACCAAGGTGACCGTGGTGGTGAACGACAAGTCCACCGAAACCGGATCGATCCTGGTGCACAACGACAAGATGTTGCTCGAGCTGAAAGCGCCCGAAGTGAAGACGATCTTGCGGACGGGCGACTCGGTGTACATCTACACGCCGGGGCTGAAGCGCCTGGAGGAATACAATTTGGCGCAGCATCGCGCGCTGGTGGATCAATATTTGTTGTTGGGATTTGGGACGTCCGGGCACGAATTGCAGAAATCGTACCTGGTGACGCTCATCGGCGAGCCGATGCTCGGAGACAAAAAGACGGCGGAGCTGGAGTTGACGCCGAAGTCGGACGAAGCGCGCAATCAATTTTCGAAGATTCAGATTTGGGTGGATGAGTCGTCGTGGCTGCCGGTGCAGCAGCAGTTCAATGAGACGGGGTCGGGCGATTACATGGTGGTTCACTACACGAAGATGGTGAGGAATCCCAAGATTTCGGATTCGGAGTTTAAGCCGAAGTGGCCGAAGGATGTGGAGAAGAGTAAGCCGCTGGGGTAGGTGGGGTTTCGGTGGGGCTGGACTGTAAAGAGTGAAGAGAGATCCTTCGGCCCTGTAGGGCGTCAGGATGATGGGCCATTTTTTAAATGGCCTGTTTCTACGAAGACAGAGTCAAAAGCACACAGGCAACAGCGGCGTGTGCCACGTTCGTTTCTCGCCTATTGTGATCTCGCCAAGAAGATAGCCCGATTGCCAGGATTTTTGATCGCTCAACCCGGGACCAACTGAGAGTTGGTCCCGCTCAGGCACGAAAGCCTAAGCTACATCGCGCTGCGCGCGACTAAGGCACGCCCCGCTGAGAGCCTGTCCCACTGCGGCAAGGTTACAGCTCGCTGCGTTCGCTCTGGAGTAGGGCTTGTTTGCGCTGGGTGCCCCAACGGTATCCGGATAGAGAGCCGTCGGAGCGGACTACCCGGTGGCAGGGAACGACGACGGCGGTGGGATTGGTGGCGCAGGCGCGAGCTACGGCGCGGACGGCTTGTGGGTTGCCAATGGCTTTTGCGACTTCGCTGTAGGTGCGAGTTGAGCCGTAGGGAATGCGGCGCAGCTCTTCCCAGACGCGGCGTTGAAAGGCGGTGGCCTGCACGTCTGTAGGTAATTCAAGGTTGGGCTCGTGGCCGCGCAGGTGATCGACGATCGAGGCCACCCACTTCTTCATTCCATTCTTATTTTCGGTGAGCGTCGCGCGCGGATATTCCTTTTCGAGCGACGACTTCAACGCGGCGTCGCGGTCGCCGATGTAGACGGCGCTGACGCCTTTGCCGGTGGCGGCGACGAGCAAGCGGCCGAGCGGCGAATCCGAGATCGTGTATTGGATGTCCATTCCTTTTCCTCCCTGACGATAAGTTGCGGGCGTCATGCCCAAGTGAGACGGAGCACGCTCGTAGAGCCGGCTGCTCGAACCGAAGCCGGCGTCGTAGAGCGCGGTGGTGACGTCGTCGCCGATGGCGAGGCGGAGCTTGAGATGGCGCATGCGATGCGCGTCGGCGTACTGGCGCGGCGAGATGCCCATCACGGATTTGAAGCTGCGTTCGAGTTGGTCCGCGGAGACGCGCTCGGATTTTGCGAGAGAGTCGAGAGTGAGGCGCGACTCGGCTGCTTGGGTGGTGGCTAGAGCGTCGGACTCGGCAGTGATGCGCTTTTCGATTTCGCGGCAGACGCGCGCGACTACGGCTACGCGTGGATCGCTCGGGCGGGCGGTGTCGGGTTTGCAGCGTTTGCAGGGGCGGAAGCCGTTTTGTTGGGCGGCGGCTGGGAGGGCGAAGAAGACTACGTTTTTGTGGAGAGGGCGACGGGCGGGGCAGCATGGCCGACAGTAGATTCCGGTGCTGCGGACGGCGAAGACGAAGGTGCCGTCGGCGCTCGCGTCGCGGGTTTGGATGGCGCGCCACATACGGGCCGTGGGCTTCAGAGTTTTGGTGGTGAGCTGCTTGGTCATGACTGGACAAAAATAGCGGATGCGTTGGTGGGCGGCCATCCGATTTTCGCGGGTAAAGGTGGAAGACAAATTCAAGGGCGTGGAACATTCCACGGAGGGGGAGGAGAAAGGCGGGAGAGCATGGAGAGTGCGTAAATGGACTGGAAAGGTGGGTGATGGAGAAGGACGGAGGCGAAGGGTGTGGTGTTAGTTTCGATGCAGATTCGATTGGCGAAAGGGGTTGGCGACGGCGTGGCTGGGCGTATATGCTAATGGCCCCAGCAGTTATGAGTTTGGGTGGGTGTTGCAGACTAGAACACTTTCGCCCCAGACTTAGTTGACCGAAGTTAAGAGTCCGCTCATATTCGGACTACTTCTTTTCTGTCTTTCTCGTTTTGGGCGAGCTTTAGGGCGAAGTTCAGCGCGTTTCTTGGGGGCGTGACAATGGGGGCATTGTCCGAGCCGAAAGGCCGGTACGCGGGAGCATCTCTACTGCGCGAAACAAACGCGCAGACCATTGGCATCAATTCAACGGACAGCAGTAAGCCTGGACCACACCGTTTTGCCCGAGTTCCCACCTATACAGTTGGCGTTGCGCACGAGCGGCGGATCAATCCGCGCGCTGCGTTGCCGCTGCCATTGCGATTGACGCGCGTGGACAACGTGGCCGAGAAATATCCGGTGACGCTGGTGACGCGCAACATCAGTTCGAGCGGAATTTTCTTTTTGGCGCCGAGGGAATTTGAGCCGGGGCAATCGATCGAGCTGGAAGTGGCGTTGATCGAGCGGCCGCAGGGGCAGGGTTGCGTGCAGATGTTTACGGCGGCGCACATTGTACGGCGCGAAAAGTCGGACATGCCGGGATGGCATGGGTACGCGGCGTCGTTTGATGATTTTGCGATACGGCGGGATGATGTGGTGCCGCTGCGGTATCGGGCGCACTGACGGACGTACCTTCCTTCCTGATTTAAGACAAAGACGAAAACTTAGGTGTGTGCGTGTGTGTGCGCGCTGCGGTTGCGACGGCGGTGCGAGGAAAGAGATATCCTTCGGACGGTGAACCGGCCGCTGGATGACGTCAAAGGCCGAGGAAAAATCAAAGTCAAAGGTACACAGGCGAACTCCAGCCTGTGCCACTGACGTTCTTCGCTAATTTGATTGTGGCAAGAAGTTGGAATAGTGCCTGGAGTGGGGGTGGATCAAGCCTAGGGCTATTGGGGTTTAGTTGGTGCGGGAGTGGAGGGAGTTGCGTCGGGAGCGGGGGCGTCGGAGGGGGGGTGGAGTTTGAAGTTGGTGGCGTGGATTACCAGTCGGAGTTGGACTACCTCGTCGGGTTGGGTTTCGGGTTCGGCGGGTTTGGTGCCGTCGCTAAGGACTGTGTCGTCGTGTTCGGGGATGGGCTTGCCGTTTTTTTGTTTGCCGCGCGCGGGGACGACCGGCTGGTTCTGGTTGTCGGTGAGTTTGTAATCCTCATCGGAGCGGATGTAGGTGGGCAGCCAATATTTTCCGTCGATATTTTCGCGGTAGCTCTCAAACATGGTGAAGGGAAGCGTCAGGCCGTTGCCGCCGTACTCGCTGACAAACTTGCCGTAACTTTTCACGATCGCGAAATCGTGGTCGTCCACCCAGATCACTCCCTGAAAAAAGCGTTTCTTCCGGTCGAGCACTTTCGGCTTCACTTGAAATGCGTAGGTACTAATCTGGTCGAGCATCTGCTGGCCGGCGTACAAGAAGCTGTAGTTCGCGACTTGGTCCGAAGTGAGAGGGAAAAGCGGAACGCTGGCGATCTGGCGGATGTCTTCGAGAGAGAAGTGCGTGACTTTCAAAGTGGAGTTTGGCTGGCCGACGACGCGCATGGAACGTTCGCCATCGGGGCGCGAATAGACCTGGCCTGAGACGTTGAACTCGCCGCCGGGATCGCTGATTTCCTGCATGCGGATCGCTTCGGTGAAGGTGTAGGTGTCGTAGGCTTTTTTTGCGACGTCTTCGTTGGCCGCGAATTTTTGGATGATGTCTGGGATGGGGATTGGAGGCGGGCCGGGGTGCGGGACGGCGGAGACGCGGTTTACTTCGTATTTGGGGGGCGGGGCTTGGGGACCGGCGTCTTGGGCGTGGCACACGAACGGCGCTGCGATGAGCGCGAGTAGAAGGGCGGCGATCGAGCTGGAGCGGCAAGGCATCTTTGAAAATTAGATGTTACTTCGGTGGCGTTGCGTTGTCAGCGGTGGAAATTCGTGTGGGCGGCTTGGAGGTTGGCGAGGCTTCGTGGTGCTCGTGCGAGGGGGAGTGGCGGAGCGGTAGCTTCGCAACCGCACTCCGGGAAAGGCGTGTGAGGCGAGATGCAAAAGCACGGAGGGCACGGTAAAATTTCGGGGCTTTTTGCGGAGGAGTGGCGGTGGCGGAGGCGCGGGGCGGCGAGGAGATGGCGCGGCTGTATTTGGTGAGCGGGCACGTGCAGGGCGTGGGGTACCGGTATTTTGCGATGCGGACCGCGCAGCGGCTGGGGATTGGCGGGACGGTGAAGAATTTGCGCGATGGGCGCGTGGAAGTTGCGGCGGCGGGGGACGCGGAATCGATGGCGGCGTTTCGCGCGGAGCTGGAGCGCGGGCCGCAGGGCGCGCAGGTAACGCAAATCGCGGAGGGAGCGCTGCCGGTGGATCACGATTTTGGTGGTGAATTTACGGTGGAATACGAACGCTAAGGGAGAGACATGGACGACCTGAAGAAACTTATCCGCGAGATTCCGGACTATCCGAAGCCGGGGATTCTATTTTACGACCTGACAACTCTATTGAAGGATCCCGCGGGATTTCACTCGCTGGTCGATCAATTGTGCGCGCACTACGAAGGAACGAAGGTGGATTTGGTGGCGGGAATGGAAGCGCGCGGATTTATTTTCGCGCCGGCGCTGGCGTACCGGTTGAACGCGGGATTCGTGCCGATTCGCAAGCCGAAGAAGCTGCCGGGAAAAGTGGCGAGCGTGACGTACCAGCTGGAATACGGAACGGATTCGATGGAGATTCACGAGGACGCGATCAAGCCGGGGCAACGCGTGCTGATTTGCGACGACTTGCTCGCCACGGGCGGGACGGCTGCGGCGGCGGTGAAGCTGGTGCAGCAACTCGGCGGAAAAGTTGCGGGCGCGGCGTTTGCGGTGGAGCTGAGCTTTTTGAATGGACGTGCAAAGCTGCCTGGGATTGATGTGTTTTCGCTGCTGACCTACGACAAATAGACTAGTCCGTGGGCAGCGTTTTTTTCGGAGTGGGCGCGGCGGTCGGCGCGGGTGCTTGTGATTTTTTTGTGCCGGCGGCGCGGCGCTGGCGGACGGCTTCGAAAAGCACCACGCCTGCGGCGACGGAAACGTTAAGAGATTTCACGGGGCCCGTGGTGGGAAGCGAGACGAGGAAGTCGCAGCGCTTGCGCGTGAGTTCGTGCAGGCCGTCGCCTTCGCTGCCCATCACGATTCCGACTGAACCTTTGTAATCGACTTCGGTGTAATTTTTTTCTGCGCGTTCGTCGAGACCGACGAGCCAGTAGCCCGCCTCTTTCATTTCTTCCATGGTTCTCACTAAATTTTTCACGCGCGCGACGGGCAGGTGCGCGAGCGCTCCGGCGGAAGCGCGTTCGACGGTGTCGGTAAGGCCGGCGGCACGGCGTTCGGGGATGACGACGGCGTTGGCGCCGGCGGCGAGAGCTGTACGGATCACGGCGCCTACGTTGTGAGGATCTTCTACGCCGTCGAGAAGGACGAGAAGACCGTTTGCGTGGCGCTCGCGGAGAATGTCTTCGATGGCGGTGGCGGGTTTCGCGGAACCGAGCGCGGCGACGCCTTGATGTTCGCGCGTGCCGGTGAGGCGATCGAGATTGATGCGCTCTTCGAAGCGGATGGGGACGCTGTGGCGTTTCGCGAGTTGGACGATGGAGTCCACGCGGTCGCCGTGGCGGCCGCGCGCGATGACAATGCGGTCGAGACCGCGGCCTGCGGCTAGAGCTTCTTCGACGGCGTGGAAGCCGGTGATCCAGTTCATTTTTTGTGCCTTCAGGCGCTAAAGCCCGGTTCAAAAGTGATCGTTAATGTCATGGCTGAAGCCATGGCCCGCAAAGATTGCGAAGCAGCTAAATCATACAGGCGCTGGCGCCTGTGATGCGCCGACCGGGCTTGGGCCCTGTCGGACGTTTAATCCAAGGCGGCGCAGAATTCGAGCATGCGCTCGCGAGTATCTTTCACTTTCACGGAGAAGGGAAGCTTGGAGGCGGGATCGAGGAGCAGAATCACGCGGTCGAGTTCGCCTTCGCCGGTGCGGCCGGCTAGCGCTAGACGAAGAGGATGGAAGATTACGCGGCTGCGGAAGGGGACGGCTGCTTTGATCGAGTCAATGATCGATTTGAAGCGGTCGGAATCGGAGATGCCGCCGTCGTCGAGGATGCTGTTGGCGAGGACGCGGATCACTTCGCGGGCGCCGGTGCGGACTAGGACGGAGCGATTTTCCGGGAGGGCTAGGTTGGCGGCGGCGTCGTAGTGGAAGACGAGCGACAGGAGGGATTCGAGATGGTCGAGGGTAGGAGATTTCGGACCTAGGAGCGTTAGTGCGCGGGCAAACCAGACGTGGATGGGAAAGGATTCGTTATCGACCATCGCGTGATCCACGAGCCAGCCACGACGCGTGGCGATGTCGTTCACGTCTTGAACACTGAAGCGCACTTCGGGCGGCGCGGCTAACGTTTCTTCGGCGGCGACGTCTTCGGGTTCTTCATGCATCGGAAATAATTGTACGCGGGTGGTCAGTTACTCGTGGTGTGTGGCTCGATAACGCGACGCGTCAGCCTTCGAGAGTGGCGATGGTGTGGCAGGCGATGGCTTCTCCTCGGCCTACGGCATCGACGGATTCGTTGGTTTTTGCTTTGAGGTTGATTTGATCGGGGCGGATGCCGAGGGATTTTGCTAGAGCTTCGCGCATGGCGGGGAAGTGCGGGCCGAGCTTGGGACGTTCGAGGACGACGATGGCGTCGAGATGAGCGATGCGGAGTTTTTTCTCGTCGAGAAGTTTGCGCGTGTGCTCAAGGAACATGAGGCTGTTCGCGCCTTTCCACTTTGGATCGGAATCGGGGAAGTGCGTGCCGATGTCGCCAAGGCCGCCGGCGCCGAGAAGCGCGTCGCAGAGCGCGTGCGCGAGGACGTCGCCATCCGAGTGGCCGACGGGACCTTTTTCGTACGGCACGTGGACGCCGCCGATCATCAACGGGCGGCCTTCGTTGAGTCGATGGAGGTCGTAGCCGATGCCGGAGCGCGTCACGATTTTTTCTCCGATTTCGGCCTGGCGGATTCTTTGCGTTCCTGTTCGAGGTAGAACCGCGCGAGGTCCATGTCGCCGGGACGCGTGATTTTCAAATTGCGCTGGGAGCCGAGGACGACGAAGACGTCGTGTCCGTAGCGTTCGACGATGGAAGATTCGTCGGAGCCGACGATGCCGTCTTGCTGCGCTTTTTTGAAGGCGTCGCGGAGGAGCGAGTAGTGAAAGGCTTGCGGCGTTTGCGCGAGGACGACGCGTTCGCGGGGAATGGTGGCGGTGATGAGCGCCATGTCTTCGGGGAGGCTGGTGCGCTTCACTTCTTTTACGGTGTCGATGGCGGGGATGCCAAGAATGGCGGCGCCGCGCGTGCGGGCTTCAGCAATCACGCGATTAATTTGCTCGGTGGTGACGAAGGGACGCACGGCGTCGTGAACGAGAACGATTTCGGTGTTGGGATCGACTTGCGCGAGGGCGTTGGCGACGGACTGCTGGCGCGTGTCGCCGCCGTGGACGACGCGGGCGGGAAGGCCGAGGCCGGCTTTGGCGACGGTGTTTTGGAGCGAGACGATATCGTCGGCACGCGTGGAGATGAAGAGATCGGTGATCGCGCTGCACGAGACGATGCGGCGGAGCGCGAAGATCACGAGCGGCACGCCGTCGAGTTCGAGAAATTGTTTGGGGACGTCAGCGCCCATGCGGGTGCCGAGTCCGGCGGCGGGGATGATGGCTGCGATACGGGTCATGAGGGAGAGGTAGTGTAGCGCAGACGTGCGGTGGGGGCTAGGGACGGCTGGAGTTGACGCTGTGCCGCGCACCCTTTTTGAGAAGCAAAGGGTGCGGCACCCGGAAAGGCGAAGATGCGCAGACTGAAGTCTGCGCTACGAAAATGTGGACGCGGATTAGCTTCGGCTAGGGTCGGGGTAGAGGGGGCGCGGGGGGCGTTCGCCGCCGCCTGTTGTTGAGGCGCTCTCTAGTGCGCGCACCGCGGATGGAGGCTCGGCGTGCGCGGATTGCGATGATGCGGCGGCTGCGGCTTGGGGGGCGTGCGCGGAATGCTGTTGCGCTGTTGCGGCCGCGGGAATGTTGGAGTGCGCGTGGGACGAGCCTGGGCCGCCCAACGCAGAACTCGAACTTGAGCTGCTGCTGCGCGACGATTGCGGTTCGCCGCGTTCGTCGCAGCGGCCGAAAATCATTTTGCCGGCGGTGGTTTGGTGGACGGAAGTGACGGTGATGTCGATGGTTTTGTTGATGAGCTTGCGCGCGCCATCGACGACGACCATGGTGCCGTCGTCGAGATAGGCGACGCCCTGATTGTATTCTTTGCCCTCGCGAAGGATGAAGACGCGCATGGTTTCGCCGGGGAGCACGACGGGCTTGAGCGCGTTCGCGAGCTGATTGACGTTGAGAATTTCGATGCCCTGGAGCTGCGCGACTTTATTGAGATTGAAATCGTTGGTGACGATTTTCGCGTCGTAGCGCTTCGCGAGTTCGATGAGCTTCAGATCGACTTCGGGAACCTGCGCGAAATCGTCTTCAGCGATCTGTACATCGAGGTACGGCATTTTTTGAATGCGCTGCAAGACTTCGAGGCCGCGTCGGCCGCGCTGGCGTTTCAGCGGGTCGGCCGAGTCGGCGACGAGTTGTAATTCGTGCAACACAAATTGCGGAATGATGATGGTGCCGTCGAGGAATTGTGCTTCGGCAATGTCTGCGACTCGGCCGTCGATGATGACGCTGGTGTCGAGCAGTTTTACCGCGTGCTTGGTGCCGCGCTCGCTGCCGAAGACGCCGCCAAAGGCTTGCAAGTTGAGCATGTCGCCTTTATTGGCGCCGAGCACGAGGCCGATGTAAGCCATGACGAGAAACGCGGCGAGCGAGCAGAAGGAGCGCGTGCTCTCCGGCATGGTGGTGTGGGTGAGAATCAGCGACGTGAGGTACGCGCCGAGGATGCCGAGAATCGAGCCGGTGGCGGCGCCGATCAGGCGGCGAAGGCTGGCGCGGCGGAGGCGCAACTCGAACAAAATGACCGAGAGTCCAAAGAGAAATCCGATTGCGGCGCCGAATTCCTTAGACACCGTAAAAGGACGGAAATGAAAACCTGCTGCGACGCAGATCGCGACGAAGACGATGCGCATGGTGAGCATGTCCCAAAACGAGCCGGCTTGATCTTCATTTTTTCTGGGAGCTGCCGCAGAACGCGCGGCGAAAACTTCATTTGATGCGGCTACAGGCTGCTTTGCGGGAGAGCTGGGCGTTCTCTGCATAGGGGCCGGCCTCAAAAAAACACGCGAACCAGGATGCAAACTTCATTCGGGTTTATGGGGCAAAAACCTGAAGAAGTATGCGCACAAAAGCTAAAGTGCGCGATACGTGCACTGCGTGCGAGCGGGAGTATAGCAAAAGCATGTTAACGGCGTTAATGCTAAACAGCGTTAAAGTATGACTGACAGTCGGATTTTAGCGCCCGCGCCCGAATCGACCTGTGTGCGTCTGCGCGGCTGGCTACAAGTAAAAGCGCGGCACGCGGCGGCCGAGCGCGCAGAGAAGGTCGGACGTGACGGTGTTGATCGACGCGGCCACGTCGGAGACTTGGATTTCTTCGTCACCGTCGGCGCCGAAGATCGAGACCACGTCGCCGAGCTTGGCGTCTGGGACGTCGGTGACGTCGAGCGTGGTGAGATCCATGGAAATCGTGCCGACCAGGGGAACGCGTCGGCCGTTCACGAGGGCTTGGCCTTTATTGGTGAGGGCGCGGACGACGCCATCGGCGTATCCGGCGTTGATGACGGCGATTCGCGACGGGCGCTTGCTGATAAAGCGCGCAGCGTAGCCAACGGATTGACCCGGCGCGAGATCGCGAAGCGCGATGATGCGAGCGCGGAGCGAGAGCGACGGCTGAAGCGGCATCTGCCCCATCACTTCTTTTTTCTTTTCCGGCGGATCGAAGGACTGGTAGTACCCGTACAGAATTGCGCCAGGGCGAACCATGTCTGCCCAAGTCTCGGGGCGAGCGCTGATGGCGCCGCTATTGGCCATGTGAACGATGCCGGGCGAAACGCCGAGCGAGCGCAGGCGATCGAGACACGAGAGAAATAGTTTTTCCTGCGTGCAGGTCTGGCCGGACGTGAAGTCTTCTGCAGACGCGAAGTGCGTGTAGGTGCCTTCGAGTTGGATGTGACGGCAGTCGGCGAGCAGGCGCGCGAAAGTTTCGATTTCCTCGGGCTGGATGCCGAGGCGATTCATTCCGGTATTGATTTTCAGGTGAAAAGGAACTTTGGCTTTGAGACGCGAAGATTTTGCGGCGCGCTCAAGATACTTCAAATCGTCGGCGCGCGAGACGGTCATGGTGAGACCGTGCTTGATCAGGCGCTTTTCTTCGCCGGGCCAAAAACCGGTGAGGACAAGAATGCGTTTCTTGATTCCGGCTTCGCGCAGCTCGATGCCTTCATTGGCGCAGGTGACGCCGAACCATTCCGTGCCGGCTTTCTGCAAAGTCTTCGCGATGGGGACGGCGCCGAGACCGTAGGCGTTGGACTTCACGACGGCGAGGATCTTGGGCTTGCGCGGCGCCATGTGTTTCTGGATGACGCGCAGATTGTGCTCGATGGCTTTGAGGGAAATTTCCGCCCAAACGGGGCGGCCTTCGAACTGAATCGCTTTTTTCATCGGCGTTTAGAATGCCAGAGTCCCTTTAAAAATTTTGCCGCGTAGACGCGAAAGGCGGCGTTTGTGTCAACACTCGGTACTGTGAAATGCATGCTGCGCGCCAAACTTGGGGGCGCCGGTCGAGTTGGGTGGGTGGTTCTAAGTTAGTGCGGGGGAGGGGGTTAGGGTAGAGCCAGATTGGGCTGGGGGACCGGGTCGCGAGTGGGTGAGGGTGGGGCGACACGGTCGTGTGTGGTGGTGGGGACGCGGGGCGCAAAGGCGCCCGCTTCGCGGAAGGCTGCGAACCGGCCACTACAGGTAGTGGTGGTTGACGCGGAGTGATGAGGAAGGAAAAGAAAAGCCGGGGAGAGTTCCTTCGGCCGATGAATCGGCCTCTGGATGACGGGCCATTCTTTCAAAATGGCCCGTTGCACTTTAGTTAGAAGCCTTCTTCGTCGCTGCCACCGCCGCCAGACCAGGCGTCGGGGGCGGCTTCTTCGAAGCGGGTGTGTCGGGAGAGGAAGACAAAATTCAGGGTACCGGTGGGGCCGTTGCGCTGCTTGGCGATGATGAGTTCGGCTTTGTTGCGATCTTCTTCGGGCATGTCGGTCTTATAAAAATTCGGGCGGTTGATGAACATGACCATGTCGGCGTCCTGCTCGATGGCGCCGGATTCGCGGAGGTCGGAGAGCTGCGGCTTGCGCTCTTCGCGCTCGGGCGCGCGGGTGAGCTGGCTGAGCACGACCACCGGAACTTTCAATTCTTTAGCGAGAGCTTTCAGCGCGCGCGACATTCCGGAAACTTCTTCCTGGCGATTGCTCTGCCGGCCAGCGCTGGTGGTGGGAGAGCATAGCTGCAAATAATCGACGAGGATCAGCGCGAGGCCGCGATCGCGCTTCAGGCGCCGCGCCTTTGCGCCGATTTCCATCACGGTGATCGAGGCGGTGTCGTCCACCCATAGCGGCGCGTCGGAAAGGCCGTTGAGCGTGTGGACGATTTTGTTCCAGTCGTCTTTGCCCATGTGTCCGGTGCGGAATTTGTGCGCGTCGATGCGGGCTTCGGACGCAAGCATGCGGACGAGCAGCGACTCCTTGGACATTTCAAGGCTGAAGATCGCGACGGGCAGGCGGCTGCGGACGGCGACGTTGTTGGCGATGTTGATCGCGAGCGCCGTCTTTCCCATCGAGGGGCGCGCGGCGAGCACAATCATTTCACTTGGCTGCAGGCCGGAGGTTTCGTTATCGAGATTGCCGTAGCCGGTGGAGAGGCCAGTGACGCGGCGGCCTTCGGTGAGGATTTTATTCAGGCGATCAAAATTTTCGCGGACGACTTCTTTCACGCCGATCAGGCCGGTCTTGATGCGATCCTCGGCGAGGCCGAGGATCACGGATTCGGCGCGGTCGAGGATCACGTCAGCGTCTTCGCTGGCGGCGAGCGCCTGCTCCTGAATCGCGGCGGCGGTGTGGATCAGGTTACGAAGGAGAGCTTTTTCTTTGACGATGCGCGCGTAGTGCTCGACGTTGGTGACGCGCGGCAAGCCGTCGGCGAGCTGCGAGATGTAGGCGACTCCGCCGGCGGCTTCGAGTTCGCCGCGGCGCGTGAGATCTTCCATCAACGTGATGGGATCGATGGCCTGCTGCTTTTCGCCGAGCTGCACCATGCGCTCGAAAATGTGACGGTGCTGTGGGAGGAAGAAATCCTCGGAGCGGATTTTTTCGATCGCGGCGTTGAGCACAAAATTATCGAGGAGGATCGCGCCGAGGATGCTGCGCTCGGCTTCGATGTTGTGCGGAAGGGGGCGTTCGAGAGAAGTGTCGCTGGTGGCCATGAGTATTTTCTAATTTTGCGCCTGAGTGCGGCACGACGCCAAGACACTAGATGTGATGGTCGAGCGAAGCAGTGTGGTCGAGCGCAACGCCCGGGTCAATTGGACCAGCTGTGCACGGCTGTGCAAGGCTGTTGAAAACAAAAAAGCGGCACAGCCCCGAAGGACTGTGCCGCCGAGAGATGGAAACTATTCTTCTTTCTTGACGTGGACCTTCACCGGAATGGTGACTTCGCGGTGAAGCTTCACGGGAACTTCGAAGTCGCCGAGGGCCTTGATGGGTTCGGCGAGGTGAATCTTCTTCTTGTCGATCTTGTAGCCCTTGGCTTCGAGAGCCTCGGCGATGTCGCCCGAGGTGACCGAGCCGAACAGATGATCCTCGTCACCGGTGCGGCGCGCGAATTCGAGCGTGACGGCGGCGAGAAGCTCGGAGAGCTTTTCGGCGTCGCCCTTTTCGACGGCTTCTTTCTTGGCGAAAGCGACGCGCATCTTATCGAGCCGCTTCAGATTGCCCGGCGTGGCTTCGATGGCGTACTTGCGGGGCAACAGGTAGTTGCGCGCATAACCTTCAGCGACTTCCACGAGCTGGCCGCGGTGTCCGAGCTTATCGACGTCTTCCTGCAAAATGATCTGCATTTTCCTTACCTCGAGTCTTTTTGTGTGGTGCGAGTGCCGTTATGCGCCCCAGCACGCCCGCGGCGTGCGAGCGGCAACCAGAGCGCGTGAATCCTAGAGTTCCGCGGCGAACGGAAGCAGCGCGATATTTTGCGCACGCTTGATCGCGACGGCCAGCCAACGCTGATGACGCGCGCAGGTGCCGGTCATGCGGCGGGGCAGAATCTTGCCGCGCTCTTGAATGAAGGGCGCGAGGATCTCGGCCTTCTTGTAGTCGATGAAGTCGGCCTTATCGACGCAGAAGCGGCAGACTTTCTTCTTGCGAACAAAGCTCCGCTTGCCGCGCTTGGCCGGGCCGCCGGGACGTCCGCCGGGACCGCCCGGGCCGCCAGGACCCGAGTGACGCGGGCCGCCGTGGCCGCCGCCATAAGACGGGCCTCCAGAGGGTGCCCCACTTGGGGCGCCGGAAGATGCTTGCGGTGCTGCTGCTGACGCTGGTGCCTGCGGTGCCGGTGTTGTTTCGTCTGCCATGCTCAGTTCTCCTAAATTTTTTCACCGGCGCGCGTCGCGGTGCGAATGCGAGCCGGAACCTGCCGCGAGCCGATCTCAATGAGCAGCGGCCGCGTGATGCGAATACCGATGTGCGTTAAGACGACGACTGCACGCCGTGGTCGGCGGAGGAAGCACCCGTCATCGCCGGAGCGGTGGAGGGAGCGACGACAGCCTTGCGCGGGCGGCGAGCAGCGCGGCGCTCGCGGTGGCGCTTCAACTTTTCCTGGCGCTTCAATTCTTCGTCGAGGCGCACGGTCAAGTACTTGATGACCGGGTCGGAAACTTTCAAGCGGCGCTCGATTTCCTTCACGACGTCGCCATTGGTGGAGCGAACGACGAGGTACACGAAGTAGCCCTCGCGGAGCTTCTGAACGCGGTAGGCCATGCGCTTGCGGCCCCACTTCGCGACCGACTCGACCTTGGAACCCTTCTCCGTGGCGGTCGCTTCGAGCGTGGCGATGATCTTGTCGATTTCCGGCTCCGGTGTATCCGGGCGGGTGATGAAAATTACGTCGTACAAACGCTCTTCCATGGTTTCTCTACTCCTCGTCAAATTCAGAAACTTTCCGGCACTGCTTACTGCTCCGAACTCTCTTCGTCCGCTTCGGCGCGGCGGTTGACTTGGCCCATGGCCTTCTGCACGCCACCGGACAGAATCAGCTCCACGGCGTCTGCCGCTTCGCCGACCATTTGCAACGCCGCATCTCGATCCGGCTTGCGAATCGGGGCGAGCACGAAATCGGCCATGTCGCCCAGCGGATGCTCGGGCTTGCAGCCCAAGCGCACGCGAATAAATTCATTCGAACCCAGCGAGCCGATGATCGACTTCAGCCCGTTGTGCCCGCCGGCGCTGCCGCGCTCGCGAATACGCAACATGCCCCAGGGCAGCGCGACGTCGTCGGACACCACAATCATTTCCGCGGCGTCCGCTTCGTACTTTTCAAGCAGCGGCCGTACGGAGCCACCGCTCAGATTCATGAACGTCTGCGGCTTGACGAGAATTACGTCTTGGCCCGCGATCGTTCCCAACCCTACGAGCGCCTTTGATTCCGGGCGCGTGACGCGAATGCTGTGACGTTCGGCGAGCGCGTCGATCGCCATGAAGCCAAGATTGTGAGGCGTCCAGTCGTACTGGCTGCCAGGATTGCCGAGGCCGACGATGAGTCGTTTGCGAGCGCTCATTGTGGGATCTTCGATCCTGGAAGGCGGCACGCGGCTCGAGAATCAGGCCGCGAGCAGCGCGCTTACTTCTTCTTCTCGGACTTTTCGGCCTTCGGAGCGGCAGCTTCGCCTTCCGCGCCTTCTTCTTCCTTCTTACCCTTCTTCATCACTTCGGGCTCGGCAGGAGCGGCGTCAGCAGCCACGGCAGCATCAGCCGCGGGCTCTTCTTCCTTCTTCAGCACGACGACGTGCGCGAGAACCTGCATGTTATCGGTGACGAGCTTGATCTTCGCGGGATCGAGCGGCAGGTCGCCGGCGCGGAGCTGTTTGCCGATGGCCAGTTCGCTGACGTCGAGGCGGAAATCCTCCGGAATGTCGCCGGGCAAGCACTCGATTTCAACTTCGCGCGCGACGATTTCAAAGACGCCGCCCTGAACCTTCACGCCCATCGGCTCGCCGAAGGTGTGAACGGGAACTTTGACGCGCATGCGGACGTTGACGTCAATGCGGAAAAGATCGACGTGGAGCAAACGGCCGCTGACCGGATCGACTTGCCAGTCCTTCACCATCGCTTTTTCATCGTCGCCCTTTTCCACGTGGACGGTGAAGATGGTGTTGTGGCCGGTCTCTGAGCGCAGAATTTTTGCGACCTGCTTGGCGTTGACGCTGAGCGAGATCGATTCTTTCTTGCCGCCGTAGAGAACGGCCGGAACCGA
>JABDGF010000029.1 GCA_013286165.1 Acidobacteriota bacterium | reverse complement strand
GCGGCGGCCGCGCTGCAGAATCAGATGAACAACATGCAGAGCAGCGGGATCGGAACCGGCATGGCCGGGACGAACAGCACAGGCCCGAATGGCGCGAGCGGCTCATCCGGCTTCGGTTCGACGTTCGGCAACAGCGGCTCGAATCCCAGTTCGAATCCTCAGCCCACACAACAGCCCACATCGCCGCCGAACCAGTAGCGCCAATTCAGCAGAAAATTAATTTTTCAGGGTGATCGCAGCGAGCGTCGGAGTTGCGCTGTCGCGCGAGAGCTTTTCGGTGATCGCGCGGACGTACTTTTGCGTTTCGGGGAACGGTGGCACGCCGCCGTAGCGCGTTACCATGTCCGGCCCGGCGTTGTATGCGGCGAGCGCGAGCTTCACATCGCCGCTGTATTTCGCGAGAAGATCTTTCAGGTAGTGCGTTCCGCCGTCGATATTCTGCGCGGGATCGAAGACGTTGCCGACGGAATATTTTGCGGCGGTGGTGGGGAGAAGCTGCATCAGCCCTTGGGCGCGTTTACGCGAAACGGCTTTGGGATTGAAATTCGATTCCTCGGCGATCACGCGAGTGATGAGCTTTTCGTCCACACCGTGTTTTTGCGCTGCGGCGTGAATCAGGTCGCCGAAGGGAGCGGTGGAATCCGAAGGTTTCGCGACGATGGCCGCGAATTGATCTTCCGGCTCGACGCTCACGAGTTCGTCCGCTGCGATTTCGACCGAGCCCCCTTGCACGGTGAGGACGACGTGGTCGCCGACGTGTTCGTAGCCGGTGATGTGCAGGCGGGCGCCGGAACGGAGCACAGCGTAGTCGGCACGGACAGCGGGCGAGGCAAACGCGCTCGCTGCGCACACCAAAACCAAGGCTACAAATTGTGAAATCCGCGTTTTATGCTTCATCCGAAACCGAAGCGCAGCCATTCGCAGCTGCGCGCTAATGCAATTATAGCTCAGTCGAGTGCGTAGCGGCGGATCGCATCGGCCAGGCCGGATTGTTCGTTTGGACCCGTGATAGGCCAGCCCTTCGCTTTTAGTTCGTCCACCGCGTTTCCCATCACTACCGGTGTGCCCGCGTACTCAAGCATCTCAAGATCGTTGAAATTGTCGCCGACGGCCATCACCTGTTCGCGCGCAAAGCCGCGCAGCGTGGCCCATTCCTCGAGCGCCATGCCTTTGGTTACGCCCGCCCGAAGCACATCCAGAATACTTAGATCGCGCTCGGCGTATTCGGTGAGCGAGAGCGCGTAGCGGTGCGATTCGGCGTGCGCGGCGAGCTGCTGCATCGCGCGGCGCATCGGGGCGCAATTGCCTGTGAAGCCAACTTGAATCGGGTCTTCGCCGTTGAGGCACTTTTCGAGCGGCGCTTCCTCGGAGAGAAACATGCTGTTCTTGCGGAAATAGGCGGCGCGCAAAGGGTGCGACCAGTCGATTTTTTCGAGAATCAGCTGGCGCTCGGCCGGCCGGTCAAACATCACGGAGGCGCAGTCGCGAAATTCCCGCGTGGCCGCGAGCGCAAGCAGCGCCGTATCGACGGGCAACAGATGCCGCGCAAGCGTTTCGCCGCCGAGCGATTTCGTGAGCGCACCGTTATTTACGATGAGGTGCAGATCGCACGGTAGCATCTCGGCGATCGGCAGTGCGAAGTGGAACCGACGGCCGGTGACGAGAACGATTTCGATGCCGCGCGCGGCTGCCTCGCTGACTGCGTCGGCGTTGGCGGCGGAAAGATGACCCTGCGCGCTGAGCAGGGTGCCATCGATGTCCATGGCGAGAAGGCGAATCGGCACATCACAGTCTAACGCGGGAGGCGGTTTGGGCCGCCTCCCACATTGGACCGTAACGCCGGTGCTGTGCGTGCCGCTACTGCTGCGACTGCTGAGTGACGTTGAGCGTGAGCGGAAGCGTGTGGCTCACTGTGCCAGACGTCGTGGTTACGGTGAGCGTGTAGCTTCCCGGCGTGGTGCCGCCGGTTCCGCTGCTGCCACCTGAACCGTTGCCCGCGCATCCTGCGGCGATCATCGCGATCAGAATCGCGACGCCCGCGAGAGGAAGTGCAAGCCGCGCCTGACGCCCGCCGCGGAAGAGCGCCGTCCCAAGCATCAGGAGCAGCACGGCGATCGCGAAGATCGCGATTTTGACCGGCGGTTGCGGCGTGCCGGTCGATCCCGGAATCGCCGCCCCTTTTTTCGCGGTGGACGTCGGAGCTTCCGTCGTCGCCGTGATGGTGAACGTGCCCGGCGTCGAGGGCGTGACGGAGACCGCCGACCCTGGGCCGCTGCAAGTGATCGTCGCCGTGCTCGACACACAGGAGACGGTCACGCTCAGTTTGTCGGTTGCAAGTCCGCCGAGCATCGAGGCTTCGAGCGAATACGTCGCCATGCCGCCCGGAGCGACGGTTGCGGTGGTGGCACCAGTCGGTGTTGCGGTGTCAGAGAAGTCGAGGCCGTTGCCGGAGAGAGCCTCGGTCTGCGGGCTACCTGTCGCGTTGTCTGCGATCGAGAGAGTCGCAGCGCGCGCGCCGGTGGCGCCGGGTTTGAACGTCACAGAGATGGCGCACGTGGAATTCGCCGCGACGCCCTTGACGCACGTGTCTGTCTCAGTGAAATCCGACGCATTCGCGCCCGTGAAGGTGATGCCGCTCACGGTGAGCGCCGTGCTGCTGGAGTTGGTGACGGTGATTAATTGCGACGTGCTCGAGCTTGCGACGAGCTGGCTCGCAAACGTGAGCGTGTTCGGTGAGAGCGACGCGGTCGGAGTGGCTGCGGCGGCGCCGGTTCCGGCCAGTGTTACGGTTTGCGGGCTGCCAGTTGCATTGTCCGCGACTGACAGGGAAGCGGAGCGTGCGCCGCTGGCTGCCGGCTTGAAGACCACGCTAATGGTGCAAGTAGTGGTCGCGCCGATGCCCTTGCCGCAAGTATCCGTCTCCGAGAAATCCGAAGCGTTCGTTCCAGCGAAAGTGATTCCGTTGATGGTAAGCGCTGTGCTGCTGGAGTTCGTGAGCGTGATGTTTTGAGCTGTGCTCGCCGTGTTGAGAGCCTGGCTCGCGAAGGCCAAGCTGGTCGGCGAGAGGGAAGCGGTCGGGGTGCCCGCAGCTGCACCCGTGCCGGTGACCGTGATGGTCTGCGGGCTGCCGGTCGCGTTGTCGGTGATCATGACGGATGCAGAGCGCGGACCCGAGGCCGTCGGCTTGAACGTGACGCTGACAGAGCACATCGACGAGACGGCGACGCTGCCGTTACAGGTGTTCGACACGCTGAAGTCGCCTGCATTCGTGCCGGTCGGGGCGATGCTGGAGATCGTCACGGCGGCCGAGCCGGTGTTCGTGATCGTCGCGGTCTGTGCGGTGCTGGTGGTGTTTACGGTCTGGCTCGCGAACGTGAGCGTGGTGGGAGCAACGGTGATCGTCATCGTTGCCGCAGCGCCTGAGCCAGTGAGTGTGACCGTTTGCGGGCTGCCCGTCGCATTGTCCGCGATCGAGAGCGTGGCGGAGCGAGTGCCGCTTGCCGCGGGCTTGAACGTGACGCTGATCGCGCAGCTCGTATTGCCCGGGATGCCGCTGCCACAGGTGTTGGTTTGTGCGAAATCGCCTGCGTTAGCGCCGGTGAACGAAATGCCGCTGATCGTGAGCGCCGTGGCGTTAGTATCGGAAAGCGTGATGCTCTGCGCCGTGCTCTGCGTGTTTAGACCCTGGCTCGAAAATGTGAGCGAGGTCGGAGACAGCGTGGTGGTCGGCACGGCAGTGTTGTAAATTGTGATGGTCAGCGTGTCCGACGACGAAATGGTGAAGTTTGCGTCGCCGTTGTACGTCGCAACGATCGAGTGTGCGCCGAGCGCGAGCGTCGTCGTAGTGTACGTTGCGACGCCGGAGGCATTCACCGTGCCGGTGCCGAGTTCCGTGCTGCCGTCAAAGAAACCGACCGTGCCAGTCGGAGTCTTCGTGCCGGATGCTGGCGTCACGGTCGCCGTGAATGTGAGCGAAGCTCCCGGCGCTGCTTGCGACGCGGACGACGTAAGCGCGGTTGAAGTATCGACCGTGGTGCCGAGCAACGGAACCGCCGGCACATTCAGCGCCGGGGAAATTCCTCCGCCGATCGTAACGATGTCTGGAAACCCGTCGCCGTTGAGGTCCGCCATCGTGATTTCAAGCGGCTCGCCCGGCACTTGAATCAAACTCGGCGAGCCGAATGTGCCGTCGCCGTTTCCTTCAAAAAGAATCAAGTCGGTGTCGAGCGATACCAACAAATCGACTTTGCCGTCGCGATTGATGTCGGCCGAGACGATCTGGCCATTGAGGCCGAGACCGGGCGTCACGACGGTCTGCTTCTGAAACGTACCGTCGCCATTGCCCAGAAACACTTGATAGAAGCCCTCATCAGGGTCGAGCTCGTCCGTGTCCGGCCCAGTCTGCTCGTCTCCTCCAGCGACGATATCGAGATGGCCGTTGCCGCGAAGATCCGCGACGGCAAGACCGAGTTCACCGTCAACAGAACCGTATTGATTCACGTCGAGAGCGAACACCATAGGAGTCTTGAACGTGCCGTCTCCGTTGCCGATGTAAACTTTGATGATTGGGTTCAAGAAGTCGAAGTCGCTATTGGGCGTGCCGGAATCTGCGACCACCAGGTCGAGCTTCCCATCGCCGTTGAAGTCCGCAGCGATGATGTACTCGGGGGTGATGAGCTTCGAATCGATCGCAACCGGCGCAGCGAATGTGCCGTCGCCGTTGCCAGCCGCGAATTGAAGAGTGGCGTTCGAGTCGTTCACATCCGCGGAGAAAAAGACGGCGTCGGGCTTGGTATCGGCATTGAACTTGCCGACGATCATTGTCGCGAACACGCTAGGGCTGTTGTACGCTCCGCCGCTGGGAATGCTCGTGTTCACTTCCGTGTTGAAGGTTCCGTCGCCATCGCCGAGAAGGGTGACCAGCGTCGATCCGGAATCCGTCAATTCGTCGGTCAGGAAAACCAAATCGGGTTTTCCGTCGCCGTCCACGTCGGTGAGGCTCAGCGAGTTTTGCGCGGGCAAAGCGAAATTGGGAGTGCTATTGATTTGCGCGCCGTAGAGAACGTCGCCATCGGATAGGCCATTGTATGGACGAGTCACCGCGAACCAGTGGCCGTTGCCGGATTCGAAGCTCACGAGATCCGGCTTGCCGTCGCCGGTTACGTCCGCAACGAAGACGCCTGAGTTATAAGCTTGCGAATCGCCGGCGGCGATGTCGGCTGCGCTGGGTTGATATGCGAGCGGCCCGGCAAACGTGCCGTCGGAACGGCCGAGCAGGAAATATCCAGTGAGCGTGGAAAGTCCATCGGGCAAATAGAGGCCGCCACTGCACACGCCGACGACGATGTCGTAGTTGCCGTCGCCGTCGATTTCGGAAGCGGTGAGGTCGGTGGTGTCGTAAGGCGCGGCGTAGACGTTGCCCGGTTTGAAGCTGCCGTCTCCGTTGCCGAAGAAAATATTGATTGTGCCGGGGTACACAGCCACTGCCAGGTCGGGCTTTCCGTCGTGATTGAAGTCGGCCGTGGTGATTCCGGCGCCGGCGTTGCCGACAATTCCGAGCGTGGTGGGAGCCACGGTGAATGTCCCGTCGCCTTTGCCGAGCAGAATGTCTCCGGTGGAGGCGATGATGTCGAGATTGCCGTCGCCATTGAAATCGCGCGCGATCACGTGAACCAGGGCATTCAGCGGAAGCTGCGAGGTTTCCGCATCGACGCTGGGAAATCCCGTTGGGCCTTCGATGGGCGACTGAAATGTGCCGTCTCCCTTACCGAGGAAAATTTCCATTCCTTGCTGGCCGCCGTTCGTGGCCGGCGTTCCGATCACGATGATGTCGAGAAAGCCGTCTTTATTTAGATCGGCGAGGGTGACGCTCACGGGAAACACATTCAGTGAGAGGTAGCTGGGCGTGCCGACCGCGCCGTTGCCGGTGTTCAGCAGAATCGCAAGCGCGTTGTTGCTGCTGGTGCCGCCCGAGCCATTGCTTCGATCGAGCAGCGGCACCACGATGTCGAGATTCTTGTCGCCGTTGAGATCGCCCACCACCAAATCGCCTGCGACGGTGACGGCAGAATTGGGATTGAGCGTCACGGTGGACATCAAAGACGTTTGCGAGCTGACCGGATTGCCCTGCGTGTGAACAAGCGTCAGCTGGTTCGTGTATTCGAAGGTCGTGGCGTTAGGCTCCGCGACCGCCGCGTAGAAATTCCCGCCGCTGTCCTTGCCGTAAACGACGCCGGGCTGAGACGGCACTCCCGTCACGGGGTCGGTGCAGCCTTTGGGATAGACATCGACGGGCGTCGTGAGCAGCGCTACCTGGTGCAACCGGTCTTCGTACTTCTCAATACGCTGCGAAGTCTGAAAAGTGTTGGTGTCTGAGATTCCAGCTTCCAGGGTGCAGTCGGAAAGGCGTCGAAGCAGGGGCGACTGGGAGACGAGAGGAACCAAGCTTTCGATCAGTACACCGTCAGTGGTGCCGCCGTAGAAGGGATCTCCGAAGGAGAGACCGTCGCCGACGGGCGAGAAATTGGCGCTCGACGATTCCTTGTGCGCGTTCAGGCGATTCGCAAAATTCTGAGCCGCTTTTTTGCGGCTGGTTTGCAGCGCCGCCTTCGCGTTTGTGGCCGACGTCGGCGCCGACGCGGACGTCTTTGCCGTGGTGTTGCTCCGAGCTTGCGCCGACGCCGAGCCAGGATTTGACATCGCGGCAGCGAGTACTAGAACAGCGACTCCGGCAAACCCAACGGCCTCTCGCACAAACGAACGCACCAGCGCGGGTACACGAAGCATCAAGGAAGTCCTCCGCCCGATGGCCGGGCGATTTAGATGGAAACAGGGCTGACTGCCACCACGCGGACCAGGAAGACCGCAGGGACCTGCACAAATAGGTGAGCGGAGTTTCGCGTTTCGAGCGATTTCAAGCAAATGGCATAATCCGACACGAAGGGACATCGCGTGACATGCCCGTGGATGTCCTGCTGATTGATGGAGTTCAGGACCGGATTTGGGATGAGCCGGGTGTGCGTGGCGGCGAATCGAAAGGAGTGGGAGCGATTCCGGATTCTGAGCCAGAGGAGGCTACCGTGGCTAAACTCACAACGAAGAAGCGCAAAAAGCTTGCCGCAAAGTCATTTGTTTTTCCGAAAACGCGCAAGTTTCCGATCGAAGACAAGGCGCACGCAAGAGATGCGCTGTCCCGGGCGGCGGCCAAGGGCGGTTCGGTAGAAGCCAAAGTTCGAGCGGCGGTGAAGAAGAAGTATCCCTCTATAGGTAAAAAGAAGACAGCTGGCGCGGCCCGCAAGAAGAAAAAGCGGTAGGGTCGGTCGGCCGGAAGCCTCGGCGCCTAGGCCGCCTCGTGCGTTCGTCGAGAGGCGGAGCGTGCTGTGGTACTCTCGGCGTCCCAAATCAATCAAGGACGTCGCCGTGACCGAACGCCTGTACTACCACGACTCATTCCTGAAGAACTTCGACGCGAATGTGGTCCGCTGCGAGCCGGACGGCGACCGCTGGAAGGTCTCGCTCGATCGCACCGGGTTCTACCCGACCTCGGGTGGGCAGCCACACGACTTGGGCACCCTCGGCGGCGTGCAGGTGGTTGAAGTCGCCGACGCCGAAGAGCATGTGGTTCACTACACCTCCGCCGAACTACCGGCTGGGCCCGTGAAGGGTAGCATCGACTGGGCGCGCCGCTTCGATCACATGCAGCAGCACACCGGGCAGCATTTGCTTTCGGCTGCGTTTATCGAACTCTTTCACCTGCAAACCGGTTCGTTTCACCTTGGCGAAGAAATTTGCACGATCGATCTGAAAACGCAGTCGCTCACCCAGCAGCAACTTGACGAAGCGGAGCGGCGCACGAACGCGATCGTTTTCGAAGATCGCATCGTGGAGATTCGCTTCGGCACCGCGGAAGAACTCGCGGCGGAGGGCGTGCGTAAATCCGTTGAACGTGGAGGAGTGCTGCGGGCGATTCGCGTGGAAGGATTCGATTTTCAGCCCTGCGGCGGCACGCACCTCGCGCGCACGGGCCAGGCTGGGCTGATCCTGATCCGAAAAATGGAAAGGCGGCGCGACTCGATTCGTGTGGAGTTTGTCGCAGGGGGCCGCGCGCTCGCCACGGCGAAGCGCGATTTCGCGATGCTCACAGAAGCGGCGACGATCCTTACGTGCGGGCGGCCGGAGGTGCCGGCAAGCGTTGCGAAGCTCAACGAGGAGCGCCGCGAGCGGCAATCGGCCCTGAAGAAGCTCGAAGACCGGCTCGCCGATCTTGAGGCCGCGAAACTCTTGACCGAGAGTGCGGCTCAGAACGGGAACGGAGTGAAAGTCGTTACGAGCAGTATTGATGATTCGTCGCCGTCCTATCTGGCGCTGCTCGCGGCCAAGACGGTCGCGCGAGGGGAATCGAATTCTCCCGTCGTCGCCGTTCTGGCAGGCTCGGCGGGGCACGTGACTCTCGCGCAAACCAAAGGTGGGCCGCATCACATGGGCGTTGCGCTACGCAAGATTCTGGAAAATTGCCCTGGGAAGGGAGGAGGTGCGAAGGATTTCGCGCAGGCCACTCTTGCCAGTCCGTCTCAAGGGGCGGATTTCTTAAAGCTCGCAACACAAGCCGTAGCGGACTCGCACTAGCGGATGCGCGCAGTTCAATCTTATCGTCATCCCAACACGTTAACAGTGCATTCTCCGTGATTTGCCCCTGGTTCGTTTATAATCCTTCATCGGATACGCGCTCCCGGAAATTGCTCCGCGCCTGCCAAGTCGGCGCCGCGTTCGGAACCGGATCTCACGGTTCTGGTGCCGTCTGTCTGTAAGCTTCATGTGCTTCCGGCTCAGTTAGGAGATCTTCCAGCAAGATGAGGAGTGCGATGAGATTTTTGGGGACGGAGCGCGTGGCCGTTGCGCTGGCCCTGTGCGCGGCTTTTGGCGCTGCCGGCTGTGGCGAGAAATCCGCGAGCGATCCTTCCGCGGGCGCGCCGCCACCGGCGCAAGTGGAAAACGTCGCGAATGCCAACCTGGTGCAGGTGGACGATCCCAAGCAATTTCCACTGGCCACCGCGACTGCCTTCCAAGCCCCATCCCAACTCGTTGCCAACGGGGTCGTCAGTCCGGACGTGGCACGCACCGTGCCGGTGATTTCCATCGCGACGGGCCGCGTCGTCGAGATCAAAGCGCGCTTGGGTGACACGGTGAAAAAGGGCCAGGTGCTGTTGCGCGTGCAGAGTGCGGATATCGCGTCGGCATTTTCCGACTACAAAAAGGCGGTTGCGGACGAAGCGCTCGCGTCTAAGCAACTTGATCGCGCCAAAGGCCTCTACGATCACGGCGCAATCGCGCTGAACGATTTGCAAGTGGCGCAGGATACGGCCGCGAAGGCGCAGGTTGACGTCGACACCGCGACCGATCACCTGCGTGTGATGGGAGCCGATCCGAGTAGCCCGTCGCCGGTGGTAAACATCGTTGCGCCGATCAGCGGCGTAATCACCGACCAGCAAGTAACCAATGCGGCAGGCATCGCCGGCCTCGGCTCCGCGAACCCGTTTACAATTTCCGATCTCTCCGATGTGTGGATCGTCTGCGACGTTTACGAAAACGATCTTCCCGCGATCAAAGTCGGCGACACGGCAGACATTCGGGTGAACGGCTATGCCGACAAAGTGCTGAAAGGCCGCGTAAGCAATATCGGCGCGGTGCTCGATCCGAATTTGCGTTCCGCAAAGGTGCGCGTCGAAGTGCAAAACCCAGGCTTCTTGAAAATTGGGATGTTCGTGTCGGCGACGTTCGTTGGGCAGAAGAGCGAGGCGCACGCCTCCATCCCCGCAACCGCGATTTTGCACCTGCACGACCGCGACTGGGTTTACGAGCCGGCAGGCGACAAGAAATTCAAGCGCGTGGCAGTTACAGCCGGCCGCTCGTTGCCGGACAACATGCAGGAAATCATCTCCGGCGTGAAAGCGGGCGACCAAGTGGTAAGCAACGCGCTGGTTCTTCAGAATACCGTGGAGCAATAGCCAAACCTTGAGCGCCACAGGGCAAAATCGGTAATGCAGAGGCTCATTGATTTTGCGCTGAACAATCGCTTCATGGTGATTGCCCTGGCGCTTTTGCTTCTGGTCTGGGGTGGAATTTCCTTCCACAACCTGCCGGTTGAAGCTTATCCCGACGTCGCGAATAACTACGTCCAGATCATCACGCAGTGGCCAGGTCGCGCCGCCGAAGAAGTCGAACAGCAAGTCACGATTCCCATTGAAATCCAGATGAACGGTCTGCCGCACCTGGCGCATCTGCGCTCGGATTCGCTGTTCGGGCTTTCGAGCGTGATGCTGATTTTCGACGACAGCTCGGACAACGACTGGAATCGCGTGAAGGTGCTTGAGCGCCTCTCACAGGTGACGTTGCCGAACAATTTGCAGCCGCAGATGGGAACGGACTGGAGTCCTGTCGGCCAGATTTACTGGTACACGCTGACCAGCACAAACCCGAAGTACGACTTGATGGATTTGAAGTCGATCGAAGACTGGACGCTCGAAAAGCAATTCAAGTCCGTCACGAACGTTGTGGACGTTTCGAGCTTTGGCGGAATAACGCGCGAGTATCAGGTGCGGCTGAATCCAGACGCGCTGGTTTCCCATGGGTTGAGTCTTGCGCAGGTGGAGCAGCAACTCGCGGCGAACAACGCCAACGCCGGCGGCAGCTTTGTTGAGGCGGGGCTGCAGCAGATCAACGTGCGCGTGGTCGGTCTCTTTACGAGTATAGATGACATCGAGCAGACGCCCGTGTCGGTAAAGAACGGCGCCGTGATTCGCGTGAAAGACATCGCGACCGTAACGCAAGGCTCGCGCATCCGACTCGGCCAAATCGGAAAGGCTATTCGCCGCAGCGACGGAAAGATTATCGACGATCCTGACGTGGTGGAAGGCATTGTGCTGCTGCGCAAAGGCGCGAACGCCGATGAGACGCTCGCGGCGATTCATAAGAAGGTGGAGGAACTGAACGACCACATCCTGCCGCCCGGTGTGAAAATTGTTCCGTTTCTCGACCGCAGTAATTTGCTTCACCTCACTACTGGCACTGTGATGGAGAACCTGATCACAGGCGTGTTTCTGGTGTCGATCATTCTGTTCTTCTTCCTCGGAAATACGCGCGGCGCGCTGATTGTGGCGCTCACGATTCCGTTCTCATTGTTGTTCGCCTCAATCTGCCTCGACTTGAATAAGATTCCCGCGAACCTGTTGTCGCTGGGCGCGCTCGATTTCGGAATGGTGGTCGATGGCACGGTCGTAATCATTGAAAATATCGTGCGGCATTTCGGGCTGCCGTCGAACGCGCAGAAGACGCCGCTCGAAAGGGTCCGCGACGCCGTGATGGAAGTGATTCGTCCGGTGTTCTACGCGCGCGCGATCATCATTGCGGCGTACCTGCCGATCTTCACGCTGCAAAGCGTGGAAGGCCGTTTGTTTAAGCCGATGGCCTGGACGGTTTCGTTCGCGCTACTCGGTGCGTTGATATTCGCGGTGGTGATTGCGCCGGTGCTCGCGCTGATTGTGTTCCGTCGCGGAGTAAACGAGTGGCACAACCCGGTGATGGCGTTCTTGACCGTGAAATATCGAACCGCGGTTCGGTGGGCGATCGAACATCGGAAGATTACGTTACTTTCCGGCGCGGCGGCGTTTGCGCTTGCAGTTTTCTTCATGGTTAGCGGCGTGATTGGCTCGGAGTTTTTGCCGCACCTCGATGAAGGCGCAGTGTGGGTTCGCGGCACGCTCGCGCCGAGCACTGGGCCCACCGAGGGCGTACGCGTTGCGAACCAAGCGCGCGTCACACTCGCATCGTTTCCTGAAGTGAACGTCGTAACCAGCCAGGTGGGCCGCCCCGACGATGGCACGGACACGACCGGCTTCTTCAATACCGAATATTTTGTCGACCTCAAGCCGAAGGACAAGTGGCGCCCGATTTTCCACCAAGACAAAGACGCGCTGATTCAGTCCATGGATTTCGAGCTGAGCAAGATGCCCGGGATTCTTTGGAATTTTTCGCAGCCGATCGCGGACAACATGGAAGAAGCCGTAAGCGGCGTGAAGGGCGAACTGGCGATCAAGCTTTACGGCGACGATTTGCAGGTACTGGAAGAAAAGGGCGACGAGATTGTGAACGTCATGCGCGGCGTTCGCGGTGTGGAGGACCTTGGCCTGTTCCGTGTGCTCGGCCAACCGAATTTGAATATCACGATCGATCGCCCTCAGGCGGCGCGCTACTGTCTGAATGTGACAGACATTCAAGATGCGGTGGAGACGGCGGTTGGCGGTAAGGCCGTGAGCCAAGTGCTTCAAGGCGAACAGCGCTACGACACCGTCGTCCGTTACCAAGCAAACTACCGCGACACGAAAGAAGCCATTGAAAATGTGCGGCTGCTCGCGCCGACGGGCGAGCGCGTTTCGCTCGCGCAGCTCGCGCACATCGAAGTGAAAGATGGCGCTTCCGAAATTTACCGGGAAGAAAACTCGCGATACGTTGCGATCAAGTACGGCGTCCGCGGTCGCGACCTGGGCAGCACAGTAGAAGAGGCAATGAAGCTGGTGAAAGAGCGCGTGAAATTGCCAGTTGGCTACCACATCGACTGGGCGGGCGAATACGAAAGCCAGAAGCGCTCGCAGCGGCGGCTGATGATCGTAGTGCCAATCACGCTGCTCGTAATTTTCATCATTCTCTACACGATGTTCAGCTCGGGAAAGTGGGCTGGCTTGATTCTCGCCAACGTCGCGATTGCACCGATCGGCGGATTTCTCGCACTGCTCATTACGGGAACGCATCTGAGCGTTTCGTCCGGCATCGGGTTTCTCGCGCTGTTTGGCGTGTCGGTGGAAACGGGCGTGATCATGCTGGAATACATCAACCAGCTCCGCGTGCGCGGCCATTCCATCGAAGATTCGGCGATCGAGGGCGCTGTGCTGCGCCTCCGCCCGATCATGATGACGATGCTCGTCGCGATTCTCGGTCTGTTGCCCGCAGCACTCTCGCGCGCGATTGGGTCGGACTCGCAGCGGCCCTTCGCGATCGTCATTGTTGGCGGCCTGATCTCCGCGCTAATCATGGGCATATTCCTGCTGCCTGCGATGTACGTCTGGGTGGCGCGCGATGGCGACAAATTGCCCGAGCTCGAAGGCTCCTTCGAGTCGTAGCCTTGGGCCGTACTATTACTGCGCCCGCAGCGCCTGGCGCACCCGATTTTTGTCCGTGCATTCATCGGCGATTCCGCTAGAATCCCCGTAGAATCGGGCCGGCCACCTCGCCGATTCGCGGAAGGGAACCGTGACCAAGGACGAAGTTCGAGCTCGCATTGAGGCAGTTGGAATTATTCCCGCCGTGCGCGTCTCCTCGGCCGAAGACGCGATTTTCGCCTCCGAAGCCGTTTCTCGCGGCGGCATCCCGATCGTTGAAATCACGATGACGGTTCCGGGCGCCACCGAAGTGATCGCGCGCTTAGTAAAACACGCGCCGCAGATGATCGTCGGCGCGGGCGACGTGTTTGACATGGAGATCGCGCGCGAGTGCCGCGATGCCGGCGCAGCCTTCCTCACAAGCCCGGGGCTCGACGCAAAAATTGTGGAATTCGCCGGGCGCGAAAATCTCGTGATTATGCCCGGCGCGCTCACGCCCACCGAAGTGATTGCTGCGTGGAAAGCCGGCGCGGATTTCGTGAAAGTGTTTCCGTGCGCCCAGGTAGGCGGAGACGGCTACATACGCGCACTGAAAGGGCCGTTTCCAAGCTTGCCGCTGATCGCAGCAGGAGGCGTGAACCAGCAGACCGCTTCGAAATTCGTTCTCGCGGGAGCGGCGGCGCTGGGCGTCGGTGGCGATCTAATTCCCAAGGAAGCGATTCGCCTGCGCCAGGCCGATCGCATCTTCACTCTTGCGCACCGCTTCGTCACATTTGTGAAACAAGCGCGAGCGCAGATGGAACCGCAAAAATTCGAACCGCCAAAACGGCTGTGGCAGAAAGCAATCTAGCGCAAGCGCCCGCGAGCGCAAGCGGCCGCGACCTAACAAATCTCGATATCTGTGATCACTCCGCACGCAAATATGCGCCGAAGAGGATTTGCGCGGCTTCAACTATTTGCTAGAATTGTTAACGCAGTGGGCGTGTAGCTCAGCTGGGAGAGCGCGTCGTTCGCAACGACGAGGTCAGGGGTTCGATCCCCCTCACGTCCACCAAAAATCCCCGCATGGCTTGAATTGACCCTCAGTCGTCCAGCCCAAACTCTCCTCCGAGTGCGGTTTTAGCAAATACTGACACGCGCCAGGGAATCTAGGGTTTTCGCTGTATCCCCTATATAGGTAGAAAAGCCGAGTATGGCGGAATCGGCATGTTCTGTCTTGGGCAGAGAATCTGCACGAAATCACAGGGCTATGGAGTACCCGCATGGAAGAACCTCGTCTGCGAATTCTGATCGTTGACGATCACGAAATTTTCCGCCGTGGATTGCGCACGGTGCTCGAGACTCGACCGGATTTTGAAATTTGCGGCGAGGCTACCGATGGTCTCGACGCCATCGAGAAGACCAAGGATCTCGATCCAGACATTATCGTGATGGACGTGAGCATGCCGCGCGTGGATGGCCTGCAAGCGATGCGCATCATTCGCGACCAATCTCCTCGCTGCAAAGTGCTGATTCTGAGCCAGCACGATTCCACATTCATGCTTGACGCTGCTGTGAAGGCCGGGGCCGGTGGGTATGTGACGAAGTCGCAGGTCGCTCGCTGCCTTTTGAGCGCGATCGATAACCTGAGCCACGGCAAGCCCTTCAGCTGGAATTCCGAAGAACTTCCCTCCGTCGCCACGAATGGAATCGAAGGCGGCCTCGCGAAATGACCTTGAGCGCGAAATGAAAAAAACAGTCGAAGAAACGCGACCCGATCCCGGAGCCGAGTCGCTGAAGCTCGGCCTGAAGAAAAACGGCCACCGCCAGACGGCCGAGCTCGGCAGCGACGAACTCAAATTGATTTTGAGCACGCTCCAGACGATGCGCGACGGCGATTTCTCGACGCGCCTCCCGGGCTCGTGGACCGGTCTCGCGGGAAAGATCGCCGACACATTCAACGACATCGCCGCGGCCAACGAACACATCGCAAACGATCTGAAACGCGTCGGTCAAGTGGTGGGAAAAGAGGGCAAGACGCGCGAGCGCGTGCGTTTTCGTGCGCATCGTGGCGCATGGGGCGAGATGGAAGTCTCCGTAAACAATCTCGTCGAAGACTTGTTGCGTCCCACCGCCGAAGTGACCGGCGCGATCGCTGCGGTAGCGCAAGGCAACCTCACTCAAATCGTCCGGCTAGACGTGGATGGACGCCCGCTCGAAGGCGAATTTTTGCGTTCCGCGAAAATCGTCAACACGATGATTCAGCAGCTGAGCGTATTCACCGCCGAAGTGACGCGCGTCGCGCGCGAAGTCGGCACCGACGGAAAACTCGGCGGCCAAGCGCAAGTGCCGGGCGTCGCGGGCACGTGGAAAGACCTCACGGACTCCGTGAACTCAATGGCCTCGAACCTGACGAACCAGGTGCGCAACATAGCGGAAGTCGCGACGGCCGTCGCAAGCGGCGACCTTTCCCGCAAAATAACGGTCGATGTGCGCGGCGAAATTCTGCAGCTGAAAGAAGCCATTAACACCATGGTGGATCAGCTACGTTCGTTCGCGTCGGAAGTAACGCGCGTGGCGCGTGAGGTCGGCACCGAAGGCCGCCTCGGCGGCCAAGCCGTGGTACCAGGCGTCGCGGGCACGTGGAAGGACTTGACCGACTCTGTAAACGCGATGGCCGGAAACCTCACCGCGCAGGTTCGAAACATCGCGGAAGTCACGACGGCCGTGGCCCGCGGCGACCTCTCACGCAAAATCACCGTGGACGTGAAGGGCGAAATTCTCGAACTGAAAGATACCATCAACACGATGGTGGACCAGCTGAACGCATTCGCCGGCGAGGTGACACGCGTGGCGCGCGAAGTGGGCACCGACGGCAAGCTTGGCGGCCAAGCGCAAGTGCCGGGCGTCGCAGGTACGTGGAAGGACCTCACCGACAACGTCAACTTCATGGCGAGCAACCTCACCGACCAAGTTCGCAACATAGCCGAAGTTTCTACCGCGATCGCGTCGGGCAATCTCTCGAAGAAAATCACCGTGAACGTCAGCGGAGAAATTCTTTTCCTCAAAGAAACCATTAACACGATGGTGGACCAACTCAATCGATTCGCAGGCGAAGTGACGCGCGTGGCGCGCGAAGTCGGCACCGAAGGACGGCTCGGCGGACAAGCCAACGTTCCGGGCGTTGCGGGCACGTGGAAAGACTTGACCGACTCGGTGAATTCGATGGCCGGAAACCTCACTGGCCAAGTGCGCAACATCGCCGAAGTCACCACGGCCGTCGCGCGCGGCGACCTCTCACGCAAAATCACGGTAGACGTGAAAGGCGAAATTCTCGAGCTAAAGAATACGATCAACACGATGGTGGACCAGCTGAACGCGTTCGCCGGCGAGGTGACACGCGTGGCGCGCGAAGTGGGCACCGACGGCAAACTCGGCGGCCAGGCGCAAGTGTCCGGCGTCGCGGGCACATGGAAAGACCTCACAGACAACGTGAACTTCATGGCCAGCAACCTGACGGGCCAGGTGAGAAACATCGCGGAAGTGGCGACCGCCGTGGCGCGCGGCGACCTCTCACGCAAAATCACGGTAGACGTGAAGGGCGAAATTCTCGAGCTGAAAGACACGATCAACACGATGGTGGACCAGCTGAACGCGTTCGCCGGCGAAGTTACTCGCGTGGCGCGCGAAGTCGGCACGGAAGGGAAACTCGGCGGCCAGGCGCAAGTGCCGGGCGTCGCGGGCACGTGGAAAGACCTCACGGACTCTGTAAACTCGATGGCCTCGAACCTCACAAACCAGGTCCGCAACATCGCGGAAGTCTCGACCGCCATCGCGACCGGCAACCTCTCGAAGAAAATTACGGTAAACGTCAGCGGCGAAATTTTGCTGCTGAAGGAAACCATCAACACGATGGTGGACCAGCTGAACGCGTTCGCCGGCGAAGTGACGCGCGTCGCTCGCGAAGTCGGCACCGAAGGACGCCTCGGCGGACAAGCCAACGTACCCGGCGTCGGCGGGACGTGGAAGGACTTGACCGATTCTGTGAACTCGATGGCCGGCAACCTCACCGGTCAGGTGCGCAACATCGCTGAAGTCACCACAGCCGTCGCGCGTGGCGACCTCTCACGCAAGATCACCGTGGACGTGAAGGGTGAAATTCTCGAGCTGAAGAACACGATCAATACGATGGTGGACCAGCTCAACGGCTTCGCGGGCGAAGTGACGCGTGTAGCACGCGAAGTTGGCACCGACGGTAAACTCGGCGGCCAAGCGCAGGTTCCCGGCGTCGCCGGCACATGGAAGGACCTCACCGACAACGTGAACTTCATGGCCAGCAACCTGACCGGCCAAGTCCGCAACATCGCGGAAGTCGCGACCGCGATCGCGACCGGTGACCTTTCGAAGAAAATCACCGTGGACGTGCGCGGCGAAATTCTGCAGTTGAAAGAAACGCTGAACACGATGGTCGAGCAGCTTCGCTCGTTCGCGTCGGAAGTGACGCGCGTGGCGCGCGAAGTCGGCACCGAGGGTCGTCTCGGCGGCCAGGCAGTCGTGCCTGGAGTCGCTGGCACGTGGAAGGACTTGACCGATTCGGTGAACGCGATGGCGCGCAACCTCACCGACCAAGTCCGCAACATCGCGGAGGTCACTACGGCCGTCGCGCGCGGCGACCTTTCGCGCAAAATCACGGTGGACGTGAAGGGCGAAATTCTCGAACTGAAAGACACGATCAACACGATGGTGGACCAATTGAACGCGTTCGCCGCGGAAGTCACTCGCGTGGCGCGTGAAGTCGGCACCGGTGGAAAGCTCGGCGGCCAGGCGCAGGTTCCCGGCGTCGCGGGCACGTGGCGCGACCTCACGGACAACGTGAACGTGATGGCCGCGAACCTCACCGAACAAGTTCGTGGCATTGTGAAAGTCGTGACCGCCGTCGCGAATGGCCAATTGACGCAAAAGCTAACCGTGAACGCGAAAGGTGAAGTCGCCGCGCTCGCCGAAACGATCAACAACATGACGGACACGCTCGCCACGTTCGCGGACCAGGTGACTACCGTTGCGCGCGAAGTCGGCGTGGAAGGTCGCCTCGGTGGCCAGGCCAACGTGCCCGGCGCATCCGGCACGTGGAAGGACCTCACCGGCAACGTGAACCTATTGGCAGACAACTTGACGAACCAAGTCCGCGCGATCGCGGAAGTGGCAACGGCGGTCACGAAGGGCGACTTGACGCGCTCCATTCAAGTGGAAGCGCGCGGCGAAGTCGCCGACCTGAAAGACAACATCAACACAATGATCGACAACCTGCGCCTGACGACCGACCGCAACAACGAACAGGACTGGTTGAAGACGAACCTCGCACGATTCACCGGAATGCTTCAAGGGCAGCGCGACCTCGCGACGGTGGGACGCTTGCTGCTGTCCGAGCTTGCGCCGCTCGTAAACGCGCAGCAGGGCGTGATTTATCAGATGGAGAGCGACGATTCCGGTACGCTCGTCCTGCTCGCAGCGTTTGCAGATGATTCCGACGAAGGCCACCGGCGCCGACTGCGCGTCGGGTCGGGGTTGATCGGCCAGTGCGCGGCCGAACGCAAGCGCATCCTTATCACCGAACTGCCGCTCGACGCGATGCCAATCAAGTCGGGCCTGTTTTTCGCGGCGCCGCGCAACGTGATCGTGCTTCCGGTGCTTTTCGAAGATCGCGTCAAAGCCGTGATCGAATTGGCTTCACTCAGTAGTTTCACGCCCTCGCAAATCGCATTCCTCGAGCAACTCACCTCCAGCATCGGCATCGTGCTCAACAGTATTGAAGCCACGATGCAGACTGAAGGGTTGCTCTCCCAGTCGCAACAGCTCGCGATTGAATTGCAGACGCAACAGAAAGAGCTGCAGCAGACCAATGAGCAGCTTGCGCAAAAAGCGCAGCAGCTCGCCGAGCAGAACGCAGAAGTCGAACGCAAGAACCAGGAAATCGAGCAGGCGCGCGGCGCACTGGAAGAAAAAGCCAAAGAGCTGGCGCTCACCTCAAAGTACAAATCCGAATTCCTTGCGAACATGTCTCACGAGCTGCGCACGCCGCTGAATAGCATTCTCGTTCTCGGCCAACAGCTCAGCGACAATCACGAAAGCAACCTGACCCCGAAGCAAGTCGAGTTCGCACGCACGATTCACGGTGCGGGCACCGACCTGCTCAACCTGATCACGGACATTCTCGACCTTTCGAAGATCGAGTCAGGCACCGTGTCGGTGGAAGCCGAGGAAGTATTCTTCGGCAGCTTGATCGATATGATCGCGCGCCCGTTCCGCCACGAGGCGGAGAACCGCCGCGTCAATTTCGACATCAAGGTCGATCCACTATTGCCGCGCAGCCTGGTCACCGATACGAAGCGCTTGCAACAGGTGCTGAAGAACCTCTTGTCGAATGCGTTTAAGTTCACGGATCAGGGCGGCGTTTCGCTCACGGTATCGGCTGCGCAATCCGGCTGGAGTACGGATCATCCGATTCTTTCCGGTGCTGCCGGAGTCGTGAGTTTTCAAGTGCGGGACACTGGCATCGGCATTCCCCCGGAAAAGCAGCGCATCATCTTTGAAGCTTTCCAACAGGCCGACGCAGGCACCAGCCGCAAATACGGCGGTACCGGATTGGGCCTTGCGATCAGCCGCGAACTCGCGAGCTTGCTGGGCGGTGAAATTCAGCTGCAGAGTACGCCCGGGAAGGGCAGCACCTTCACGCTCTATCTACCGCAGACGTACGTTGGCCCTACCGCGGCCGCGAGCCCTTCGGACAGAATGACCCCCACAGCGCACGCGAAGCAGAAATCAATCGCGACGGAGCCGATCGAACGCATCGAGGACGATCGCGATTCGTTGCAGCCCGGCGATGCTTCGCTGCTAATCGTGGAAGACGATCCGCACTATGCGCGTGTGTTGCGCGATCTTTCGCGCGACAAGGGTTTCAAAGTGCTGGTCGCGACGCGCGGAGCGGAAGCGCTTTCACTCGCGCGCGAATTTCATCCGTCGGCAGTATCGCTCGACGTGTTCTTGCCGGACATGCTGGGCTGGACCGTACTGAATCACCTGAAACAGGATCCCGCCACGCGGCATATCCCGGTGCAGATGTTGACACTTGATGAAGACCGCCGGCACGGATTATCGCGCGGAGCCTTCTCATTCGTTACAAAACCAACGACCGCTGAAGGCCTTCACGCGGCCCTCACACGCGTTCGCGAATATGTGACGCCGCGCCGCAAAAAATTGCTCGTCGTGGAAGATAATCCCGCCGAACAACTCAGCATTCGCGAGCTACTCGGCGACAAGGACATCGACGTTTCGATCGCCGCCACCGGCATGGAGGCGCTCGAAGCCATCGAGAATGAACCGTTCGATTGCGCCGTCCTCGACCTGCGTCTACCGGACATGACGGGCTTCGAAGTACTCGAAAAGCTCGGCGACAGTGCCGCCGCCGCTGATTTGCCCGTTGTCGTCTTCACCGGCAAGGAACTCTCGCCGGAGGAAGACGCCAGACTGCACATTTTCGCGCGCTCCGTCGTGGTGAAGGGCGTCGAGTCTCCGGAGCGCCTGCTCGATGAGACTGCTCTGTTTCTCCACCGCGTCGTCGGGGATCTGCCCGTCGAAAAGCAGCGTATGCTCGATCGTTTGCACCGTTCCGACGAAGCACTTGTGGGCCGCAAAGTCCTTGTCGTCGATGACGACGTGCGCAACATTTTTGCGTTGAGCAGTGTGCTGGAGCGCCGCGGCATGACGGTGCTGTCCGCAGGCACGGGGCACGAGGCGATCTCAACGCTCGAAAACACGCCGGACGTTGCGATCGTTCTGATGGACATCATGATGCCGGAAATGGACGGTTACGAAACCATGCAGGTGATTCGGCAGAATGCGAATTTCCGGCGCCTGCCGATCATCGCGCTTACGGCGAAAGCCATGAAGGGCGACCGTGAAAAGTGTCTCGAGGCCGGTGCTTCGGAATATCTGGCAAAGCCGGTAAATACCGATCAACTCCTTTCGGCGTTGCGAATGTGGTTGCACCGTTGAGAACGTTGCAAACCGCCAAGTTTATGCAGGCAAAACGCAGGAGATGTTTGAATTCGTGAGTAACACGCACAAGGTCAACATCCTGATGGTCGATGACCAGCCCTCGAAGCTGATGAGCTATGAGGCGATCCTCAGCGATTTAGGCGACAACTTGATCAAGGCGACTTCCGGCCGCGAAGCGCTCGAGCATTTGCTCAAGTCAGACATCGCCGTCGTGCTGATGGACGTCAGCATGCCGGAGCTCGACGGCTTCGAACTCGCCGAAATGATTCGCCAACACCCGCGCTATCAAAACACAGCGATCATTTTTATCTCCGCGATTCACATGTCGGACATCGACCGCCTACGCGGTTACGCCCAGGGAGCGGTCGATTACATTTCCGTGCCGGTCGTCCCGGAGCTTTTGCGTGCGAAAGTCTCGGTCTTCGCGGAATTGCACCGGCGCACGCGACAGCTCGGCGCGTTGAACGACGAGTTGCGCGTGCTGTCTCAGAAACTTATCAATATGCAGGACGAAGAGCGCCGCCGGATCGCGCGTGAACTCCACGACAGCCTCGGTCAAGAACTCTCCGCCGTGAAGATGATGTCCGATTCGATCTGCGCGGACACCGGACTCACACCTAGCTCAAAGAAGTCGGCGCTCGAAATGAGTTCGCTGGTGGATCACGCGATACAGCAAGTGCGCAGCATTTCGTATTTGCTGCACCCACCGTTGCTCGACGAAATCGGTTTGCCGTCCGCGCTCGAGTGGTACGTCGAAGGCCTCACCAAACGCAGCGGAATCGACATCTCGATTTGTCTGGACCCGCCGGAATTTCCACGCTTGGCGCCGGAAGTCGAAGTCACGGTTTTCCGCATCGTGCAAGAGGCGCTCACCAACGTCTTCCGGCACTCGGAAGCGCATCGCGCTGAAGTGACGGTTACGCTGCGCGACAGCGAGGTGCGCACGCGGATCTGCGACGACGGGAAGGGAATCGAACCCTTGGTTTCAGAGTTGCAGCCTCAGGGACTCGGCGTTGGAATCGCAGGAATGAAGCAGCGGGTGAAAGAGTTCGGTGGCACTCTCAAACTCGTGCGAAACGACCCCGGCACTACGGTCGAAGCATCAATTCCGGTCGCACCTGTCGTTGCTCGCGCGGGAACCTGACCTCTCGTCTTCGCAGCCGCCATAGAAATCAATTCGGCTGGCGCGGTTCCTCGTGTTCCTCTTCCGCGATCTGAAGAATTTCGTCTCGCGTGAAAAGAGCGCCGTCCATCGTTACGCGAATCGTTCCCACCGCGCCTTGATAGACGATGTGAGTCTCGCCGACGTCGTGCCCCATCTGCCGCAAATGTTCTTTCGCGTGAATCAGGTCTTCATCTGCAGTACTCATGGCAACCTCCGTCAAGAATCGCTCTGAATATAATTTCACGCTGCCGTTTGCGCGTGTCTTTCCGACGCGCTCTCAGCACGATGTCTCCCCGCTGCAACAGTAAGTGCCGCCAGACGATCCGCGAGCGCGGGCGTGAGTTGCTTAGACTGAAATCTCCACGTCCAATTGCCGTCTGCCGTCCCGGGAACATTCATGCGCGCCTCACTGCCAAGTCCGAGCACATCCTGCAGCGGAACAATCGCGAGCTGCGCGATCGAGTTCATCGCCGTGCGGATCATCGCCCAGTGGATCGCGTGGCCATTCGACTGAAGATACGCCTGCGCCTGATGCAATTGGCCTCGCGCGGCTAAATCGCGCTCGGCCGCGGCGTGCAGACCGGCCCACCAACCTTCCGTCGTGTTGTTGTCGTGGGTTCCCGTGAACGCCACTGTGTTGCGCTTGAAATTGTGCGGGCGATGCGCATTGTCCGAATCAAACGCAAATTGC
>JABDGF010000028.1 GCA_013286165.1 Acidobacteriota bacterium | reverse complement strand
ATGAAGGACGAGGGCGTGGACGTCATCACGTCCGCCGACATCAAAAGCGTCGAGGGACAATCGGGCAGCGGTGTGAAGATTCGCGTTGAGGCGCCGTCTGGAGCGCGCGCGATTGAAGCGAGCGACATTCTAGTGGCGACGGGACGCATACCGAATACACGCGGCATGGGTCTCGATGCGGCCGGAGTGACGCTCGAAGCAAACGGATACATTCGCGTGAACGATCGCCTTGAAACGACGGCGCCGAATGTGTGGGCGCTGGGCGAGTGCGCGGGAAGTCCGCAATTCACGCACATCTCGATGGACGATTTTCGCGTGGTGAGCACGAATTTGGCGGGTGGGTCGAGAACGACGCGCGGACGGTTCGTGCCGTCGTGTTTGTTCACCGATCCGCAGGTAGCGCACATCGGGCTTTCGGAACTCGAAGCGGAACAGAATGGTATTCCGGTGCGCGTGGCGCGGATACCGATGATGGCTGTACTGCGGACGCGCACAATTGCGGAGACGCGCGGGTTTGCGAAGGCGTTGATCGAACTGACGGGCGACAAGATTTTGGGATTCACGATGGTGGGGCCGGAAGCGGGTGAGGTGATGGCGTCGGTGCAGGTTGCGATGATGGCCGGACTTCCGTACACGGCGCTGCGCGACGCGATCATGACGCACCCGACGATGAGTGAGACGTTGAATGTGCTTTTCAGCGCGGTGAAGCAGGTGGAGGTAGGAGTGGCGGCTCAGCGTGCGGGAGACTAGAGTCGCGCGCGGATTTCGGTTGGATAGTCGGGAAAGTAGGATTCGATTGTGGATAGGCTGAACTGGCGCATGATCGATTCTTTGGGTTCGCGTTCGAGGAGGAATTCGAACGAGGCGCGGAGAAGAGCTTCGGGTGTCGCTGTCGGGGTGTACTTCGCGCGTTCGGTAGCGGTGATGGTGACCACGTGAGTTGATTTTGAGGTGGATTCGGTGATGGTGACGAGATAAATCGTCGGTGATTGTTGGGCGATTTCGATTTGTGGTTTGGTGTGGTGGTTCGGATTCATTCTAGTTTGACTCTCCGCAAAAACATTTTGGCACAGCGGCCGGTTGGATGCGTGAGGGCCGAATAGGCGCGGAGCGACCCTTCCGCCGATGAATCGGCCTCTGGATGGCGTAGAAGGCTGGGCAAAGGCAGAAGCAAAGGAACACAGGCGAAGTCCAGCCTGTGCCACTGACTTTCTCCATTGTTGTGTGTGTGACAAGAAGTTGGAATGGTGCCTGGAGTGTGCATGGCTGAAGCCGGGACCAACTGAGAGTTGGTCCCGCTCAGACTCGAAAGTTTAAGCTACATCGCGCTGCGCGCGACTAAGGCACACCCCGCTGAGAGCGGGGTCCAGACAGGCCGAGAGGCGATCCCTCTCGCTTGGAGTTGCGGATGGCAGTCGGCGCTGATATTGTGCAACCTGGAGGTTGCGTATGGCGATTGACCGGATTGTGAAGCAAGTGATGATTCGCGCGCCGCGGAGCCGCGTGTGGAAGGCGGTGGCGGATGCGAAGGAATTTGGAACGTGGTTTGGCGTGAAGCTCGACGGGCCGTTTGTGGCGGGCAAGAAGGTGAGCGGCGTGATTGTGGGCACGGTGGCGGATCCCGAAGTGGCGGAACTGCAGAAGGTGCACAACGGAAAGCAGATGGATTTGTGGGTGGAGGCGGTTGAGCCGGAACAGCGGCTGGCGCTGCGCTGGCACCCGCATGCCATTCAAGAGGACATGGATTACTCGCAGGAGCCGACGACGCTAATCGAATTTCGGCTTGAAGATGTTCCGGGCGGAGTCATGGTGACTGTGACGGAGTCGGGATTCGAGAAGATTCCTGTGTCGCGACGCGCGACGGCCTTCGAGGCGAATTCGGGCGGATGGGAAATTATGATGACAGTGCTGGAGAAGTATGTCGCGCAGACGAAGTAGCGCGCGTGGTGCGCGCGGCGAAAGACACGACCCGCTGAGAGCGGGGCGCAGACAGGCTGAGAGCCTGTCCCACTTTGTGTTCGCGGCGTTGGGCGATCCGACGCGGCTCGCGATTGTGCGGCGCTTGTGCTACGAAGGGCCACTTTCGATTTCGAGACTGGCGGCAGGCGGATCTCTGACGCGCCAGGCAATTACGAAACATTTGGGCGTGATGGAGCGTGCGCGAATTCTTAGGAGTGAGCGGCGCGGGCGAGAGCGGCTGTGGAGGATCGAACAGGCGCGGCTCGCGGAGGCGCGGCACTATCTCGATGTGATTGCGAAGCAATGGGATGGGGCGCTTGGGCGGCTGAAGGCGATGGTGGAAGGATAAGAAAGAAGAAAGGCACACAGGCCAACTCCAGCCTGTGCCACTCGCTGCTCTCTGCTCGTTCTATTGGCGCTACGACAGCGACTGTTGCCAGAAGCGAGTCACGTGATCGTCGGAGGACAGCCGGGTCGGCTATCCGACGCGGAGAGGATTGATGACGGTGGCTCGCCACGAATCGGGTGCAGCGTCACGAGCGTGGCGCGCAAAGATCCAGTGGTGGCCTTCGTAGTCGAGCGCGGCGAATTGAAATTCGCCATATTCGGTTTCGTGCGGTTCTTCGGTAATTCTTGCGCCGGCAGATTTCGTGCGCCGGTAGTGCCCTTCCACATCTTCCACAAAAATTGAGAGGCTTTGCGTGCCGAAGCCGAGTTCTCCGGGAGTTTTTTCATTTGCGGCGGCAGCGCGAATCATGAGCCACGCGTCGCCGAGGTGAACCAGCGAGCCGCTGGGCGCGGCGGGATTAGCGTAGCGGAAATATTCTTCAAAGCCGAAAGCTTCGCCGAGCCAGCCTACGGCTTCGAGGACACTGCGATAGTGGACGTGCGCGAGCATCACGCCCGCAGGGACGGAGGAGTTTTTAACCATCGATTGACCCGCCTTTTGGCTTTGAGCTTTCGGGTTCGGGGTGAACGAGGCGGCCGATTTCCCAGTGATGACCGAAGGGATCGACGATGCGTCCCATGCGCCAGCCGTGACCTTCGCCGACGGGGGAGATTTGTTTTGCACCAGCGGCAATCGCACTGGCAAAAGTTGCGTCCGGATCGGGAACGGTGAGGATGAGCCGGACCGAGCAGCCGCCGATGGTTTCGGGGCTGAAATTCTTGTGGTCGGGCGATTCGTCGCTCAGCCAAAACTCCGCGCCGCCGACGGACAGGCGCGAGACGGGATTCCCGTCGGGATCTTCGATGTGATAGACCTCGACCGCGCCGAAAGCAGATTTGTAGAACTCGATGGCGCGTTTACCGTCGCGGACGTTGAGCCACGGCGCGATAGACATTTTGATGGGTGCAGGCAGCACGGTCATTGAGATCCCCCGTCCCGACTATATATACGTGCGGCTTGGGAGAAAATGTCCATGCGATGATGGGCCGCAGACATTTAAGGGTGAGATAACGGGAGACGCAGATGGATATCCAGGTAATCGAAGAGACGCTGCGCGAGACTGAGGCGGGGCGGAAGACTTTTCCGGAGTGCGTGAAGGCGCTGCTGGCGGCGGGAGTGGAGTCGTATCTGGTGGATTACGCGCGGATGGAGAAGTCGAGTTACGGCGTGAAGGGCGAGACGTACACGATGAAGATGTCGTTGCCTGCGTCGCCGGTGGCGGAAGCGTTTTCGAAGGAAGGCTTGGTGGCGGCGATTCGCGGGGCGCAGCGCGACGAGATTCGGTATCCGGAATTTGTGAAGCGGGCGACGGCGGCGGGCGTTGAGGCGTACTGGGCATATCTCACGGGTGAGCGTGTGGTGTATCTCGGGCGGAAGGGTGAGATTCATGTGGAGGAATTTCCGAAGGCGGCGAACCACTAAGGCTACGAGCACTGCGGACTTGTGTGACGGTGACGAGAAGTTGAGTGGTTGCCTGGATTTTACATGGCTCAACCCGGGACCAACTGAGAGTTGGTCCCGCTCAGACTCGAAAGTCTAAACTACAGTTCGCTGCGCTCACCTAATGCCGCGTGCGGTGGAAGCGCCGGCGGCAAAGAGTTCGAGTGGAATTGAATTGGCCATCGCGGCGTAGCCTGCGGGCGATGGGTGCAGATGATCGCCACAATCGTAGGCGGGCAGCAGGTGCGACGGATTTTGCGGGTCGCGCAGCGTAGCGTCGAAATCGATGACGGCATCGAAATTTCCGCGGGCGCGAATCCATTCGTTGATTTTCTGGCGGTCGGCTTCGGTGCGCGGGCCGGGATGGTAATAGTCGGAGCCCGCGAACGGCGTGATGGTGGCGCCGTAAACTTTGATTCCCTGCTGGTGGGCGCGCTCGACGATTTGCTGGTAGCCGGATTCGATGCGCGCGACCAGAGCGTCGTGGTCGGCTTGCGGCGGATCTTCGAGACGCGAGAAGACGCCGATGTCGTTCACTCCTTCAAGCACAATCAAGTAGAGGACTCCGGGTTGGGCGATGACATCGTCATTGAAACGCGCGACGGCGCTGGGGCCGACGCCGTTGAGCAGAATGCGATTGCCGCCGATGCCCTGATTGAGGACGCCGACGTTTGAGGTGGCCGGCGCGTTTGCGAGAAGACGCTTGGCGAGAAGGTCGGGCCAGCGATCGTTGCCATTGGTGGTTGAACCGCGGCCGTCGGTGATGGAATCGCCGAGCGTGACGATGGCGCGAGCGTTGGTGGCGACGTCTATGCCAGAGATGAAATACCAGTGATCGATTTTGGTGGGATTCGCAAAGTCAGTATCGGCGACGTGATTGCCGGGCTCGATGTAAGAAGTGGTGCGCGAGCCGGGGTGGCCGGTTTCGAGAGGCGGCTGATCATCGAGATGAATTGAGAAGACGAGATCGGCGGCGGGCGCGACGGTGAGCGCGATGGGATCGGAGATGTAGGCGGAGTTGGGAGGAATGGTGACGTCGCGCGAACCGAAGAATGTGACGACGGTGTCTGTGCTGGGATCGATGCGCGCGCTGGCTGGGTCGGCGCTACGAGCAATGTGAACGGAGTCGATGTGGAGAGGCGCGTCGCTGTAGCGATTAGAAATGTGCAGGCGGATTTGCGGGCCGCCGATGGAGAGGTGAACGATCTGGCGGAGCGTACCGTCGCGCATGCTGGCTGGCGGCAGCGAGTTGGCCCATTCGACGAGTTGTTGCGACGCGGCCCACGAGCCGACCCAGTGCGGAGTCGCTTGCGCGTGAGACGTCACTGGTGCGAAGACTAATGCAGAGGCGAGAAGTGCGAGCGCTGCGAATTGCGTGGGTCGCCGCGATGTCGTTGCGTTCATGGCGCGAACATATTCGGCGAGGAGTGCGAACGCGCGCAAGCGGAAACTCAGCTGGGTGAGGTGCGGGGCGCTTATCGATTTTAACGATTGGTTCGAGTGGAAGCGGGAGGAGTGAGGCGTTTCGAGCGGCGTTGCGTGCCTGAAGCGATGGCGGCGACAGCAGCTTGTGCGCTGTCGGCTTCGGTGGCGAGATTTTCGAGTCCGACGAGCAGCGTGTGGAAGTGGAGGATTTCCTCGAGTTCGAATTTCTGGGAGAGGCGGAGTTCGCGCACGGCTAGATTTTTGTCGCTGAGCGCGGCGAGAGCGAAGGTGAAATCGAAACGCTGATAGGCGGTGCCTTTGATCGTGAGCACGTTTGCGAATCGGTTGAGCGTGGTTTCGATGCCGGTGACGAGCGAATCGATTTCGGGCAGCAGCTCGCGGTAGAAATTATTCTCGCCGCCGCGGCGGGCGGCAAGGTCGAGGGTGCTGACTTCGTAGAACATGATGGTTTGGCATTCCATCATGCGGTCGATCAGCTCGTAATCGGCGGAGACCAGAGTGGATTCGTATTTGCTTTGAGCGCGAAGTTCTTCGGCGGCGCGAAGCAGCGATTGCATCTTGGCGCGCAGCGCGCCGATTTCGGCGTCGGGAGTGCCGCGATATTTATTAAGGATCGCGGTGAGGAGCGTGGCCATTGTGGCGTAGCCGCGGCCAACGGTATCGCGAAGCTTGGCGGTGGCCGTGGTGGGGAAAACGAGATTCGCAACGATGAGTGCGACGACGATGCCGAACGAGACTTCGAGGAAGCGATGGAGCGCGGGCGTCCAGGGCTTGCTGTGGTGTTCGATCAGCAGGATGACGCCGACGGTGACGGCACCGAGGCGCATGCCTGACTGCAGATTGAGCAGTGAGCAAAGGACGACGGTGATGAACACGGCGAGGGCGAACCCGATGAGATTTGTGCCGAAGTAGGCCAGAAACGGGATGGCGACTGTGGCGCCGATGGCGGTGGCGGCGATGCGGTTGGTGGACTCGCGCAGAGCGGCGCCCAGGTTGGCCTGCAGGACGATGATCGCGCTGATGGCGGCCCAGTAGGCTTCAGGGAGGCGGAGGTATTTCGCAAAAAACATCGCGGCGGTGCCGGCGATGGCGGTGCGGATGGCGTGGCGATAGTCTGGGCGGCTGAAATGGAACATTGTTTTGAGGCTCGGCGGTACACTTCCCCATGGCCGGCGAACTAGATGCGGCGACACTCTAACTTAAATTCGCGCCGGGCCGAAAAGAATGAGGTTGGGCGGTTTCGCGCTAGCGAGTGCAGGCCGGAGTGGCATTGGTCTGGGGAGCGCCGGCTAGGCTGCTGGGCCGCATGGGGAAGGGACCAAAGGGAAAGGATAGGGGATGGAAGTGAAAAGTGTTGCATATTGAGAAAGAACTTGTTTTTTGGCAAGAATATGCGATAGAACTAAAGGACTTAGAAGCGTCGTACTAAGGTAGTTTGGGCATGCACTTGCAGTAGCACAGAACAGCTATACCTGCGCGGAGGTGCGCGAATGAGATTTACCAGAATTCTTGGTGGAATGGCCGTTGCGATCCTGGCGATGGGGATGTCTTCGGGAGTTGCAAAGGCCGACGGCGATCCGCGCGGTGCAACGCACACGCCGGGCGACCCCGGCACGCCGTACGAGACCAGCAATGTGTTCAGTCTGGCTCCGTTCGGATCGGTTGACCCGACTGGCGTTTGTAGCTACTCGGCGCAAGCGGGTGAGGAAGATTGCACGCTCAAGAACATGAGCGGCGCAAACTGGACAGAGATCAGCATTACGCTGGGCGGCGAATCGAGCTGCAGCGGCATCACGGCGACCTCGGATCTGTTCCTTGATTCGAGCTGCCAGGTGATTCAGGGCGCGGCGACGCTAGTGTTCGCAGGCGTTGAGTACTCGCAGGGCGCGCAGAACTTCATCACGACTGCGGCCGCAATCGGCGCTGCGGGCGGCCTGTCTGGACCGGTCGTTCAGCAGGAGCTGCTCACGAATCAGCCGGGCGAGACTGCCTACCTCCCACTTTGCGGTTCGACTGCATCCGGCAACACGGGTGGCACGCCGGGCGTGATGGCGGGCTGCGACGTTGAATTCTCGTTCTCGGGCGACGGCAGTGGCGATTGGCCGATCGGCACCACCTTTTCGGTGGTAGCGCCGGAACCGGGTGTTACGGCTCTTCTCGGATTGGGATTGCTGGCGATGATGTTTGTCGGCAGCCGCTTCAAGACCGTAAAGAACTAACTTCGCTGTTGCGGTTAGCAAGATTTGAGACGGGCCGATCTTTGATCGGCCCGTTTTTTTTTGGGCGGACGAAGGCAAAGGCACACAGGCGGGAAAGCCTATGCTAGTTGCCGGGCGTGACGCGACGAGGAATGCCTTTGCTGGTGCGACCGGGCATTCTCGTCGCGGCGCGGTGCACTCACGTGCACGGCCGCGCTGCGGCACAAGCGCGTGTGGGAGTGCGGTGGGTCCTAAGGCCGAATTTCACGCATTCAGCGGCTCCACAAAAATACGGCGGGCCGAAGGCCGGTTGGGCAATCAACACCAGCCGCGGGCGGCTGCGCGCTACACCGGCAGGATTGCCCATGATACTCACGGAGCGTGACGCGGCGGTCGCTGGGCGCGAGATCGTCGCGCGGTCATGTTGGGTTGGGCGAAAGCGGCGTTAGGACCCGCCGCACTCCGATAGGGGCTGTGCCTGCCAGAGCGTCGTGAAGAACATTTCGTTTAGGAGGGCAGTCCTGTGTGCGCTGACCAACACATTCAGAGCAGCGATCGACGGGAGCGACTGGTTCCGCTTCGTGGGACCGTCGAACGGGCCGCGTTGGCTTACTGAGCTTTGGCGCCGTACTGCTTTTCGAGCTGAGCCCACTCCGGGCGGGACTTTAGGCTGGCTAGGTCGGGATCATTTGCGGCATCGCTGAACGCAGTTCCCTTCTGCAGGGCCAGCTTGAGGGATTTCAGCGCGTCGTCGGGCCTGCCAGCAAGGGCTTTCACTTCGACATCCGCGTACAGAATGTCGAGGCTTTCCTTGTCGATGGCACGCGCACGGTCGATGAACGTGACCGACTGTTTAGCGTCACCCTTGTGAGCGTAGTAGATCGCAAGGCTGGTCATCGCTTCGGAGCTGTGCGGATTCACTTGCAAGCCCTTGTACGCAAGTTTGATCGCGTCGTCGTAAGCAGCGTCCGCCTTATCTTTCTGGCCCGCCATCCGATAAGCGTCTCCCAGATTGCCCACCAGGAGATCGTTATTCGGATTCAGTTCGACGGCCTTCTGGTATTCCTTAATCGCTTCGTCATATCGCTTAAGGTCAAAGTACGCCGTGGCGAGATTCGAGTGCGTCGTTGCATAGCTCGGCACAAGCCCGATCGCTTTCTGGAAATAGGGAATGCTCTCCGCGTATTTACCTTGCTGTAGCAGGACGTAGCCTACGTTGTCGTAGCCGGCAGCGTTGTCCGGCTCAAGCTGAGTGATCTTTTGAAAGGCCGCCAAGGCTTTGTCGTACTGCCCGAGGCGCTGATAGGCCTCGCCGAGCCGGTTGTAATTGAGCCAATAGTATTCGTTAAGCTGGATCGCCTTTTGATAGGCGGCGATTGCGTCTTCGCCGCGGCCCATCGCCAGATAGGAGCCCCCGAGCGTGAGATAGCCTTCATCGGAATTGGGCTCAAGCTTCAGCGCGCGTTGAATTTCGGCAACCGCCTCCTGCGTTTTCCCGGTCGCCAAATAAACTCTGCCCATCGTGAAGTGGACTTCTGCGGCGTTGTCGTTAAGTCGAAGCGCCTGTTGTGCGGCCGACGTAGCTCGATCGGACCACAGCGGGTCTTTCTTCACGGCGTAGATCGCGAGGCTCGCGTTCGCTAGACCTGAATATGCAAGGCCAAACGATGGGTCCTTCGCGATCGCCTGCTGGAATAGTCCGACTGCGGCTTCTTCGTTCTTCTCATCCTGCTGGCCGCGAAGCGCGTTCTTGCCGCGGAGGTAATAGTCGTACGCATCCGCGTTGTCAGTAGGATGCGAGTTCGAAAGAGCAAGCTCTTCGTTCGTGGCTTTCACGTCGAGCGCGGTGACAATTGATCCGGAGATCTGATCTTCGAGCGTAAGAATCTCGCTCGGGACGCCGGTGAACTGATTGGTCCACACTCGCTTTCCATCCGCCACGTTTTCGAGTGTGACAATCACCGACATTTTTTCGGGCGTGCCTTGCACGGTGCCGGTGACCAGGAGGTTTGAGCCGAGGCGGCGGCCAATCTCCTGCGGCGTGTCCTTCGAAGAAATCTTGGACATCTGGGAGTCGGGTGCGAGCTTCAGGTCTTTGATCTGGAAAAGTTTCGCGGTAAGCGATTCGTTGAGGCCTTCGGCGATGTAGCCGAGAGCTTGTTCGTCGCCCAGAACCTTGAAAGGCAACACGGCGACGTATTTACCGCTGATGATCGGCGGAATGCCAGCTACACCGCCCCCGCCGCTTTCACTCGAGCCGCTGATGCCGCTGGGCTTGAAGCCCGGAATGAGATGGCGAATCGGAGGAATCGCGAACAGGATTGCGAGAAGTAGTACCACTCCAGCGGTGATCGGAATCCATTTGCGTTCCGTGAAACGCGGGAGCTGAATCACGACGGACTGTGTGTCGGCGCCGATGCGCGAAATGCCCGCGCGCGAACCGCTACTGCCGCTGGTGGACGTGGAACCCTGGATATCCGAAATAATTTCGTAGGCGTTCTGGTAACGATCGGCGGGATCGCGCTCCAGGCAGCGCATGATGATGCGCACGATCCAGTTCGGCAGGTCGGGCTTGATCGCCTTCGGGCTTTTCGGCTTTTCCTGAATGCGCTGGTACATCACCTTCAGCGTGGAATCGCCGGTGAACGGCACGTCGCCGACGACCATTTCGTACATGATCAAACCGAACGCGTAGAGGTCGGCGCGGTTGTCGGCCGGCTTCCCTTCCACTTGTTCTGGCGACATGTAACGCGGCGTGCCGAGAAACGCGCCAGTGCGCGTCATGCCGATCGCGCCTTCTTCAAAGGACTTCGCGAGGCCGAAATCGCAGATATAAATCTGATCGTTTTTATCGACGAGGACGTTTTGCGGTTTCAGGTCGCGGTGAACGACGCCTTCGGCGTGCGCGGCCGCGAGCGCTTCGGCGATCTGTTTCGAGAAATTGAGCACGCGCTCGAGCGGCATCTTCGGATTGTCTTTGATGATGTGCTGAAGATCCGAACCCTCCACGTACGCCATGGAAATAAAGCGCAGCGTGCCGACCAAACCCATGTCGTGAATGCGCAAAATGTTGCGATGCGAGATCTTGCTGGCAAGAACGAGTTCCTGTTTGAAGCGCTTTAGCGCGTCGCCCTGGCTGATGGCGCCTTCGCGGACGACCTTGATGGCGACGTTACGATCGAGTTCTTTGTCATAGGCCTTATATACGCGGCCCATGCCGCCCTGACCGAGCAGTTGCTCGATGCGATAGCGCGGTCCAAAATCACTGCCGGGAGAGATGACCGTAGCATCGACGGCCTGAATGGTGACGTCGTCGCCCATCGGCATGGGGGTGCCGCAGTGCGAGCAAGATTCTGCGAAATCCGGGTTAACTGTTGTGCAGTGAGGGCAATTCATGCAGAACCCGCCGGAAATCCGGCGTGGGCGCAGTCCAAGTGTGAATTATCGGGTATTGGCGCAAGGTCCGCAAGGACTATGTCTTACGGGCGTAATGAGGTGTTCCGAAATAGAACTGTGGCGGTTACACTCCTTCAGCCGCTGGGTTTCGCGACCTTTTTGCGAGTGGGACATGCTGGGAACTCCGATACATTTCTGGGTGGTATTTCTGGTGGTGACGGCGGCGTCACTCGCCATTGACCTGGGTGTATTTCACCGCAAGGCGCATCGGGTGCAGGTGCGCGAGGCGCTGATCGAGAGCGCGTGCTGGATCGCGGTGTCACTGGCCTTCAATGTGTGGATTTACTACTCGTTGGGGCGCGCGGCGGGCGTGGAATTTCTTACCGGTTATCTGGTGGAAAAATCGCTGAGCGTGGACAACATTTTCGTTTTTCTTTTGATCTTTCAGGCATTTCGGGTGAAGGCGGAGGCGCAGCACACGGTGCTTTTTTACGGCGTTGCGGGTGCGCTGGTGATGCGCGCGGTGTTTGTACTGGCGGGCGTGGAGTTGCTGGCTGTGTTTCATTCGGTGCTGTATGTGTTCGGCGCGTTCCTGCTGCTGACCGGGTTACGGATGTTTTTTTCGAGCGAGCGCAAGATCGACCCGCAAGGCAACTGGCTGGTGCGCACTGCGCGGCGCGTGATGCGCGTGGAGGATGATCCGGAGGGGACGAGGTTTTTCGTGAAGCGCGACGGCAAGCGCTACGCGACGCAGATGTTTCTGGCGCTGATTGCCGTGGAGGCGATGGATCTGATTTTCGCGGTGGACTCGGTACCGGCGGTTCTCGCGATCACGCGGAACCCGTTCATCGTGTATTCGTCGAACGCGTTCGCGATTCTGGGGCTGCGCGCGCTCTATTTTGCGCTGGCAGATCTGCTGCCGCGATTCCGATTCCTGCATCAGGGGCTGGCGGCAATTTTGGTGTTTGTGGGATCGAAGATGATTGCGAGCGAGTGGCGTCCGGTGCCGGCGGTGATTTCACTGAGCGTGATCGCGGGGATTTTGCTGGTGACGGTGGTGGCGTCGCTGATGTTTCCGGCGCGGAATGGCGCCGGGCATGGGCCAGCGGCGGCTTGAATTAGGAGGGCAGACGCATGACGAGGATGCGCGGTTCGGTCATCTCTTCGATCGCGTAGCGCAAACCTTCGCGACCGATGCCGGAATCTTTCACTCCGCCGTAGGGCATGTGGTCGATGCGGAATGACGACATATCGTCCGCGATCACGCCTCCGACTTCGAGCTCAGCGAAGGCTTTGAAGATGTTGGTTTTGCTTTCGGTGAATACGGCGGCCTGAAGACCGAAGGCCGAGTCGTTGACCATTTTTATCGCGCTTTCGAACGATTCGTAGTGATCCACGTTCACGACCGGCGCGAACACTTCCTGGCAGCTCACTTTCATTTTTGTATTGGTGTGGGCTAGAACCGTGGGCTCAAGGATCGCACCGCTGCGATGGCCGCCCGTCACGAGCTTCGCGCCTGCATTCAGAGCTTCTTTGATCCAGGCCTCGGCGCGTTTGGCAGCGTCTTCGCTGATCATCGGGCCGACGTCGGTGGCATCGTCGAGAGGGTCGCCGGTTTTGAGTTTTGCAACGCCCTCTAATAGACGCGCTGTAAACCGATCGCGAACCGAGCTTTGAACCAGGATGCGCTGCACCGAGATGCAGCTCTGGCCCGCGTAGGCGAAACCGCCCGCGACGCAGCGGTCAGCAGCCTCTTCGACATTCGTATCCGAGTGGACGATCACCGCGGCGTTTCCGCCCAGCTCGAGCGTGACCTTCTTCTTGCCGGATTTTTCTTTGAGGGCCCAACCGACGGGAACGCTGCCGGTGAAGGAGAGCATTTTCAGACCGTCGTTTGCAACGAGCGTTTCCGCTTCGGCGTTCGCGAGCGGGACTACGTTGAACCCGCCCTCCGGGAAGCCAGATTTGGCGATCACTTCCGCAAGGAGCAGCGATGTGAGAGGCGTTTGCGGCGCGGGTTTCAGGACGATCGAGCAGCCGGCGGCGATGGCCGGCGCGACCTTGTGCGCGACGAGATTCAGCGGGAAATTGAACGGCGTGATGGCGAGGATGGGGCCGAGCGGAAAGCGGCGAACGATTCCCGCGCGGTCCGCGGTTGACGCTTGCCAATCGAGCGGCAGCCATTCGCCGCCGATGCGCATGGCTTCTTCGGCGGCTACGGCGAAAGTGAAAATTCCGCGATCGACTTCGCCGCGAGCGGTCTTGATCGGCTTCCCTGCTTCCTCGGCGATGAGCGTGGCGAATTCTTCACGGCGGGTGCGGATCGCGTCCGAGATGGCGTGAAGGATGCGCTGTTTCTCGTAGCCCGGGAGCTTGCGCGTGAGTTGGAAGCCGCGAACAGACGCTGCGACTGCGGCGTCTGCATGAGCTTGCGTGGCGCGCCACGTGCGGCCCACGATTGAGCCGTCGAAGGGTGCTTTCACTTCGATGCGCTCGCCTTCCGACACCCACTTGCCGTCGATGAGATATGGCCAGTCTTTTACGGGGAGCTTCGCAACAATCGACACGATGACGACCTCAGATGAGTGCTTCGCGTGCTGTATGAAAACTGTGACGCTCGCTGATGCTTATGCGAGGCGCGGCTCGGCGACGGCGTGCGATTCGGCGACGTGCGCAAGCGCGGCTTCGAGAATGTTCAGGCCTTCGTCGAATTGATCGTCTGTGACAACGAGTGGTACGAGCAAGCGAATCACGTTGCCGTAGCTGCCCGCCGAGAGGACGATCAGGCCCTTGTCGCGGCAGAATTTCAGAATCTGCTCGGTTTCTTCTTTCGCAGGCTCGCGCGTTTCTTGAGACTTTACGAGTTCGAGAGCGCGCATCGCGCCCAGACCGCGTGCTTCGCCGATCAGCGGCCACTTTTTCTTCCATCCGCGTGCGCGGGATTCGAACGCATCGCCGAGTTTAATGGCACGTGCGGAGAGATTTTCCTTCTCCATTGTTTCGATTGAAGCGAGCGCCGCGGCGCACGAGAGCGGATTGCCGCCGTAGGTGCCGCCGAGTCCACCGACTCCCGGCGCATCCATCACTTCCGCACGACCGGTGACGGCTGCGAGCGGCAAGCCTGCGGCGACGGATTTCGCGCTGATCAGGAGGTCGGGAACGATTCCGTAGTGCTCGGACGCAAACATCGAGCCGGTGCGGCCGAAACCCGTTTGCACTTCGTCGGCAACGAAGAGGATGCCGTGCTTGCGGCAAATCTGCTGGATCACCTGGTAGAACTCGCGCGGCGGTGCGACGAAGCCACCTTCGCCGAGCACGGGCTCGACGACGATGGCAGCGACTGCTTCGGACGCGACGACGCGTTTGAAGGTGTCTTCGAGGTGGTGCCCGCAGAAAACATTGCACGATGGAAATTTCAGCGAGTACGAGCAGCGGAAACAGTACGCGTACGGGATGCGATAAACCTCAGTGGAAAACGGCTCGAAGCCGGCTTTGTACGGATGCGTTTTGCTGGTGAGTGACATCGCCATCATCGTACGGCCGTGAAACGCGTCTTCGAAACAGATGATCGCGGGGCGCTTGGTGTAGGCGCGCGCGATCTTCACGGCGTTTTCGATGGCTTCGGCGCCGCTATTCACCAGGATCGTTTTCTTCGGGAAATTGCCGGGCGTGAGCGAGTTCAGCTTTTCGGCCAGTTCGATGTACTTCGCGTAGGGCGAAACGCTAAAGCAGGTGTGCAGGAACTGGTCGATCTGATCGAGCAACGCAGCGACGACGCGCGGCGCGCGATGGCCGACGTTGAGCACCCCGATGCCGCCGGCGAAATCGAGAAATCGATTTCCATCGACGTCTTCGAGCACGGCACCTTCGGCGCGCGCGGCGAAGATCGGCGTGGCGTGAGAGACTCCGCGCGGCACCGCGGCTTCGCGGCGACGCATGAGTTCCTGCGACTTGGGACCCGGAATGGCGGTGTGAATCTGTATTGTGGGCATATTTAGTACCAGCCGATCGGCTGCTCATTGAGATTGATGTGCACTTGCTTGGTTTCTAGATACTCTTCGATTCCCCAGGGGCCGAGTTCGCGCCCGAAACCGGATTGCTTGAAACCGCCCCACGGCGCTTCCACGTAGGTGGGTTGCATGTGATTCACCCAAACGATTCCGGCGCGGAGGGCTTTCACGGCGCGGAATACGCGGAAAATATCGCGGGACCATACGGCTGCGGCGAGACCGTAGGGCGAATCGTTCGCGATTTTGATCGCGTCGGCTTCGTCTTTAAACGGAATAACGGTGGCGACGGGGCCGAAAATTTCCTCACGTGAGATGCGCGCGGAATTATCGACGTCGTAGAAAATTGTGGGCTCGACGTAGTAGCCCTTGGTGAAGGCGGCTGGGCGTGTGCTGCCGCCTGAGGCGAGTTTCGCCTCGCCTTTCCCGACGTCGATGTAAGAACGCACGCGGTCGTACTGCTCTTTGCTAACGAGCGGGCCCATTTTGGTTTCGCGTTCGAGCGGAGCGCCGAGCTTGATGGTTTTCGCTTTGGCGGCCATCGCCTCGACGAATTTCGAGTAGATGGATTTCTCTACGAGGATGCGGCTGCCCGCCGAGCAGACTTCACCTTGGTTGATGAAAACGCCGAAGAGCGCGCCATCGATGGCGGCTTCGAAGTCGGCGTCGGCGAAAAAAATGTTCGGGGACTTGCCGCCGAGTTCGAGCGTGACGCGCTTCACCGTGTCTGCTGCGGCTTTCACGATGGCTTTGCCTACTGCGGCGCTGCCGGTGAACGCGATTTTGTTCACGTCGGGATGGCGGACGAGGGGCGCGCCGGTGGTTTCGCCGAGGCCGGTGATGATGTTGACGACGCCGGGAGGCAGGCCCGCTTCGTTGAGGTACGACGCGAATTCGAGAACGGTGAGCGGCGTTTGCTCGGCGGGCTTGAGCACGCACGTGGCGCCGGCGGCGATGGCGGGCGCAAGTTTCCACGCGGCCATAAGCAGGGGATAATTCCACGGAATAATTTGGCCAGCGACACCAACGGGCTCTTTGAGCGAGAGGCTGAGCGCGTTATCGGGAACGGGATTCACGTGGCCGACGACTTTCGTGGCCATGCCGGCGTAGTACTCGAAACAGGTGGCGGCGTCGCCGAGGTCGTACTCGGCTTCGACGATGGGCTTGCCGGAGTTGCGAGATTCGAGTTCGGCGAGCTGCGGCGTTTCTTTGCGGATGCGTTCGGCGAGGCGAAACAGAATGCGGCCGCGCTCCTGCGCGGTGGATTGCGACCACGGGCCGGAGTCAAATGCAGCGCGTGCGGCGGCGACGGCGCGATTGACGTCCGACTCATCACCATCGGGAACTTCGGCGATCACCGATTCCGTGGACGGGTCGTAAACTGGAAGAAACTTGCCGCTGTGGCCCTCTGCGAATTCTCCGTTGATGAACAACTTGTACCGCTTCATCGTGCTTCCCCTTGTGTGCGAGCGTCAGCAGGCGGCATCGCCGCCAGTGTGGGAGCGCGGCGCGAGTTGATGACGAAGAAGAAAGCGCCGACTCCGAGCAGCCCGAGACATCCGAGCGCCATTTTTGTCTCGAAGAGCCATGTGGGTTGATCGGACGGCGGAACGAATGCGACGCACATGCCGATGGCCGTGGTGATGAAGCCGGATAAACCGGAGAGCCAGAGTGTCGCGCGGCTGTAATGGCCGGCGGGCATTGCCTTGCGGGCCGCGATGAGGATGATGGCGCCGTACATATAAAGGAATGGGACGAGCTGTAGAACAACGGCGAGCGAGAGCAGCAGCTTGTACGCCTGCTCGACGGACGAACCGACGAAGCTCATGAGCAAAAATAGCGTGGTCATCACGCCCTGCACGATCAGCGCGATGTACGGCGTATCGAATTTCGGATGGATCTTGCCGAGGCCACTGGGCAAATAGCTGTCGAGACCGGCGACGAACGGAATGCGCGCCGAGCCGGAGAGCCACGCGGATGTGGTGCCCGCGATCGCGAACGTTAGGACCAGCGCAACGAGCGGGACGAGCCACATGACAGAAAGCTTTCCCGCCATGCTCTGCACGGCTTGCAAAATTCCAGTGACCGCGCCGATTTCGGATTTTGGAACCGCGAGTAAAAGAGAAAGCGTGGCGGCGATGTATAGAATTCCAGAAAGCAGGCCGCCCCATAGCACCGCGCGCGGCACGTTGCGCTGCGGGTCGCGAATTTCATCGCCCATCACGGACGCGAGTTCGAGGCCCACGAGGCCGAAGCAAATAAAACCAAACGAATTGATGAGATGCCAGTCCGCACCGCGAATACTGAAGTCGCTTGGGTGAATGCTGCCGCCGTGGATGCGAAGAACGCCGACCGCAAGGCCGACGAGAACGATGCTGGTGATGGCGGTGCCAATGCCGCCAAGATTGTTGATCCACTTCCCTACGCTGAGGCCGCGAATATTCAGCGCGATCATCACCCACAGCAAAATCACGGATGCAGCGGAGACGTACGCGGAGTTAGCGCCGAGGTGTTGCGCGCGCGCGCCACCCACGTACACGGAAATGCCTACGACGATCACGAGAAGCGTGGGGATATAGAAGATGTTGTTGGTCCAGTAGCACCAGCCGGAAATGAAACCGTGGAAGTCACCGAAGAATTTTTTGGTCCAGAGGTAAATGCCGCCTTCCTGCGGGTAGCGATTGGAGAGCTCGACGACGGCGATGCCCTGCGGCCAGAAGAAAAAGAGCAGCGCGAGAGTCCAGAGCCAGATCGTGACCGGGCCGTCGGCGGCGATTACGGGCACGACGTTGAGATTCGCGACGGCGACGACGAAGAGCAACACGAGGTCCCACATGCCGAGCGCGCGCTTCAGGTGGACGGCAGGGGCGGTCGAGTTGTCGGTGCCGGACAGAATTGCCTCCGTGGAATTCAGGAGCGATTACAGAACTGCGAAGCGGGCCGGCCACAGCCAGGACCTGAAGCCGGACGCTTCCTTCCAACATCGAGCAGCTTTAGTGGGCCGCGGTGGAAATTTCGCGCGGCTCTTTCTGTGCGGCGGCCAGCTGCGGCGCGACTTCGGCGAACGCAGCGAGATGCTGATCGATGTCCGCCTCGGTGTGCGCGACGGAAATGGTCCACTGCTCGTCCCACCAATATGGCTGAGCCATCACGCCGCGATTCACCATCGCGAACCAGTAGTGGCGCCACAGGTCGCTATCGATCTTCAGCCAGTCGCGGTAATTCTTGATTGGCTTCTCGCAGAACATCAGCGAGCCATTGCAGCCTGCGCCGACGACATAGGCCTTGAGTCCGGTTTTATCGAGCTGCGATTTATAGCCATCGAGCAGCTTTTTATTGAGCGAGGTGACGTGCTCGTACGCGGCCGGGGTAAGAACCTCGCGGAAAGTCGCAAGGCCGGCCGCCATGGCGACGGGGTTGGTGTTGTAGGTGCCGCCGTGGAAGACTTTGTGATCGGAGATCTGGCCCATCACCTTTTTCGTTGACGCGAACGCGGCGAGCGAGAAACCACCGCCGATGGATTTCGCGAGGCAGACGATATCGGGCTTGATGTCGAAGAACTGGCACGCGCCGCCGTAGGCGAGCTTCGCGCCGGTCTTCACTTCGTCGAAGATCAGCAGAGCGCCGTTGGCGTGAGCGAGTTCGAGCAACGCTTTGTGATAGCCGGCTTCGGGCATCAGGATGCCGACGTTCATCATGATCGGCTCGACGATGATTGCCGCGATTTCGTTGGGGTACTTGTCGAAGAGACGCTTCACGCCGTCAAAATCATTGAACTGCGCGATGAGCGTGTTGGCGACGGTCGCTTTCGGAACGCCCTGGCCGCCGGGAACGGAGTTGGGGAAATCGGTGCCGCCGACTTCGCTCTCTTTCGGCTTGAGCGAGACGAGAACGGAGTCATGCAATCCGTGGTAGCCGCCCTCCATCTTGATGATTTTGTCGCGGCCGGTGGCAGCGCGAGCCAGACGCACGGCGTGCATCGTGCATTCGGTGCCGGAATTGCTGAAGCGAACCATTTCCACTGGAAAGCGCTTACAAATTTCCTCTGCGAGTTCCCATTCGAGATCGTGCGGCATGCCGAACATCGTGCCGGTGCCGAGCTTTTGCTGAACCGCTTTCACAACGGCGGGATGACAGTGGCCGGCCATGATCGCGCCAAAGCAAAGATTGAAATCGAGGTACTCGTTGCCGTCGATATCGTGGATGCGGCCGCCTTTTCCATCGCGGACGAAAATCGGATAGGGATCGTAAGCGCGATAATTGCTGGCGACGCCGAGAGGCAAACGAGCCTCGGCGCGCTTGTGCGCGTCTTTGGAACGCGGCGTGCGCTTCTCGTAATTTTCGATTTCTTTCTGGAGTCCTGCGTGCATAACTGCCTCCGAACGCTGTTCCTGTGGCCGACGCACGGCCCTGAGATTTGCTGCTGGTACCCGCTAACTATGGTTTCACATTCCAACGCTTAAACGTAAATCCTCGCTTCTTCAATTCGCGGAAGAAAGGCTCGGGCGGCACAACTTCTTCGGGCGCTTGAACTCCGGCGCCGGGAATTTCGCCGCGGCCGTGCATCACCGCGGCGATGGCCAGGGGAAATCCAGTGTCGCGCGCGACGGCGGAAAGCAGCGGGCGCTTGGTGTTGTCTGCCCACATTTCCATAGCGGAGCCGACGCGTTTTTTGCCGGCGCGTCCGGTGACGACAACACGGAGCGCCTCCACATCGAGAGGCGGCTTGCGAGGCACCTTCTGCTGCATCAGCGCGAGCAGCACATCCTTCGGCGCAACTTTCACACCGCGCACATCGATCGGGACAGCAGAGGTAAATCCGGCTTCGGCCAAATTGCGGACCAGCGCGACCAGCTGCGGGTCGTAATTAATCTTGAAGAAGACTTCCTTGACGCCTTTCTTGCGGAAGCTTTCCGCGAGCGTGCCGAGTTCGGAATGAATCGAGTGGCGCAGCTGGATGTGGCCGATGGGCGCCGGAAAAGTGCCAGGCTCGGGCTCGGACAGCATCGGCTTTGCGGCATATTTTCCGCCGACGAAGTGAATCGGGGCCATAGTGAGTTCGTCGAGGATGGTCGCGATGGAGAAAGAGTAAGCGATGGGGCCGTCGTATTTCTGAACATCGGCGCCGGCGTTGAAAACTTTGATGGCATCGACGCGATCCATTGGATTCGCGAGGGCGCGGGCCATCACGTTGGTGATGCCGGGAGCGCCGCCCATGCCGGGAATGGCGAGCTTGCCGATACGACGAAAATCTTTGTCGAGCGCGAACTGCTTCTTCGTCATGTGATACAGGCCGCCGAGATCCATGTAATGAATGTTGGCGGCGAGGGCGGCGCGCATGACGTCCAGATTCCAGTTGTACTGCGTACAGTTCAGAACGATCGACGAGCTCTTCAGTAATTTCGCAAGATGCTTGGTGTCGCGCACGTCGGCGAAAACAGGGCGCGCCTTCCCTTTTCCGAATTTTCTGGCCACTTCGGCGGCTCTTGCCTTATCAAAATCCGCTACGACGATCTCGCGTACCTCCCGCGCACCCGCGAGGTCGTACACCACCGCGCGGCCCATCAGCCCCGCTCCCAGTACAAAGAGTTTCATAGATGTCCCGTGGCCCCGTGTATCCATAGATTTTCGCTACGCAAGAAAGCGAGGGGCTCCCGTGTCGAAGCTCCCTCGCTCTTGTGTTTCACTCCTGTGAAACGCTAGAACAGAATTTTAAAAGCGAACTGCATGACGCGCGGCTGTTCCCGCAAGTTCAGGATCTGGCCAAACGTCGAATCGCCGAGTTCGCCGTCGGGGTTCTTGTACTGCAGGTGATTCCACGTGTTGTAGAACTCGGCGCGGAACTCGGTATTGAAGCGCTCGTTGATCGGCGTCTTCTTCATGATCACGAGGTCGGTGTTGTTCAAAGCGGGTCCGCAGCAATACGAGTGCGGCATGTTGCCAAACGTGCCTGGTGCGGGATCGGTGATATTGTCCGTGGTGAAATACTGGCCACCATTCTTGATCGGATTCACGCGCTGAACCGGGCCGACCTGCTCGGGAGTGTTGGCATCTTCAAAGAAAAAGCTGCTCTGCAGCTCGTCGTCGTTCGGGTCCCATAAACGAATCGGGAAACCGCTTTGCCAAGTGATGATCGCCGACGTGCCCCAGCCATCGAGCGCCGTCCCTCGGAAGCCGCTGTACTTCGGAACCGGAAGGTTCCACACCGGGCTGAAGACGAACCGGTTCTTCGCGTCGAGCAGCGAGAGGCCGCGAGTCGCGTTGTAGTTCAGCGGGTTGAGTTCGTTTTCGAACGACGCGCCCTGGTCGATAGCCTTGCTGAAGGTGTAGGAGAACTGGAACAGCAGGCCGTGCGAGTAGCTCTTATCGAGCGAAATCTGCAGCGCGTTGTAGGCTGAGTTGCCGATGGTGTCTTCGGCGAAAATATTGCTGAAGACCGGGACCCCATCGGCCGGGCAACCCACTCCATTGAGCGGCTGGCATTGTGGCGAGGAATACGGACGCAGCCCAACAAGCGTGACGCCATTTGCACCGACGACTGTGCCAGACGGGAGGCAGCCTCCGCCCGAACCCGCGTTGTAAGGAAGCACGAGACCGGTGCAAGAAGTGTAGGCAGTCTTAAACGGCTGTTGCGGCGGAGTGTAGCCTGGGATCACCGTGCCCGGTGCGACGTAGTAGCTCGAGTCTGAGCCAAAGGAGCCGCACGACGTCTGCACGCCGCCGTTCGCGGGACTCGCGGTGAGTACGTTGTTCGGATTGGCGGCCGAAATCGCGGAGAGTTCAAGGCACGAATCGGCGTTGCCGAAGTCGAGGTCGTGCGACGAGAGCAGGTGGTGCGACTCAGTGCCCACGTAGCCGATCGTGAAAACCATGTCCTTCGTCACCTGGCGCTGAATCGTCAAGTTGTACTGCTCGGAGTACTGCGACTTCAGGTGCGGAGCGAATTCACCGAACAGCAGCGCGGGACGGAACGACGACCAGTCCACGCAACCGGCGGGACCGCCCGGATCGTAGGCGCACGGCGTTTTCGGGGTCTGCTGGATAACGCCGCCGAACGGGTTCGGTGCGTTTCCGCCGGACTGATATTCGAAAGGCAGATTGAACAGCGTATCGGACAGCGCCGCGCTGCCACCGAATGGCGGCTCGGCGCTGAATTGCTCGAGCACGAGCTGCTCGATCGGGTTGTAGAAGAGGCCGAATCCTGCGCGGATGCTGAGTTGGCCCGGACCGCCGGCAATTTTGCCTAGGAAGCCGTCCGTCCATCCCGGCGCCCACGCGATTCCGATACGCGGAGCGAATCCCTTCCAATACGTTGACGTCAATCCGCGCGGAACGCCTTTATCGCCGGGGAACACAATGCCCGTTGGGAAAACCGCATTCGCAGGTCCCGTTGGGCTGCAGTCGGCGCTGCCGTAATCGGCGATCAGGGCTGCGCTCGAGCTGTTGTTCGGATTCAGCACGCACGGATATTGCGACGTGATCTGGCCCGGGCGGAAAGTCTGGAGGCGATTTCCTTTGTCGTAGAACGGCGTGTTCAATTCCCAGCGCAGGCCGTAGTTCAACGTCAGGTTCGGCTTGATCTTAAAGCTATCTTGCGCGAAGAAGGCGAGCGAAGTGCCGCGATCGTTTTCACCTTGCGCCGCGCCTTGCGAATACGTGGTTGGCACGCCCAGGAAGTAGTTCGGGTACGCCGGGAAGTTTGTGTCCGACGAGATCTCGTTCTCCGGGCCGCTATTCAGGAACGAATAGTCGCCGTTGATGTTGTAGTAGAGGAATTGATTGAACTGAGAGCGCCGCACCTCGCCGCCGAACTTCATCGTGTGCGCGCCCATCGTCTTGGTGTAGTTGTCTGACCACTGGTACGTATTACCCGCTTGCGGCAGTTCGCCTTCGAAGTTATTGCCCATCGAAAAGCCACCCGCGACGGAAATGAAAGGGACACCGGTGTGGCCAGGAAGGTCGGTGGTGATGCCGGCTGAAGGATTCAGAGGATCCGTGAAGCAATTGGATGCGGGGACGAGGGTTCCGCATGCATCCTGAACGCTGGCGAGCGTGTTCACCGGGTGGTTCAGGTCGCCTTGGCCTTCACGGTAGTAGTTGAAGCGGAATTCGTTTACGGCGGTCGAGCCGATCGTCCAGGTGTGGCTCAAGTTTACTTGCTGGTTGCGCGTCTTGGTGAGAACCGGGAAACCGCCGATGTTCGCGCCGGCTTCCTGGAAGTTTGAGAACGCGTTTGTAAGGCTGTCGTCGTTGAAATAGTAGTAGGCCGAAAACTGTTGCGCCGGGGTGATCTTGTGATCGAAGCGAATCGTGAATTGATTCGATCCCTCGTTGTTATTTACGATGGGGAAAATTGTCCCGGTGCCTGACGGCGCAACGTAATTTTTATAGAGCGCTAGAGCTGTAGGATCGAAGCACTGCGTCGGGATA
>JABDGF010000027.1:4486-23488 GCA_013286165.1 Acidobacteriota bacterium | reverse complement strand
GAAAGCGGGGAGAGATCCTTCGGCCCGTGAACGGGCCTCTGGATGACGGGCGTTTTTTCAAACGCCCGTGAGACGAAGGCAAAGGCAAGGGCACACAGGCGAACTCCAGCCTGTGCCACTGACTGGCTCCCCTAATGTGATCGGGGCAAGAAGGTGGAGTGGTGCCTAGAGTGAGGATGGTTGAACCCGGGACCAACTGAGAGTTGGTCCCGCTCAGACTCGAAAGTCTAAGCTACATCGCGCTGCGCGCGACGAAGGCGCACAGGCCAACTCCAGCCTGTGCCACTCTTAGGTCGTGGGGCAGCGCGTACACATTCTATGGAGATGTGGGCGGCGTTGCGCAGCCAAAACCGGCTACCCCACTGCGCGCGGCATCGAACGTGAGGAGATAGAGGATTCGTGATATCGGCGATTATACCGGCGCGGAATGAGGAGGTCGCGATCGCACGGGCGGTGGAGTCTGTGGCGGGGCAGGCGGAGATTGGGGAAGTGATTGTGGTGAATGATCAGTCGTCGGATGGGACGGCTGGGATTTTGGAGGAACTCGCGCGGAGGATTCCGAAGGTGAAGGTGATGAACACTCTGGAGCTGCCTGCGGAGTGGGTGGGGAAGAATCATGCGGTGGCGTTTGGTGCGGCGGCAGCGACCGGAGATTGGCTGCTTTTTACGGATGCGGATACGTATCACTTGATGGGGTCGGCGCGGCGGGCGCTGAATGATGCGGCGGAGCAGAATGCGGTGCTGGTTTCGTATTCGCCCGAGCAGGAGCTTGGTTCGTTTTGGGAGAGGGCGCTGATTCCGTTTGTGTACTGCCGGCTTGGCGCGCATTTTTCTTTCGCGCTGGTAAACCGTGCGGATACGAAGGATGCGGCGGCGAATGGGCAGTACTTGATGATTCTGCGCGACGTTTACGAAAATGTGGGCGGGCACGCGGCGATCCGCGGCGAAATTCTGGAGGATGTGGCGCTGGCGCGGCGCGTGAAGAGCGCGGGTTACGGAATTTATTTCACTGCGCCGGTTGGAACGGTGCGGACGCGGATGTATCGCAGCCTGGGCGCGATGTGGCAGGGGTGGACGAAGAATCTGTATCCGTTGATGGGCGGGAGTCCAGGCGCGGTGCTGCGTGAGTTTGCGGAAGTGGTGCCGTGGTTTGAGTGCTTGCTCATCGGATTGTGCGTCGGGTACGGGGTGCAGCGGCACCGGATGGATTGGGAGCTGCTGGGCGCAATTGTGGCGCTGACGGTAGTAACGCGGCTGGTGCGATACGGGCTCGACCTTTACAGGAATCTCTACCCGGTGGGGTACATCCAATATTATCTTCCGGCGGTGGTCCTTTATTCGGCGGCGCTGGTGGTTTCGTGGTGGAAGAACACGCACGGGCGCGTAATCTGGAAGGGCCGAGAGTACGCGAGCGGCGGCAAGATTTAAAACGGAGTTGGCGCCAGAAGGCCGGTTGAACCGATGATTCGAATCACGCGCAAAGTGGAATTTTCCGCGTCGCACGTTTATCACAATCCCGCATTTTCGGCGGAAGAGAACCGGCGCGTTTTTGGGAAGTGCAATAACCCGCACGGCCACGGACACAATTACACGCTCGAGGTGACGATCGCTGGCGAACCCGATCCGCAGACGGGCATGGTGCTCGACCTGAAAGAGCTGAAAGAGATTTTGCAGCGCGAGGTGGTAGACCGGATGGATCACCGCCACCTGAATAAAGAGGTGCCGGAGCTGGCGGGGAAGATTCCGACGTGCGAGGTTGTGGCGCAGGTGATCTGGAATCTGCTGGAGCCGAAGATTACGACGGGGAAGCTGGATCGGGTGCGGCTGTATGAGTCGGCGGATTTGTACGCGGACGTGACAAATGGAGCGGGAGCGTGAAGGTGTCACTGACGCGGCGGTACAAATTCGCTGCGTCGCACCGACTGCATGCGGCAACGCTCAGCGAGGCGGAGAATCAGCGGATCTACGGGAAGTGCAACAACCCTTACGGGCATGGGCACAACTACGAGGTGCTGGTCACGCTGACGGGGCCCGTGGATCCTGCGACGGGGATGATTGCGAATCTGGGCGAACTGGATCCGTTTGTGGAACAGCACGTGGTGGAAGCATTTGACCACAAGAACCTGAATGAAGAGATCGCCGAATTTCGCGATGTGGTGCCGACGACGGAGAATTTGTGCGCGGAGATTTTCCGGCGCTTGAAGAGTTTTCGGCCGGCGCAGCTTGAACGCGTGAAAGTGGAAGAGACGAGCAAGAATAGTTTTGAAATTGTGGCAGAGCCAGGCGCTTCGGCGCGGGCGTAGGAGCACTTGAGAATGAGCGATACGACGACGATCGTGGCGCCTCCACCGGCGGACACGGACAAGATTGCGGGACTGGTGAAGCAGATCCTGCGCGAACTGGGTGAAGACCCGGAGCGCGAGGGATTGCAGCGGACGCCGGAGCGGTTCGCGAAGGCGTTGCGATTTTTGACGAGCGGATACCAGCAGGATCCGGCGAAGCTGCTGAACGGCGCGATGTTCAGCGTGTGTTACGACGAGATGGTGGTGGTGCGGGACATTGAGCTATACAGCTTGTGCGAGCATCACATGTTGCCGTTTTTTGGCGTCTGCCACGTGGCGTACATTCCGACGAAGAAGGTGGTGGGCTTGAGCAAGATCGCGCGGCTGGTGAACATGTACGCACGGCGGCTGCAGATCCAGGAGCGGTTGACGAGCCAGATCGCGAATGCAATTCAGGAAGAGCTGCACCCGGCGGGAGTGGGCGTGATTATAGAGGCGCGGCATCTTTGTATGGTGATGCGCGGGGTGGAAAAGCAGAATTCGACGACGACGACCAGCGCGATGCTGGGCGATTTCCGTGAACGGGTACAAACGCGGGATGAATTTTTGTCGTTGATACGCACGCAGAAGCGGTAGGACTGAAAAATCAAAGTCAAAGACGTGGAACATTCCACAGAGTGGGGGAGGAGAAAGGCGGAGGGCACGGAGGCGATTGCGCCGGCGAGCGCTGAGTGCGCATTGTGAGGCTTGCGGCGTGGGTTGGGTGCGCGGAAGAGGGAATTCGTCCCGGGAGCGGGCGAGTTTCGGATTCAAATCTCCGCTTGGACGCGTCTGTCTCGCTGTGTTAATCTGGTTTGGTCGAAGAAGAGATAAAGAGCGCATAGGTAATCCCGGCGTTCCGATTTGAGGAGGGGTGGTTTGAGCGAAGCCAAGGCAGCGATGATCGAGCAGTTCCGTGTACACACAAAAGATACAGGTTCCCCGGAAGTGCAGATCGCACTGCTGAGCGAGCGCATCAGCTACCTTACGAACCACCTCAAGAGCCACGCGAAGGACCACGCATCGCGTCGCGGGTTGATCATGATGGTCAACAAGCGCCGTCGGCTGCTGGACTATTTGAACCGTCGCGACCCGGATCGCTACCGCGGGATTGTGGAACGACTCAGCTTGCGGAAGTAACGCGGATTCCTTCAGGAATTTCCTGCCGCAGTTATTCAGTCCGCACCAACCAGTCTGAATCAGGCGACGTGCGGGCGGCAGCCCCCGCGTCGCGCAAGTGTTTTTGTTGACGTCGGACATTCCTCCCTCCGCATTTACTCCTTCGAATTACGAAGCAAACTCCGAGAGAAGGCTCTCGCATCCGAACGAACGAGCGTGCCCGGTGATCCGGGACCAAAGGAAGAGCAAGAATGTTTGAACAGGTAAGCCTGGAAGTGGGCGGGCGCAAGCTGACATTTGAGACAGGCAAGATGGCGCGGCAGGCGCATGGCGCGGTGGTGGCGCGCTACGGCGACACGATGGTGCTGGCGACGGCCTGCATGGATTCGAAGGCGACTGAGAAGGATTTTCTTCCGCTGACGGTGGACTACCGCGAGTTTACGTACTCGGCGGGCAAGATTCCCGGCGGATTCTTCAAGCGCGAAGGGCGCCCGTCGGAAAAGGAAGTGCTGACGTCACGATTGATCGACCGGCCGCTGCGGCCGTTGTTCCCGGAAGGGTGGTCGAGCGAGACGCAGATCGTGGCGAGCGTGCTTTCGGCGGACCCGGACAACGATCCGGACGTGATTGGCGTGACCGCGGCTTCGGCGGCGCTGTACATCTCAAAGATTCCGTTTACGACTCCGATTGCAGCGGTGCGCATCGGCTCGCTCGAGGGCAAGCTGGTGGTGAATCCGTCGTACGCGGATCAGAAGGTGAGCGCGCTGAACTTGATCGTGGCGGGCTCGGAAGAAGCGATCGTGATGGTCGAGTCGGGCGCGCTGGAAGTCTCGGAAGAACAGATGGTGGAAGCGCTGGATTTCGCGCACACCGAGATTAAGAAGATCATCGCGGCGATCAAGGATTTGCAGCGCAAGGTTAATCCGACAAAGGTAGCGGTGACGCCGCCGGCGTTTGACGAAGCGCTCTACAAGGAATTGCAGACGAAGTACGCCGACAAGTTGCGCGACGCGCTCGATACGCAGAAACACCCGAAGATCGAGAGCTACGGGCTTGTGGATGAAGTGAAGAAAGCGATCATGGAAGGCATCCCGGCGGAAGACGCGGAGAAGAAGAAGCTGGCGGGTCGCGCGTTCGAGCGCCTGCGCGAACGGATTTTCCGCGACGACATGCTGCTACGCCGCCGCCGTCCCGATGGACGCGCGTTCGACCAGGTTCGGCAGATCACGTGCGAGATCGGCGTGCTGCCACGCGCGCACGGCTCGGCGCTGTTTACGCGCGGCGAGACGCAGTCGCTTTCGACCGCCACGCTGGGCACGAAAGAAGACATGCAGCGCCTCGACCTTCTCTTTGAGAAGGACACGTACAAGCGCTTCATGCTGCACTACAACTTCCCGCCGTTCTCGGTGGGCGAAGTGAAATTCCTGCGCGGGCCGGGCCGTCGTGAAATCGGCCACGGTGCGTTGGCCGAACGCGCGCTGGCCAGCTTGATTCCGCCGGTTGAGGATTTTCCGTACGCGTTGCGTTCGGTGAGCGACATTCTGGAGTCGAACGGTTCATCGTCGATGGCGACAGTGTGCGGCGGCTCTTTGGCGTTGATGGACGCGGGCGTGCCGATGAAGGCGGCGTGCGCGGGCATCGCGATGGGCTTGGTGATCGAAGACAACAAGTACGCGATCCTGACGGACATCGCAGGCGCGGAAGACCACTACGGCGACATGGACTTCAAGGTGGCCGGCACTCGGCAGGGCATCACGGCGCTGCAGATGGACATTAAGGTGGGCGGCGTGAGCATTCCGATGATGCGAGAGGCTCTGGCGCAGGCGAAGAAGGCGCGCCTGGAGATTCTCGACATCATGGACAAGACGATTTCGACGGCCAAGCCGGAGATTTCGCACTACGCACCGCACCTCTTCATGTTGAACATCCCAACGGACAAGATTCGCGACCTGATCGGACCGGGCGGTAAGAAGATCCGGTCGATCGTCGAGAGCACCGGCGTGAAGATCGACGTGATGGACGACGGCAAGGTGCACGTATTCGCATCGAGCGGCAAGTCGGCCGAAGATGCGTTGCGGCAGATTCGCGAAGTGACGGCGACGGCGGAGATCGGCAAGACCTATCTCGGCACCGTGGTGCGCATCGCGGAGTTTGGCGCGTTCGTGGAAATTTTCCCGGGCACCGATGGCTTGCTGCACATCAGCGAAATCGCGGAACAGCGCATTAAGAGCGTTCGCGACGAGCTGAAGGAAGGCGACCAGATTCTGGTGAAGGTGCTGGCGATCGAGGGCAACAAGATCCGGTTGAGCCGCAAGGCGGTGCTGCGCGACAAGCAGCAGGCTGCGGCGGCGGGGGGAGCGGCGCCGGCGGCTGTGCCGAGTTCGGGTTCGACGGAGAATTCGAGGCAGTAACGCAGGACAAGCGAAGGCGATTGAATTGGAGAAGGGAGGCGACCACGTCGCCTCCCTTTTTTATTTGCGCGATCGTTGTTTTCTGGGACCGAATGTGCCGCGCTGAAGGCCGCGGCGCTACATTTAAATCTTAAGGCTGCGCCGGCTTGCGCAAGTGCGCGCAACCCGCCCCTACAGGTAGTTTAACTTTGCGCGGTGGTACGGCGTCGAGTAGCGATGCTGGTTGGGTTGGTGGTCGTGGGAGAACAGCCTGCGCGGCAGGCTATTCCACGGCTGCCCTACTACTGGTCGTCGTAGCTGGTTAGGCGTTGGATGTCGGCGCCTACGGCTACTAGTTTGTCTTCGATGCGTTCGTAGCCGCGGTCGATGTGATAGACGCGGTCGATGATGGTGGTGTTGTCGGCGACGAGAGCGGCCAGGACTAGGCCGGCGCTGGCGCGAAGGTCGCTGGCGGTGACTGGGGCGCCGCTGAGAGGCGTGGGGCCTTTCACGATGGCGAGGTTGCCGTCGATTTCGATGTTGGCGCCCATGCGCATCATTTCGCTGGCGTGCATGTAGCGATTTTCGAAGATGGTCTCGCGGACTTTCGAAGCGCCTTCGGCTTGCGTGGCGAGCGCCATGAACTGCGCCTGCATGTCTGTAGCGAAGCCCGGATATTCCTCGGTGGTGACGTCGTGCGCGACGAGTTTTTTCGCGGCGCGGACGCGCATGTTGCCGTTGCCCTCACATTTGATTTCGACGCCGCAGGCGCGGAGCGTTTCGATCACGGCGCCGAGGTGCTTCGGTTCGGAATTGGTGAGCAGCAGCTCGCCGCCGGTGATCGCGCCCGCAACGAGGAACGTGCCGGCTTCGATGCGATCGGGAATGATGGCGTGAGTTGCGCCGTGAAGCGATTTGACGCCCTGAATTTTCAACGTGCTGGTGCCGACGCCTTCGATCTTCGCGCCCATCTTGATGAGCATTTCGGCGAGGTCGGTGACTTCTGGCTCCATCGCGGCGTTTTCAAGAATCGTTTCGCCGTCGGCGAGGACTGCCGCGGTGAGAATGTTTTCCGTGCCGGTGACGGTGATTTTCGGGAAGCGGAATGTGGCGCCGCGAAGCCGCTTCGCGCGAGCCTCGACGTAGCCGTGTTCGACTTTCGTTTCCGCGCCGAGAGCTTCAAGCGCCTGAATGTGCAGGTCCACGGGGCGCGCGCCGATCGCACAGCCGCCGGGAAGCGAAACGCGAGCGTGGCCGAAACGCGCGACGAGCGGGCCGAGGGTGAGAATCGAGGCGCGCATCGTTTTTACGAGTTCATAGGGAGCCTCGTGCATCGAAACGTTTTGCGCCTGGATGATGAATTGACTGGGCGGCAGGTCCGGGCTTTCGACGCGGCAGCGCATATGCGCCAGCAGCTTGGCCATGGTGATGATGTCGCGCACGCGCGGAATATTCTGCAGCACGACGGGATCGGCGGTGAGCAGCGCCGCAGCCATTGCGGGAAGCGCGGCATTTTTCGCGCCGCTGATTTGTACCGAGCCGTTGAGTTTTCGGCCGCCGTGAATTTGGAACCGGTCCATGTTATTTACCCCGACCTTTCTTGGGATGCTGGGAATTGGTGAGCGACTCAATGGCCAAACGCGCATTGCCGCGAGACGCTGTGAGCGCGCGCCGTGAGGCGGCGGCATTTACGCCCGCCTTGAGCATCACGATCGCGGCGGGCAAGTCGTGTCCGGTCTGACGCAGCGTGTGTGCCGCAGTGGACGCAGAGGCTCCCGTCGCTTCGCGAAGGATGCGAGTGCCGCGCCGCTCTAACTTCCGGTTTGTCAGCGTCAGGTGAATCATCCAGTTCTCGTAAACCCTGCCGAGCCGCACCATCGTGGCTGTAGAGAGCAAATTCAAGACCATCTTCTGCGACGTGCCGGCTTTGAGCCGTGTTGAACCGGCGACGGCTTCCTGGCCCGTGTTCGGCGCGATCGCGATATCTACTACGCGCGCCAGCGGCGCTTTTTTATTCGACGTGATGCCGACTGTGACTGCGCCCGCTTTTTTCGCGGCATCGAGCGCGCCGAGCACATACGGCGTCGTTCCGCTTGCGGCGATGCCGACGACGACGTCGCGACCGGTCATGCCTGCCTTCAACAAATCCTTCGCGCCGTTCGCGACGGAATCTTCAGCGCCTTCGACTGCGCCTTGTAGCGCTTTGCGGCCACCTGCGATCAGCGCACGAACCAACGAGCGCTTCACACCAAACGTTGGCGGAACTTCTGCAGCGTCCAGCACGGCGAGCCTGCCGCTTGTGCCGGCGCCAACGTAATAAAGCCGTCCACCATTTTCGAGCGATGCGACGATCGCATCCACGGCATGCGCAATCGCGGGTAGCTCGCGCCGCACGGCGAGGGCGACAGTTGCGTCCTCATGATTCAGTGCGCGAACGATGCCAAGCGAACTCTTCAGGTCCAGCCCACGCGTCCGCGGGTTCCGCTGCTCGGTCTTCAGGTGTTTCAACGGCCGCCTCAAACAGTCTTTTAATTATACCGGGAGGGATTGGGCGAAGTCTGCGGAAGGGCCGGATTTACAGGGGATTGTGCCGCGAAAGTTATCGAGCAGTAGGCGCGAGGCCGAGCGCGGTGACTGCGGCGTCTGCAACGGCGGGGCGAACCTGGCGGATTTTCTCGTCCGCGCGAGTGGGGTTCACGCGATTGGTGAGCAAGATGATGAAAAGCTGGCGCTCCGGATCGATCCAAATTGAAGTGCCGGTGAAGCCGGTGTGGCCGAAAGCGCTGGCCGATAAAAGGTGCCCCGCGGAAGAATTCGGGCCCGTGGGCACGTCCCAGCCGACGGTGCGGGCAGATTTGCCGATCACTACGCGTGAGGTGAACTGATCGATCGTGGAGCGGTTCAGCAGGCGCTTGTAATTGTAGATGCCGCCGTTGAGCAGAAACTGGCAGAAGATCGAAACGTCGCGAACGCTGCTGAAAAGGCCGGCGTTGCCGGAGACGCCACCCATGGCGAAAGCGTTTTCATCGTGAACTTCGCCTTGCAGCAGGCGATTGCGGTAGGAGGTGTCGTTTTCCGTGGGCGCGATATTCGCGCGCATCGATTTCGGCGGGTTGTAGAGCGTCTCGGTCATCCCGAGTGGCTCGAAGATATTTTGTTCGGCGAACTCGTCGAGCGGATCGCCGGTGAGGCGGCTCACAATTTCGCCGAGGGTGATGAAATTGAGATCGCTGTATTCCACTTCGGTGCCGGGCGCGTGAATGAGCGGCTCGGCGATGACGAGCGAGACGACCGATTCGTAGTCTTTGCCGACTTTGTAGAAATCGCGATGCGCGGGCCAGCCGGAATTGTGAAGCATCAGCATGCGCACAGTGATGCGCGAGCGCCACGACGGGTCGGGATCGGATTTCGCGTATTCGGCAAATTCGGGAATGTAGCGCGCGACGGGCAAATCGAGATTCAGTCGGCCCTGCTGCACGAGAAGCATCACGGATGTGGTGGTGGCGACGACTTTGGTGAGCGACGCCATGTCGTACATCGTGTCTTCTGTGACGGCTGGTGAGCCGGCATCGCGCGTGAGATGGCCGGATGCGTGAATTGCGAGCTGCGATTTGTAGCCGATGGCGACGACGGCGCCGGGAAATGCATCGTCGGCGACGCCTTTATCGACTACGTCAAAGGCTGGTTTGAGCTTCGCGACCATCGCGTCCGGCGCGGGCTGAAGCGTCATCGCGCTGGCTGGGAGTTGAATTCCATCGCCGCGCTTTGCGGTGCCGGGAACGGTGACGGGAATCGTGCCCTGAATCGGAACTTGGCCGAACATGGCGCGAACGGCGGCACGTTGAGAAACGTCATTCGTGGAAAATTCGGCGAGCCACGTGGGCGCTTCGGGGAAGCTTGAAATCAGATACGGGCTGCCAAACGCGGCGACGACAACGGGCTTTCCCGACGCGAACATTTGCGTGACGACGGCGCGCTGTTCGGCGGGAAAGGCGATGTCGCCTTTGCGATCGGCGACGCGAACGAAAAGAGCCGCGACGGCGACGTCGTACGTGTCGGGCGGCGGCAGTTTTAAGCACGAGGCGCTGACGAATTTCGTGTCGGCGCGCAGTGCGGTAAGCGAGCTGACGCGGCCGCGAATTTCCGGCTCGATCGTTTCGCCGGGATACGGATCGGGATCGGCTGAAAGCGAAACGAGCAGTACGCGAAGGGGTTGCGTTGCGTTGAGCGGCAAAGCTTTCGGCGTGTCGCGCAGGAGCGTGACGCCGCGGTCTGCGATTTTTTGGGCTTCTTCCGCAAATTTCGGAGTGCCGAATTTTTGATCGATCAGCTCGACGTTGGTGAAGCGCGACTTATCGAGGCCGACGCGCGCTTTTGCGGCGAGAATGCGACGCACGGATTCGTCGATGCGTTTTTCAGTGAGGCGCCCCTTTTTCACGGCGCGCAGCAGGCCTGCCATTGCGGCGTCGGGCACCGGCGGCATCAGCAGCACGTCCGAGCCGGCAAGAATGGAGCGAACGGCGGCTTCGCCCGGCGGATACATGGAGGTGACGCCGCCCATGTCCATCGCGTCCGTGATGATCAGCCCTTTGAATTGCATTTCATCGCGCAGAAGGCCGGTAAGCACGGCTTTCGACGTGGTGGCGGGCGTATCGGGATCAGGCTCGAACGCGGGAATCGCGAGATGGCCCGGCATGATCGAGCTAGTGCCGGCGGCGATCGCGGCACGGAAGGGAACGAGTTCGTTGCCTTCGAGCTCGTCTTTCGAGCCGGGAACTGTTGCGAGCGAGAGATGCGAATCGACGCTCACGTCGCCGTGACCGGGAAAATGCTTTGGCGTGGCAATGGCGCCGTTGTCTTCGATGCCTTTCACTTCCTGCGAAACGAATTCGGCGACGATGAGCGGATCTTCGCCGAAGCTGCGGATGTTGATGATCGGATTGTCGGGATTATTGTTCACGTCGGCGTCGGGCGCGAAGATCCACTGAATTCCCGCGGCGCGTGCTTCTTGTGCGGTGATTTTTCCGGCGATGTAGGCAAGCTTCGGGTCGCCTGTGGCGCCGATGGCCATCGCTGAGGGCATCGAGGTGCCGGCGTCGAGACGCATGCGCGTGCCACTTTCAAAGTCTGCGCCGATGAGCAACGGAACTTTTGCGCGGCGCTGGAGTTCGTTGGTGAGGACGGCGGTGGAATAGACGCCGCCGCGCTGGATGCCGAGCGGGCCACGCGTGGTGCCGGCGATGAAGCCGCCGACGGAATTCACGGTGACCTGGTGCACGAGATTTTTGTATTCGTCGCTTTCCGCCGAAGTGAAGCCGCCGAAATAGACCGGCATGAGCATCTGGCCGAGCTTTTCGCGCAGCGTGAGCTTGCGCAGCGTCGATTCCACCCACGGATTAGTGCGCGGGGTGGCTGCGGCGGGCTTGCGGGCGGATTTTTTTTGAGAGCGAGCGGTCGAGGTCATAAGCAGTAAAAGGGCCAGTAAAATCAGCCCAAATTTGCGCATCGAAACCATCCGGGGCGTTGCATAATTGCGCTGATGAAGCAGCACTTTTGTATAACACACGGTCTGGGGCGCAACAACGAGAGTGGCGTGGGTGTGTGGCGTATTCGTTCTCTTTTTGCGGCGGTTTTTGTGGTGGTTTTGGTGGCGGGGTGTGCGCGGGCGCAGTCTTCCGGTGCGGTGCCTGGTGCCGCGCGGGTGAAGACGGGGATCGACGTGCTCGAGGAGCAGAATTTTGCGCCGTTGCGAGGGAAGCGCGTTGGGCTGATCACGAATCAGACAGGCGTCGATTCGCGCGGGCGGCGGACGATTGACGTGCTGTCTGGGGCGGAAGGCGTGAAGCTGGTGGCGCTGTTTAGTCCCGAGCACGGCATTGCGGGGAAGCTCGATCAGGAGCACGTTGATAATTCGAAGGACGCGGCGACGGGGCTTCCAGTTTACAGCTTGTATGGTAATTCGCGGCGGCCAGCGGATGAGGATTTGAAGGGGCTTGACGCGCTGGTGTTCGACATTCAGGACGCGGGCGTTCGGTTTTACACGTACACGGCGACGATGGGCTACTGCATGGAGGCGGCGGCGAAGAATCATCTGGCGTTTTTTGTGCTGGACCGGCCGAATCCGCTGGGCGGCGAGCGGATCGAGGGGCCGATGCTCGATGCGGATAAGACGGCGTTCGTCGCGTATTTTCCGATGCCGATTGTGTACGGGATGACGCTGGGCGAGCTGGCGGGATTTTTTAACGCGGAGGCGGGAATCGGCGCGGATTTGCATGTGGTGCGGATGAGCGGGTGGAAGCGCGCGACGACGTATGGCGAGACGGGGCTCGTGTGGATTCCGCCGTCGCCGAATTTGCGGACCGTGGCGGAGACGGTGCCGTATCCGGGCATCGAAATTTTGCAGGCGGGCGGCGTTTCGGTGGGGCGGGGGACGGAGACGCCGTTCGAGATGCTGGGCGCGCCGTGGATCGACGGGGACGCGCTGGCTGCGGAGCTTTCGAAGCGGCGCATTGCGGGGGTGGCGTATCGCGCGGTGAAATTTACGCCAACGTCGGATTTGTACAAGGGAGTTGAGTGCCACGGCGTTGCGTTGACGGTGACGGATGCAGCGGCGTTTGATTCGGTCGGGAATGGGATGGAGGTGGCGGCGGCGCTTCGTGCGTTGTATCCGGAGAAATTTCTCGTGGCGAAGATGATCGTGCTGGTGGGGAATGCGGAGACGATTGCGGCGCTGGAGAAGGGCGCGAGCGTGAGTGAGATTGTCGCGTCGTGGAAGCCGGGGCTGGCGGCGTTTCGTGTGACGCGTGGGAAATATTTAATCTATGAATGAGACGGCGCACGGGGCGCGTGGTGTCGGTAGGCGGGCGATGCGGATTTGCTCGTTGCTACCGTCGGCGACGGAGATGCTGTTTGCGCTGGGGTGCGGGGAGCGGGTGGTGGGCGTGACGCACGAGTGCGATTTTCCTCTTGAGGCGCGCGGTGTGGCGCGGGTGATTCGTGCGCGTGTGGATTCGTCGGCGGCTGCGGGCGAGATCGACCGGCAGGTGCGGGCGCTGGTGGATGCGGGGCAGAGTTTGTACGGCGTGGATGCGGAGCTGCTGGTGCGGCTCGCGCCGAATTTGATCGTCACGCAGGATTTGTGTCAAGTGTGCGCGGCGTCGCCGGAGGATTTGGGCGCGGTGCTGGCGCGGATGGTCGAGGCGCCGGCGGTGCTGACGTTGACGCCACATACGCTGGAAGATGTGTGGCGGGATGTGGAGCGTGTTGGTGTGGCGGTCGGCTGCGCGGAGCGCGGCGTTGAACTGGCGGCTGAGTTGCGCTCGCGGGTTGGTGCGGTGGCGGCGCGATTTGCAGCGAGTGGAGTGCGGCGCGTGAGGGTGCTGTGTCTCGAGTGGCTCGAGCCGTTTTACTTGGCGGGGCACTGGGTCCCGGAGATGGTGGAGGCGGCGGGCGGCGTGGATGTGTTCGCGCGGCCGGGCGAGGCGTCGGTGCGCGTTACGGACGAGCAAATTCGCGCGTGCGCTGCTGACGTGATGCTCGTGATGCCGTGCGGGTACGACGCTGAGCGCGCGGCGCGAGAGTTCGTCGAGACGCGCATCGCGGAGAAGTGGCCGGAGTTGCCGGCCGTGCGCGATGGACTCGTATACGTAATTGATGCGAATTCCTATACCTCGCGTCCAGGGCCGCGGCTCGCCGATGGCGCGGAGATGATGTTCGAGATGTTGCATTCGGAATTGAGTGCGCGGAAATCCGGCGCGGAGCAGTTTCGGCGGATCGAACTGCCGCGATCGGCTGCGGGGCGCTGACGGCTGCGTCGAAGGTGGTCGGCCGGAAGAGCCGGTGCTCACACAGGCAGGATTGCCTATGCTACTGCGACGGATTGGCGGCGGTGGAGTTGGCCCAGGCGCGGTAGAAGAAGAGGCCGCTTAGGATTAGGGCTAGGCCGATGCTCGAGCGGATGGGGCGCTCGATTAGGATGTTGACGGTGAGGGCGAGCGCGCCGGCTACGAAGAGCGCGGGGACGACCGGGTAGCCCCAGGTTTTGTAGGGGCGCGGCAACTCGGCTGCGATGCGGCGCAGGCGGAACATCGCTACGACCGAGAGCGCGTAGAAAATCCATGCGGCGAAGACGAAAAGCGAAGTGAGTTCTTCGAACGTGCCGGTGAGAGCCATGAGGCTCGCGAGCACGCCTTGGAAAACGAGTGCTCCGGAGGGCGTGCGGAATCTGGGATGCACGACGCCGGTGACGCGGAAGAAAAGTCCGTCGCGAGCCATGGCGTAGGGAACGCGGGCACCGCTGAGCAGCGACGAATTCAGCGTGCCGAGCGCGGAGACGACCATCGCGAGCGTGATCCATTTCGCTGCGCCGCTGCCGGCGAAGCTCACTACCACGTCCGACGCAACGTGCGATGACGACGCGACCGCCGAGAACGGCAGCACATAGAAGCACGCTGCGTTGAACAGCACGTAAATTCCCATCACAAGCAGAGTGCCGCCGATCAGCGCGCGCGGAATGTTGCGCTGCGGGTCGGCGATTTCCGAGCCGACGCGATTTAGATCTTCCCAGCCGTCGTAAGCCCAGAGCGCGGCGGCGAGCGCAGTGAGAAACGCCAGAAAAGTGGACGAAGAAGTTTGCGCGGGCCACCACGGGTGGAATCGGGCGGGATTCGCATGGCTGAAGGCGAATCCGGCGGCGACGATGGCGAGGACGGCGGTGACTTTGATGAACGTGAGCGCGACTTGCACGCGGCCGCCGAGCTTGACGCCGAGATAGTTGATGAACGTGAACAGCGCCAGCGCGCAGACCGCGAACGGTTGCGCCCAGGTGAAGACGAAGTTGTAGGGCGTCTGCGAAAACGGAACCGCGATTTTCCAGGTGAAAATCGGCGCGGCGACGGCAGGAATCAGAAAACTTGTGAAGCGCGCGAGGCCGGCGGCGATGGATGCGGCGGAACTCGACTCGCCGACCGTTGAATGCATCCAGCCGAAAAGAAAACCGTAAACGGGGCCGAGGCCTTGACGAAGATACGCGTATTGTCCGCCGGCTTTGGGGAGTGCGGCGCCGAGTTCGGCGAATGAGAGTGCGCCAAACAGTGACAGGATGCCGCCGGCGATCCACGCCGCGTAAACGACGCTGACCGAGCCGCCCACCGCCGCCATTTCGCTCGGCTTCAGGAAAATGCCGGTGCCGACCATCGTACCGACGACGATCGCGCCCGCGGCCCACGGGCCAAGCGCGCGCACTAGGTCGAGACGATGCGGCGGTTGCGTGTGTTGTGATCCGTTATCGATCGAATCTCTCTCTGCGGCGGGCCTGCGCGACTAGCTTGCCATGAGTCGCGCGATTTGACTCTGCGGAAAGTGATTCGGCGTGAGTTTTCTCCGGTGCTAGGATCGGAGCTGTGGAATCCCAATCGCGAACACGGTCGGGAGTTGAAACTCTGGTTTTGTTGCCAGGCATGGATGGAACGGGCGAGCTGTTCACGGACTTTATCGCTGCACTTCCACCCGCGATACCGACGCTGACCGCCCGTTATCCTATCGATGAATTCCTCGACTACGATGCGCTGGTGGCGTTCGTCGAAAAAATCTTCCCGACAACGCCTTTCTTAGTCGTGGCCGAATCGTTTTCGTCGCCGGTTGGCGTTTTGCTTGCCGCGAAACGTCCGCCAAATATGAAAGGACTTGTCCTGTGCGCAGGATTCGTGAGCAATCCGATGCCACGGCTCGCAATGGTCGCGACGATATTCGCCAGCAGCGCGCTGCTTAGAATGAACCCGCCGGAGTGGATACTGCGCAAATATCTGATTGGCGAATCGGCTCCAGCGACCCTAGTGCAGCAGCTGAGCGGCGCGATCAGACGCGTCAAACGGACGGTATTGCTCGAAAGGGCTCAGGCAGTGATCAACTGCGACGCGAAGAACGCGCTGTCGGCAACGGTGACGCCGATGCTTTACCTGCAAGGCCGGCAAGATTGTGTTGTAGACGCAAAAAGCGTTGATGAAATCGCGGCACGGCGAGCGGATATGCAGCTGAAAGTCATCGAAGCGCCGCACCTCGTGTTGCAGTGCGCGCCGAGAGATTCGGCGGAGGCGATCATGGGATTTGTGAATTCGCTGCGAGATTAGGTTCGTGCGCGAGCGGGATGTCGTTTTCGCTGTCGGGTGCCGCGCTGAAGGCCGCGGCGCTACATTTAAACCTTTTGGAGCGAGTTGCATTCCATAGGAACCGGGCGGGTGGTGAACGTTTTGGCTTTGCGCCGCGCACCCTTTTGAGAAGAAAAGGGTGCGGCACCCGGAAAGGCTTTACGATGCGGCCTTGGGGTTCAAGGCGCTGACGAGGGAGCCGATAGCGAAGGTGATGACGCTGCCGACCAGGACGTACCAAGTGAAGGCTAGGGGTGTGTTGTAGCGGACTACGATCATGGAGATGAGGGCGACTACGAAGCCTGTTAGGGCGCCGGTTTCGTTGGCGCGTTTGTTCCACATGCCTAACAGGAAGACGCCTAGCATGGCGCCGTAGGTGATGGCGGCGATGGTGAGGCCGGCGACGAGCACCGGGCCCCAATTCACTAACCCTAGAGCGCCGAGAACGACGCCCCAGAAGAGTGTCGTGACGCGCGAGCGGCTCAGGGAGCGCGCGTCAGCGGCTGCGTCGGTGCCGGTCGTGCGGCGGCGGCCGAGGTCGATGATGCTGGAGGAAGCGAGAGAATTGAGGGAGCCGCTGGCGTTGGACATCGCGATTGCGAAGATCGACGCGAGCAGCAGGCCGACGGCGACGACTGGCATGCGATGCACGATAAACCACGGGTAGATGCGATCCGGATCGCCGCCGGGCACGACGAGCGTCTCGTGCATTCCGTAAACGTAGAGCATCACACCGATTAGCAGGAACAGAGTGAACTGGAAGAAGACGATCACGCCGCTGACGACGAGCGCTTTTTTTGCATCGCGTTCGTTGCGCGCGGAGAGCAGGCGCTGCACCATCGTCTGATCGACGCCGTGGCTGGCCATGGTGAGGAATGTGCCGCCGATTAAGCCGGACCAGAACGTGTAACTCTTCGTGAGGCTGAACGCGAAATCGAAAATCCGCAGTTTGCCGCCGGCCGCTGCGGCGACTTGCGTGATCTCCGGCCAGCCACCTGGAATTTTATGCAGCAGCAAAAAAAACGCGGCAAGCGAGCCGAGAATGTACAACACGAACTGAATCACGTCGGTCCAGATCACCGCACGCATGCCTCCCTCAAACGTGTAAAACATCGTGAGCACGGTGATAATCGCAATCGAAGTGCGATTGCCGGTGCCGAATGCGACGCTTACGACCTTTCCAATCGCGGCGATGCGCACGCCTTCAGCGAGTGCACGTGTGCAGAGAAACACGACCGCGGCCGCCTTCTTCATGCGCGACCCAAAGCGCTTTTCCAGAAGCTGGTAAGCAGTATAGAATTCGCCTTTGAAATACTGCGGGACCAGAGTGATGCACAGAATCACCCGCGCCACCACGTAGCCTAGAACGAGCTGCAGGAATCCCAGATTGCCGCCATACGCGATGCCGGGTGTGCTGATGATCGTGAGCGTGGAAGTTTCGGTGGCGACAATCGAGCAGGACAGCGCCCACCACGGCGCGGTGCGGCCGCCGAGAAAGTAATCGCGGAGATTTTGCTGGCCTTTGCGGAAACGCGCGCCGAATGCAGTGATGCCGACGAGGTAGAGAATTAGAATCGCGAAGTCGAGATAGCTGATGTTCATTGCGCCGGTGGCTGCGAACGCGAATGCTAACCGCGCGGCGGAAACAGTGTCAAGCAAAGTGAGAGTGCATGGCTGAGAAAAAGGCACACGCAAGCGAAGGTTATTTCCTGGGATTCGACGGCGGCGGCACGAAAACGGACTGCGTGCTGGCGAATGCCGAGGGCGAAATGCTGGAGCGCGCGACGGCGGGCCCTTCGAATCCGCTGCGCGCCGGGTATGCGAAGGCGTGGTTCACGATGAGCGACGCGGCGGACCTGGTGCTGGAGCGCGCGAAGCTGAAGTCGATCGACATTCGCGGCGTGTGCGCGGGGATCGGCGGCGCGGGGCGAGACAGCGTGGCGCGGCGCATGGCGACGTTCCTCGAAAAGTCGTTTCCCAACGCGGCGGTTTCGGTGACGACGGACCTGGCGATCACGCTAACGGCCGGAGTGGGCGAGGGCGAAGGCGTGATTTTGGTGGTGGGCACGGGATCGGCGGCGCTGGGGCGCGACGCGAAGGGAAAACTTGCGCGTGCCGGTGGGCGCGGACCGTGGTTCAGCGATGAAGGAAGCGCGTTTGATATTGGGCGTCTGGCGGTGGCGGCTGTAGTGCGCGCGGACGAAAAGCGCGGGCCGAAAACGGAACTGTCGGAGCAGCTGTTGAAGTGGCTCGGGATGAAAGATTGGACTCGCATGATGGACTGGGTGATCAAAAATCCGGATGACGTGTTTCCGCGGATTTTTCCGTTGGTGGGCGAGCTGGCGGATAAGGGCGACGCCGTATCGCGCGAGCTGTTGAACAACGCCGCTTGCTCGCTGGGAGCGCTGGTGAAGAGCGTAGTGACGCAGCTGAAATTTGAAGAGCGCGCAATACCGATTGCAAAGGCAGGTGGCACGACGGGTCGGAGCAAATTTTTCGACGCGGCGATCGATTCGGAACTTCATAAAGTGGCACCGCACGCTCAAATTATTCCTCTGCCGATGAAGCCTGCTGAGGCCGCGGCGCGAATGGCAATTAAGTTGGGGAAGCGCAAAGGCCATGGCTGAAGATGCGGCCCTGCGCGCCGATGCGGCGCGTACGGCGGCGGCCGATGAATTGAAGCCGTACTTGCACGCAGCGGAAGAGGATGTGCTCGCCGCGCTGCTCGAAAACCCTCACCTCGAAGAAGACCACCTCGTCGTTTTGCTCGGCCGTCTCGACCTGCCCGCGAAAATTCTCGCTACGATTGCCGCGAAGCCGGAGTGGATCGCGAGTGAAGCGATTCGCGTGGGACTGGTGCGCCATCCCAAGACGCCGAGGCGCCCAGCGCTGAATCTGCTGCGGCAACTTTTTCTTTTCGATTTGGTGCGCGTCGCGTTGATGCCTTCGACTCCGGCGGAAGTGAAGCGCGTGGCTGAGGAAGTGATGGTGCAGCGCGTGCCGCAGATTCCGATTGGCGAAAAGCTG
>JABDGF010000027.1:0-4476 GCA_013286165.1 Acidobacteriota bacterium | reverse complement strand
AAGCTGACGCTCGCGCGGCGAGGGCCGTCACGAGTAGCTGGCGCGATTCTGGCGGAAGGGCATCCGCAGGCGATGAAGCTCGCGCTCGACAATAATTTTCTGAACGAGAGCCAGGTGCTGCGAGTGGTGGCGAATGCGGCGGTGCCGGAGCGTGTGATTGCGGCGATCGCGCAACACCCGAAATGGTCGGTCCAGTACAATGTGAGAGTTGGGTTGATTCGCAACGCACACACGCCGGTGCCGGCGGTGCTGGCGTTTCTACCGAATCTCACGATGCGCGATCTGAACGATGTGGCGGCGCTCGAGACGATTCCGGGGCACGTGCGGCGCTATATTGAAAAAGAAGTGCAGCGACGGGCGGGGAAACGCGACGCGTGAGACTGCGGGCAAGGCGGAGATAGAGCGGCGATGGCGGTAAGCAAAATCAGAATGCGGCTGATCATGGTGCTTGGCGCGATGGTGCTGTTCGGCGTGCTGGCGTATTCCACGATGCAGCAGAATCAGAATGAATACGAAGTGTGCGTGAATTTCAAAGGCTACGTGCATTGCGCAAAGGCCAAGGGCGCGACGGTGCAAGATGCGACGCACGCGGCGCAGGCGATCGATTGCGAAATGCTGGCGAACGGGCGGGACGAGAATATGGTTTGCAATTCGAGCCAGCCGGCGAAAGTGACGAAGATCAACTGACGCGCGCGTCGCGACGAGGCGTGGAACGTTTTGGCGCTCGGCGGTGTCTAATCTGTGAGAACGCAATACTTCATGTGAGCGGCGGCTCGATGCAAATGACGCGGTGCATGAATTGCGGTGCGGAGCGCGACGAGGACAAGTGTGACGTGTGCGGTCTCACGTCCACGGCCGCCGAATTTTCGCTGCGCAGCAAGCTGCTGAATCGGACGGCGATTTTTCTGTTGGGCGCTGTGACTTTTGTGGTGGCCAGCGGGCGTTACCCGGCGCTGGAACTCGACGGCATCCTCATATTTATCGGCGTGGTTTTCTTCATTACGCTGGGCATCGCGATCTGGCTGGAACGTCGCGCGGTGGCACACCAGGACGTCGATATTTTGAAGCGGCTCTACTACGGCCTGATTCCGCTGCCGTGGCTCCTAGCAGGACTACTCTTCATGAACGGCATGCTCGACGCCTCCAAAATGCACAGCGAGCAGGCGCGCGTGATCAGCAAATTCTCGATGCCGGGGCCGATGGCGAGCCGGCGGCTGATCGTCACATCGTGGCGCGAAGGCCATCACCTGGAGCGCATTCCCGTGGACCGCGTGGATTTCGACCGGTTTACGAAGGGCGATTTGGTGGACGTGCAGGTGAAGGACGGCCTAGTGAGCATCCCGTGGGTGACCGGCGTTTCGATGCGCTAGGCGCCACTGCCGGATAGAGCAACCGTTTTTGATCTCCGCGTGCGTGTGCGCGGCTCGGATGGTTCAATCGTGGTAACGAGCTGCGCATGAGTTTCCCCGACTCACTGACCGAACGTTTTCCGTTTCTCGATCAGCTGGCCGAGCCGTGGCAGCCGATGCCGCGCGTGGCGCTGGCGGCGTGGATCTTTTTCTACGCGTTCTTTTTGTGGTCGCTGGTGAGCCACGGCATGTTTCCCGGATTGATGGATGGAGTGTTTGTGCCGATTCACGAGGGCGGGCACCTGGTGTTTCGATTTTTCGGCGAATTCATCAGCGTGGCGGGCGGAACGTTTTTGCAGCTGTTCGCGCCGTTTGCACTGGCGATGTATTTTATGTTCAAGCGGCAGACGCAGGGCGTGGCGTTCTGTTTATTTTTTATGTTCGACCAATTTTTGCCGACGGCGACGTACATGGCGGACGCGCGCAGGTTGGAGTTGCCGCTGCTGACGGTGGGCGACGCGGAGTACGTGATTCACGACTGGGAGTATCTCTTCGGCAAGCTAGGTGTGCTGCAGTACGACACGCGGATTGCGGCGATGGTACGAGCGGCCGGGTGGATCGGGATGATTGGCGTGTGCGTGTGGCTGGTGTGGCGCGGGTTGAACGACGTGGCGACCGTGAAGGCGGAGCACCCTGACGAAGCAGCGGCACAGGCGAGATTCGGCGCGAAAAATTAGTAGAGGCCGCGCAGATCAACGGGGTGGGGAATTTCGATCTGCAGCAGGCGGTTGTAATCCTTTAGCGTGAGCTTGATGATTTCCGCGGGGCCTGCGTCGCGCAGCGTCCAATTTTCTGTGGGTAAAATTCTCGATTGAATGAAGAGATCGCCGCTCTCCCAGTTCGGGCCGCTGGCTTTCAGATCGCTAAGAGGCACGTTGTAAATCTGCTTGGCGCGCATATCCATGGCGAGGTAGCGGCGGCCGAGCAGAATCAGCACCAGGTGCTGCTGCTTTTTGTTGTCGGTCTGATAGACGTTCCACGCGAGGGGAATTTTGTCGTCGATTTTGCACTGCGCGGCGGGAACGGACTTCCACAAAAAGTGATCGGGATCGGACGCGTGCGCTGAGCGGCTGTGCGTCGCGCAAACGGCGGCGATGAGCACCACAAGTGCGACGCACCGTAGAGCGTGCGATGTGTCCGCCTCCGAATGCCTGCGAATTAATCCCATTGGACGACAATTTGGCGCTGCGAAATCATCACGAAGCCTTTCACGCGGCCGTGCTCGTGGACGTCCCGAAGAATCGTGACGTCTTGCTCGCAATATTTCACGACGCGCTCTTTTTCGCCGGCACGCCACCACTCCACGGCTTTGATGCCGTCGCCGGACTTGGTGGTGCCTAGCGTTTCGGTGGCGACTTGGTCGAGCTTTACGCGATGGCCCAGGAGCTTGTGGAGTTCCTCGAGAAGGTCGAGCGAGGATTTGAGGACATTATCGACGGGAGCGTAAGCGCGCAGGACTTCGATGTCGAAGCGGTTGCCGTTGTAGGTGATGACCTTGGTGAACTGCTCGAGTTCGTTGATCAGCTTGCGCGCGTCTTCCTCGAACCAGCGGCGAAAGCCGTTTTCTTTGTCCCAGGTGACGGCGACGGCCATGCCGAAGCCGCGGATGTTGCTCCAGCCGCCGTCCACTTCGTGTGAGAGTCTCAGCGTTTCAATGTCGAGATAAATTTCGCGGTCGAACAATCCTCGCAAGTCGGGGCCTCGTTTTTGTGCGCGCCGTGGCGCGGTAATCGGTTGCTGTCTCGGGCGAAGCGTTGGGCGGCTGGGCGAGCTGCGTTAGCGCTTGCGTCCGGTGAAGTCGATATAGACAACTTTGGTTTCGGTGTAGAAATCGATCACGCCTGCGTGACCTACCTCGTGCGGGCCGATGCTGCTGGATTTCGCGCCGCCGAACGGAACGTGCGCTTCGCCGCCGACGGTGGGCTGATTCACGTGCGTCATGCCGGTTTCGATTTTATCGACGAACTCAAAGATTTTGTTGGCGTCGGTGGAGTAGATCGAGCTGGACAGGCCAAACTTCACGCCGTTTGCGGCGGCGAGAGCTTCGTCGAAATCTTTCACACGGATGATGCTCAGGACGGGGCCGAAAATTTCTTCCTGCGCGATGCGCGAGTCTTTGGCGACGTGGTCGAAGACGGTGGGCGAGACGAAATTGCCGTCTTTGAGCGCCGGGTTGATGAGGCGATCACCGCCGGCTACGAGCTTGCCTTCGGTGCGGCCAATGTCGATGTACTTCAGCACGGTGGAGAGCTGCGATTCGTCCACGGACGGGCCCATGTCGTTCTGCGTGTCGAGAGGATCGCCGACGCGGAATTTTTTGGCGCGTTCGACGAGCTGCGCGACGAATTCGTCGGCGACGGCTTCTTCGATGATCACGCGGCTGGTGGCCGTGCAGCGCTGGCCGGTGGAGGCGAACGCGCCGGAGACGACAGCGTCGAGCGCGAGTTGCAGGTCTGCGTCTTTGAGCACGACGACGGCATTCTTGCCGCCCATCTCACACTGTACTTTTTTCTGTGTGGCCGCGCCCGCGGCGTAAATTTTCTGGCCGACGGCCGTGGAACCAGTGAAGGAGATCGCGTGCACGTGCGGGTTGGTGACGAGTTCGTCGCCGACGGATTCGCCGGTGCCGAGCACGACGTTGAGCACGCCCTTGGGCAGGCCAGCCTCGGTAAAAATTTCGGCGAGGCGCAGCGCGCAGAGCGGCGTGAGTTCAGCGGGCTTCAGCACGACGGTATTGCCGCAGACGAGCGCGGGCGCCATCTTCCAAATCGGGATCGCGATAGGGAAGTTCCACGGCGTGATGAGGCCGACGACGCCGAGCGGTTGCTTCACAGTGTAAGAGAAATTCTTGGGCGATTCGCTGGGCATCGTTTCGCCCGTCAGGCGGCGCGCTTCGCCGGCGGAGAATTCGAGGATGTTGATCGCGCGCTGGACTTCGCCAAGCGCGTCTTTCAGCGCTTTGCCTTCTTCGCGGGTGAGCAGGCGCGCGAGAGATTCTTTTTCGTCCTGCATGATGCGCGCGGCGGTGAAGAGAATTTTGCCGCGAGCGGGCGCCGGAGTTTCGCGC
>JABDGF010000026.1 GCA_013286165.1 Acidobacteriota bacterium | reverse complement strand
ATTCACCGCATTCGAGCTGCCCACAATCACCAGCACCAAAAACAGCAGCATCGGCACGTACGCCAGCGCCCAGATGTATTTGATGTCCAGCAGCCGATCGACCACCAGGTCCGGATGCAGCGTCTTCAAAAACGGCACGGTCAGCGTCGTCGAGTAGTGCCCATGCGTTTGCAGCGCGAGCAGCACGATGCCAACGACGGCGCACGTCAACACCTGCAGCGAAAATTTCCCGCGCGGCGTGAGGCCCATATTCCGCTTGCGGACGACTTTGTTGTAATCGTCCACAAATCCGATCGCGCCAAACGCCAGCGTCGCGCCCATGGCCAGCAGCACGTACGCGTTCCGCAAATCCGCCCACAGCAGCGTTGGAATCACAATCGACGCCACAATCAGCACGCCGCCCATCGTCGGCGTTCCCGCTTTTTTCTGGTGCCCCTTTGGCCCTTCTTCCCGGATGTACTGCTTCACCTGCAAATTCCGTAGCCGGTCGATCACCCACGGCCCCAAAATCAGCGACAGCAAAAACGCCGTCAAGCTCGCCACCGCCGTCCGCACCGTGATGTAGCGGAACACATTCAGCGGGCTGAAGTGCGGCTTGAGCGCGTAAAAAAGGAGCCAGTAGAGCATCTCAGCCTTTCTTCACCGTGGACTCGACGGGCGTTTTCGATTTCGCCGCCGATGACGCAGGAACGCGCGCATGCGATGCATCGATCGCTTCGAGAATTTTTTCCATCTTCACGCCGCGCGAACCTTTCAGCAGCAGCACATCACCCGGCGCCACAAATCCCGTCAGGTACGCACCCGCTTCTTTCGAATCCAGGAAAAATTTCGTCCGCTCTTTCGGAAAGCCGGCATCGACGGCCGCGCGAACCAGTTCCGCCGCGTCGCCATTCACTCCCACCAGCCAATCAATTTTTCCGAGCGCCGCAATCACGCGCCCGCAATCTCGATGCAACTCCGCCGAGCTTCCGCCCAGCTCCCGCATTTCGCCCGCTGCGAGAATCCGCCGCTTAAAACCCGGAGTCGCCGCCAGAAGTTGCGCCACAGAATCGAGCGCCGTCGGGCTCGAGTTGTAGCTGTCGTTGATCACCGTGAATCCCGCTTCAAATGCCACCACTTCGCCGCGTTTGTCCGCCGGAACCATCTCCGGAAACACTTCAGCCGCCTCGGCCGCGCCGATGCCCCAAACGCTCGCCGCCGCGAGCGCCGCCACCGCGTTCATCACGTTGTGCCTCCCGATCAACGCCAGATCGAGCCGCCTGTGCCCCTCTGGCCACACAAAATCGAAACTCGTCCCCGCAAGCCCGCGCTCTTCGATATTTTCCGCGCGAAACACCCGCGCCTCGCGCTTCGAAGACGCGCCGCCCGTCGCGTCAAACCACAGCACGTCGCCGTGCGCGACTTCTTTCATCTTCGCCACGCGCTCGTCGCCCGAGTTCAGCACCGCCGTCGCCTTCGGCCACGGCAGATGCTCGATCAGTTCGCGCTCGGCCAGCGCAATCTCATCGATCGACGCAAAAAATTCCAGATGCTCCACCGCAATCCGCGTGATCACGCCCACATCCGGCCTCGCGATTTTCGTGAGCCGCGCCAGCTCGCCGGGATGCGACATGCCCATTTCAATCACCGCCGCATCGTGCTCTTCATCCAGCTTCAGCAGCGTCAACGGCAATCCGTACTCGTTGTTCAAATTTCCTAGCGTTTTCAGAACGCGCATCCGCGCGCCCAAAAGCGCCGCAAAGATTTCTTTTGTTGTGGTCTTTCCCACGGACCCGGCCACGCCGCCAATCCGCCGCCCCGGTTTCGCCGCGCGCCAAATCTCGCAGGCGCGGGCGGCCAGCCGGTGCAGGCCGTCGAGCGTGTCGACCACAACGTAGAGTTTCTTTGCGATTTCGGGGCCGATCTCTGAGACGAGCCCAGCCGCGCGGTTCCCCGCCACCACTGCCGCCACCGCGCCGCGATCGAAAGCGCCTGCCACAAAACTGTGTCCGTCGTGACTCGCTCCGTGTATCGCCACGAACAATTCCCCGGCCGCGACCGTTCGAGAATCAATCGAGACGCCGGCCACCCCGGCCACAGCGGCAAGCCCCTCCGGGCGCGCGACACCCAGAGCTTCCGCGATTTGGCCGGCCGTCCACCGCAATCGTTCTTCTCCCCGAGGCTTGGTCTCATTCGCACGCTCACTTTCGGAAGCGCTCGATTGGACTGCCACTTCCGAATTTTTTTGCAGCGCGCGCGAGCGGCTTCCGCTCAATCGCTACCGCGTTTTCGTGTAGCCTTTGCGCCGCAAAATTTTTCGCGCCACGTCGCGATCGTCAAACTCAAACGTGCGGTCGCGATAAATCTGATAGTTTTCGTGGCCCTTGCCGGCGAGCAACACGATGTCGCCTTTGCGCGCCTCGTCGATCGCCATTTCGATCGCCGTCTCGCGGTCCGGCTCGATCTTGTAATTTCCGTTCACCTTCTGCAGGCCCACGATCAAATCGTTGATGATCCGCAACGGATCTTCCGTGCGCGGATTGTCGCTCGTCAGAATCACAAGGTCGCTCAACGCGCCCGCAGCTTCACCCATCGGAGGCCGCGTCGAACGGTCGCGCTCTCCGCCCGCTCCAAACAGCGTAATGATCCGCCCTGACGGATTCAGCTCGCGCGCCGTCGAAATCAAATTCCGCATCGCATCGTCGGCATGCGCGTAATCCACCACCACCAAAAACGGCTGCCCTTCATCGATCCGCTGAAACCGTCCCGGCACCTGCTCCAGGTTCGCGATTCCTGCCTCGATCTTTGCCACCGGCACGTCCAGCGCGATCGCCGCGCCCATCGCCGCCAGAATGTTGTAAACGTTGATTCGCCCTACCAGCGGCGCATGCACGTCAATTTTTCCCACCGGCGTATGAGCAGTGAACTCAAGCCCGTCAAAACTCAGCGCGACCTTCTTCGCGCACAGATCCGCCGAATCCGATAGCCCGTACGTGAGCGTCCGCTTCGCAAGGCCCTCAAGGCGCGGCCCGTACAAATCATCCGCATTCACGATCGCGAATTCCGGCGCGCCGCCGCCCGTCCCCTCAAACAAAATCCGCTTCGCCGCAAAGTAATCGTCAAACGTCTTGTGAAAATTCAGATGGTCGCGCGTCAAATTCGTAAAAATCGCCGCCGCAAAATGGCAGCCCCACACGCGATCCATCGCCAGCGCATGAGAACTCACTTCCATCACCGCGTGCGTCCCGCCCGAGTCGCGAATCTCAGAAAACATTTCCTGCAAATCAACCGACTCCGGCGTCGTGTTCTTCGCCTTGCGGCTTCCTGCGGGCGTCTGGTATCCCGTCGTCCCGATTCGCCCCGTCGTATATCCCGCCGCATGCAAAATTGAATCGACGATGAAGGTGATCGTCGTCTTCCCATTCGTTCCCGTTACGCCGACGAGCTTCAACGCATCGGCCGGATGCCCGTAAAAATTCACTGCCGCCAGCGCCAGCGCCTTTCGCTCCGTTCCCGGCGCAAGCGCAACCCAAGCAATGTGCGACGCCACATTCGCCGGCAGCTCTGCCGGTCGCGGCAACGCGCTCGCCACCACCGTGGCTCCCGCCGCGATCGCCGCGCTCACAAATTCGTTTCCATCCGCCTTCGAGCCCGGCAACGCAAAAAATAAACTTCCCGGCGTCACCACCCGGCTGTCGCACACCACTCCCGTCACGCGCGCGTCGCCGTTCCCAGCAACGCGCATTACATCGATTCCCGCCAACACTTCGCTCAGTCTCATCATCCTCGCAGCTTTGCGAGCCGTCCGTGTCCCCGCGGTCCCCACTTCCGTCTCCCCTTCCATCATCATTTTCAACGCGCAGTCCTCGACGAAGCGCTCGGCGTTTTCGCCGACGCCGGCACCAATTTCGCCGCGCGCCCAAACCGCACCGTCACGCTGCTTCCATGCGGAACAACCGTGCCCGCATCCGGTGACTGCTCAACCGCAAGACCGTTGCCAATCAGATTCGGCGTTACGCCCAGCCGCGAGCACTCTTCAATCACGTTCCGCACCGTCTGCCCGGTGAAATTCGGCATCTCAATCCCTTCCACTGCATTCTGCGCCGCCACGCCGCTCGTCGTCTTCGAAACCGCCGCTTGGTACTTCGCCTCGCTAGCGCTCTCCGCCGCCACGTCGGCCGCGTGCGCAGCGTCGCCGTTCTTCTTCACGTTGCTCGCGAACTGATCGTCCGAAAGACCCGGCACATCGTGCGGCACCGCCAGATACGCCAGTGCCTGCTCCGTAACGCGCTTAAACACCGGCCCGCCCACGTTGCCGCCCATGTGCTCGCCCTGCGGCGTGTCAAACATCACCAGCACCGTGATCGCCGGCGAATTCACTGGCGCGAATCCAATGAACGACGCCACATACGCCGTCGGCGAATATCGCCCCGTGTTTGTGTCGATCTCCTGCGCCGTTCCCGACTTTCCCGCTGCCGTCCAACCATCCAATTTCGCCGGCTTCCCGGTTCCTTTCAAAATCACCGATTCCATCATTTGGCGCAGCGTCGCCGCCGTCTTCTCATCCGTCGCCTGATGCGGCTCCGCGCGCGCCGGCAGCGGACCGCCGAATCCGCCTTCCACCTTCTCCACAATTTTCGGCGGGTAGTACGTCCCGCCGTTCGCCAGCGCCGAGATCGCCGAAATAATCTGCACCGGCGTCCCGCTTACTTCCTGCCCCATCGCCACGGAACCGATCGAGCTTGGTCCCCAATTTCGCGCCGGCCGCAGCAATCCACGCTGCTCGCCCGGCAACTCAATTCCCGTCAGCGCGCCAAACCCAAAATCGTGAATCGTCTCGTAGAAACGCTCCGGCCCCAGCCGCTCCGCCACCTTGATCGTTCCCACGTCGCTCGAGTTCGCCAGAATGTCCGTCACGCTCAGCACGCCAAACGGTTTGTGATCGTGAATCAGCCGCCCCGCCACCATGATGCTGCCCATCTGGCAATCAATCATTTCCGCAGGATTGGTCAGGTGCCGCTCGATCGCGCCCGCCAGCGTGATCATCTTGAAAGTCGATCCCGGCTCGTACGCCGCCGTCACCACGCGATCCATCCGCGCCATGTCCGGATATTTCCCCGCATCATTCGGGTCAAACACCGGATAGTTCGCCACCGCAAGAAGCTCGCCCGTGTTCGGATCCTGAATCACCACCACGCCGTTCTTCGCGTGCGTTTCCTGCATTCCCGTCGCGAGTTCTTTTTCCGCGATCGTCTGCAGCGTCTCGTCGATCGTCAGCGTCACATTCCCGCCCGGATCGGCCGCCGCCTCGTGCGGGTCGTAGTGCCGCTGCTTGCCGTCGCTCATCACCACGCCGTGCCCCGGCTTGCCGCGGATCCACTTATCAAACGAATGCTCGATCCCGCCCATACCCTTCTCGTCGGTGTCGACAAACCCCAGCACGTGCGCGGCAAGTTCATGCAGCGGATACACACGCCGGTTTTCTTTCTGGAAGAACACGCCTTTCAAATTCATTTCGTCGATGCGCTCGACGGTTTCAGGGGAGAGTTTCTTCGCGAGCCGCACCGGCTTGCTCGCTTCGCGGATTTTCTGTTCGATGTCCGCAGCCGGCAAATCCAGCGCGCGCGACAAAAGCCGCGCCACCATGCCCGGATCCGTTATGTCTGTGGGATCGGCGAAAACCGAGTCCATCGGAATGCTGATCGCCAGTTCCCGCCCCTTGCGGTCAAAAATCTCTCCCCGGGTGGGACTGGTTTCGACTGTGCGCTGTTGTTGCCGCTGGGCTTTTGCGAAGTAATCGCCGTAGCAGTAGAGCTGGAGATATGCCAGGCGGCCGACCACCGCCACCATCCAAACCAGTGCCACGGCCCAGATCAACAACCAGCGGAGACGCGGCCTGCGCTGCTCCATCGATTCCGCCTAACGTTCGAATGAATGCTTCGCGGCTCTGGTCCCTCAAGCGCAAACGGCTCGCCACTCGCGAGCCGCTGTGCTTCCTACCCACCGCGCAAATCTTTTCCAGGATTCTTTTAAAGCGCTCTCGCCCTCGAACGCGAAATCGCTGCGCGCTATTGCCGCTGCGCCGACACCAATCGCGCTTGCGCCAGCACCGGCTCCGCCGTGCCTTCCGATCCAACCGCTTCGCCCGGTGCATGCACTGTCAATCCCAAAGTGTTCTGCGCGATCGTATCCACGCGCCCAGCCGACCCAAGCGACGACACCGTCGCATGCAGCCGCTTATTTAGTTCCGAAGCTTGCGCGCGATCCGCCTGCAGCTGCTGCACTTCGTAACGCAGCCGGATGCACTCAAAATGCTGCCAGGTGTACATCAGCAGGCACGCCGCCATCGCCGCTCCCACCGCCACGCGCCGCCAGTAATCCTTCAGCCGCGCCGGCGCCATCGGACGCACCAGCCGCGAGTTATCGATCCGTTTTACTGTGTAGTATTCCGTCATCCGCGCACCTCGGGCGCCTGGCTTTCCGCCGTCGCCGCTCTTTCGATCACTCGCATCTTCGCGCTGCGTGCTCGCGGGTTTTCCCGCGTCTCCGCCTCGCTCGGTACGATTACTTTTTTCGTCAGCACCGTGTACTCGCCCGTGCGAGCCAGGTCCTGAAACGAATGCTTCACCGCTCGATCTTCAAGCGAGTGATAGCTGAGGACGATCATCCGTCCTCCCGGATTTAAAGTGGCAGGGGTCCGCGAAAGAAACTGCCCGAGTTCCTCCTCTTCTCGATTCACCGCTGTCCGCAGCGCCAGAAACGTTTTTGTCGCGGGATGCAGTCTCTGCCTTCCCCTTGCTTTTCGGCCCCCTGCCACAACCGTTGCCAGGTGTTCGGTATCGCGGATCGGCCGCGCACGCACGATTGCCCTGGCGATTCTGTAGGAATCCCTCTCCTCTGCATTGTTGTAGAGAAGATTGGCCAGCTCTTTCTCTGACCACTGATTCACAATTTCGTCCGCCGTCAGCGGATTGTCCGGGTTCATCCTCATGTCGAGGTCGGCGGCCCAGCGGAAAGAAAATCCGCGTTCAGGGCTGTCGAGTTCGAGCGTCGAAATTCCCAGATCGGCGATCACTCCATCGAAGCCGGCGATTCCCTGCTCCGCCGCCACTTCGCCGATTTGTGAGAACTCTCGATGCACCAGAATCACCCGTTCGCTGTACGGCTCCAGCCTGTCTTTCGCGATCGCTAAAGCCTGCGGATCGCGATCCAACCCCAGCACCCGCCCCGTGGTCAGCCGCTTTGCAATTTCTAAAATATGGCCCGCGGTCCCGACGGTCACATCTGCGTACGTCCCGTCCGGCCGAATGTTCAACCAGTCCAAAACCTCTGCCAGCAGGACCGGCGTATGCAGCACGCTCACAAACTAAATTCCCAGCTGCTCCAAAGCCTTCGCGTCTTCCGGAGTGATCGGGTTCTGCTTCATCTCGTTCAGGAATCGCGCGTTGTTCCAAATTTCCAAATAAGTCAGCCGCCCTTGCACATTCACTTCGCCCTTCAAATCCGCTTCCTCACGCAGCACCGGGGGCATCAGGATTCTTCCCTGCCCATCCACATCCACCTGCTGGCCGAAGTAGCTGGTGCGCGCCAAAAACTTTTGCTTCGCGGCGTTGAGCGATGACACCTTCGCGAGTTTCTTCTCGATCTCTTCCCACGCCTTGAGCGGAAAAACTTTCGCGTAAACTCCGTTCTCGCTCGTCACGTAGTATCGGTTTCCCGATTTGCGCAGCTCCGCCAGGAAGTCGGCCGGAATTTTCATGCGGCCCTTTTCGTCCACTGTCGCTTGATGGCTTCCCCGCAGCATTTAGAGCTGATTCCCGCCCGCCGTGCGTGTGCGCTTGTCGCTTCACTCGTTGGCCGCCCGACCACCGAATTGCACTTACAACCACTTCGCGCCACTTCTTGCCACTTTGGACCCTGATTGTAGATGCGCTGCAAAACATGTCAAGGCCTATTCGTGCCCTCTTGAACTTTTCTTGTGAAAATTATTTTTTCGCCGAAAAACTTCTCTAGTGCTCGCCTCCACGCAAAACCACAATTAGTTGTAGAACGCGTTTCCCTTCTACGTAGCGATGGATACAGCATTGCCACGCCCCTGTTTTTTTGTTTCGTATCAGTCAACAGCGCCCAAACTTTTTTGCATCTCTCGCTTGCTTTCGCATCTTGAGACCGACGATTTCGCCAGCGCTCGCGCATACCCCACCACCATCGAGCACACGGGCGCGCACAAAATTCCACGCGAGTTTCAATTTGGGAAAAATTGCGAGAGGTGAGAAAACGCCTTACAAATTAGGGGTTCCGCACGGAATCAAGCCCACGCAGCACAGACTGCTCATCCGGCGACAAGCCCTGCATAAATCGCGGATCGTTCAACGCCGCCGCGCGCTGATCGGGATTCATCTGCTGCAGCGTGTGCAGCCGCCCCGTAACGAGCGCCTTGCGATCCGGCGACATTCCCTGCCACTTCGGCAACAGCGACTTCTGCACGTAGCTCCGCTGATCCGGCGACATCCGGTTCCAGGTTTCCTGCCGGTCGCGAATTGCGTTGCGCTCGGTCGGCGAGAGACTGTTCCACTTCTGAAGGTTCTGTCGGATCTGTTGCTGTTGCGCCGGCGGCAGACTTTTGAACCGCTCGTTGTTCTGCATGAAGCGCTGCTGCTCTTCCGGCGAACGATCCCTCAGATTGTCCGCCCACTTGGGCGGCAATTTCTGCATCGAGCGTTCATTCCCGCCGGACGCTCCCGCGCCGCCCTGCTGAGGATTTCCCGCCGGACGCTCCATGTTCGCTTCGCGATTCGGTTCCGCACCGGCAGGCGGATGATAGGCGTTTGCACCGGCAGGTGCGTGATAGGAGTTCGCGCCACCGGCTCCGCGCGCCCCGCCGCCTGCACCCTGTTGCGCTCGCGCCTGCGCTCGTGCGTTCGCGCGATTGCCGCCGTTCGCGCGCCCGTAATTTTGCCGCGGAGCGCCCGGATGCGGCGCCGATGCGTGCGCTCCGCCGCCTCCGCCGCCGCCATGATGCTGCGCTTGAACACACGGCGTCGCGAACCCCACCAGCAGGGCTAGCGCAATCGCTCCCAGTGTCCGCCCGCCACGCATTTCAATTCTCCGTCGCCTGTGGAACTATTCTTCGGTCGCCTTCGGTTGCGTTGCCGGCTGATCCACCGGTTGCACCGTCGTCGGGCTCGGCGCCGCCTGATCCTCAGGCACTTCGTCCAGCGCGTCGAACTTGCTCAGCACGTCGTAGTTTTCCAGCACATCCAAATCTTTGATTGCTTCGAAGTCTTGCTGTTCGCTCTGCACCGTCGTCGCCGTCGAATTCTCGCGCGGCAGTTTTGCCATCCACACGCTCAGCACCAGCAGCAGCGCCATCGCAAACGCGAGGCGCGGTTGCGGCACCAGCCACGAGAACCAACGCGGGCGAGCTTCCTTCGCGATCCGTTCACGCACCTGCGCGTCGAACGACGCCGACGGCTCGATCGTCTCGATCTGGTCCAGCGCGCCAAACATCATCCGGAATTCTTCCGCACGTGTGCGGCAGCTCGAGCACGACGCCAGGTGATCTTCCACCTCAGCGCGGTCCGCCGAATTCGCGCGCCGATCCAGGTACGCGATCAGCTGCTTCGATACGTCTTCGCATTTCTTCAAATTGTTGTTCATTACGACCGTCCTTCCCTGCCACCCTCGCCTGGCTGGGACACCAGAGGGGCCAACTGAACTCGCAGGGTTTCGTAGGCGCGGAACAAAAGCGACTTCAGCGCGCTTTCCGAACATTCCAAAATTTTCGCGATATCCGCGTAATCCATTTCTTCGTACTTGTGCAGCAACACCGCTACGCGCTGCTTTTCCGGCAGCGCTGAAATTTTCTGGCGGATAAATTCTGCGCGGTCGCGCTCCACCATGTGCTCGTCGATGCGCATGTCGCGCGATGGCAACTGCATCGGCGGCGCTTCGTCCTCTTCAACGGGCGCGTCGATCGAAACGTCTATTTGGTGGTGGCGGTTATCGCGCACCGAGTTCAACGCCAAATTTGTTGCGATACGGAACAGCCAGGTCGTGAACTTCGCGCTGGGAGAATACTGAGCGCGAGCTTTGTATACGCGGAGGAATACTTCCTGCGCCAAGTCCTCGGCCGTCGCCCGGTCCCGCACCATTCGGAACAGGAAATTCACCAGTGGCGAGCGATACTTCTGCAGCAGAACGCCGAAGGACGCTTCGTCGCCTGCCTTCACGTCCAGCATCAATTGGACGTCGGACCGAGTCATAGCCTCCGCATTGTATCTAACACCCATCGCACCATAAAGTTGCAAGGCCTGCGCGTGTTCCATACAAGGGCCCGTCCGACCCTACCTATCGAACCCTCCCCCACGCCAAAAGTTGCCCGATCGACGTTGCCTTTTACGGCCTGACGCTTTTACAGGCAATCTCGCATAACCCGCTGATTCGGTTAGGCTTGCCAAAGACGCGTCCACACACACCACGAGACCTGTCCACCAAGGCCTTCTTCGACCTCAGTTCCGCCCAAACCCGCGAAGAGTTCCAGCTTTAGAAATGAAACAGAAGCTTCGCCACGATCATCACCGCCACGCCCAGAAAGACCAGCGCCCCCATCCCCACCCCATGCTCCTTATTCGACTCCGGCACCAAATCCGTAGCCGCCACATAGAGCGTCACCCCCGCCGAAAGCGGCAACGCGTAGCTTACGGTTCCGTGCACCACAAACATAAACGCCATCCCAAGGAGCGTCGTCGCGCCAAGCAGGGCCGAAGAAAGCACCGCCGCCCGCGCGCTCTTCCCGCTCGCCAGCATCAGCGACGCCACCGTAAATCCCTCCGGCAGCTTATGCAGCAGGATCGCCACGAAGATCACGCCGCCGAGCCAGCTTGAGACGAGCAGTCCCGCACCAATCGCCACACCGTCAAAAAAAGTGTGAATTCCGAGCCCGAGCAGCGCCGCGTAACTCGCATGAGAATGCGCAACGGCGTCGTGATGGTCTTCCTCGCCAAAATGAAAATGCGGTGCGAGCGTGTGTTCGAAGAAATGAACCAGGAAGTATCCCGCGAGGACCCACAAAAAAACCACCGGCGTCTCGCCGATCATATGCGGCGCGCCATTTGAATCGCTGGCGAGCGCCAGCGATTCTGGAATCATCTCCAGCACGGCCGTCGCGAGCATGAATCCCGCGCCCACCGCGATGAAATATTTCAGGTAGCGATCCGACCATCGCCGGTGCGCCACCAGGACGCCGCCCAGCACGTTGCCGCCGGCTGCCGCCACGCCAAGCAGCGCTCCGAGCAAAATCCGGTTTGAGTTGAGGTCCATCGAATTCGCGAAGCCGGTGTCGCGCGCCGCCGCGATCCGCGGCAGTTGTGCCGCGCGCCTAGCCGGAGTGCCGGAACGAAATCACATCGCCATCCTGCACGATGTACTCTTTCCCCTCGAGCCTCACCTGCGCCTTCTCACGCGCAGCGCCCATGCTCCCCGCATTCACCAGGTTTTCCCAATTGACAACTTCCGCCTTGATGAACCCGCGCTCGATGTCGCTGTGAATCGCGCCTGCCGCTTCCTGCGCGTTCATCCCGCGCTTGATCGTCCACGCGCGGCATTCCGGCTCACCAGCGGTGAGAAACGAAATCAGCCCAAGCAGCTGGTAGCTGGCTTGAATCAACCGGTCGCGCCCCGACGATTTCAGTCCGTACGCGCCCAGCATCTCTGCCGCTTCCGCATCCGGCAATTCCGAAAGTTCCGCTTCGATCTTTCCGCAGAACGGCACGATCAGCGTCTTCGGCTTCGACATCAGCTTTTCGAGTTTGTACTTCTCGATCGCCTTGTCGATCTCCGGCGCTTCGTCGTCGCCAAGGTTCAGTACAAAAAGCATCGGCTTGCGCGACAGCAGCTCGAAGCTGCTCAGCCGCTTAGCCTCTTCCGGCTTCAATTCGATCTCGCGCAGCGGCTGCTCGGATTCCAGCGCTGTGCGGCACTTGTTCAGCACCGCAAGCTCGGCTTCCAGCGCCGGCTCTTTCTTTTTCTTCAGGTCCTTCTCCACCCGCTCGATGCGTTTCCCAATCTGTTCGAGGTCGTAGAGCATCAACTCCACTTCCACCGATTCGATGTCGCGCATCGCATCCAGCTTGTCGCCGGGATGCGGAATCGCCGGGTCCTCGAACAAACGGATCACGTTCGCCAGCGCATCCGCCTCGCGCAGCGGCACCAGTGACGCCGAATTTTTCTCGCGATCCTTCTGCAAGCCGCCGACGTCCACGTACTCAATCGTCGCGAACGTATTCTTCTTCGGCTTGTAAATCTCTGCCAGCGCCAGCACGCGCGGGTCGGGCACTTTTGCGATCCCGATGTGCGCCTGGTTCGGCGTGCTCCGCCCCTCCACCTTCGCTTTGGTGAGAATGCGGAACAAACTCGACTTTCCTACTTGCGGCAGTCCAATAATTCCCGTTTTCATAAGCCCAAAATAGTAACATGCGAATGGGCGAGCGCAGCGAGCTGTAACATAGACTGTCAGTCTGTGCGTGGGCCGCAATCCATTGCCTGCGTCACGCGCGGCGCACACGGTCTTCGCCAACCACAGATGAAATATTGGGGCTACACAATCGTCGTCGCCGCCGTAAGCTTCGCGGCCTACATCCTCTCCACCTGGCTCCGCTACGCCACACAACGCAGCAAAAGCCGCGCATGGCCCGTCGCGCCCGCCACCGTCGAAGGCGCCACCGTCGGTTTCGTCAGCCGCGGCATCGGCGTAAAAATCCCCGCCGTCTATTTCAATTACCGCTATTCCCTCGGCGACCGCAACTACACCGGCCTGTTCCTCCTGAGTGGCGGCAGCAACATGCAACTCAAAACCATCAAAGACCGCTTTACGCGCAAGCAAATCAGCGTCCGCTACGATCCCGCGCATCCCAGCGTCTCCGTGCTCGACGCGCTCCCGGCCGACGACACCGTCGGGTTCAAAGCCTCGCAAAATCCCTTCTGGCTCCGCCAAGCCCCCGTCCCCAGCATCGAAGAAACCATCAAGTTCAGTTAGCTCGCGCCTGAATTCCGTCGTGCGGCACCACGCATTTTGCAATCGCAATGCGCCCCGCGATATTCTGCGGGCACATCATGGCCACCGATATCAAGCTGCCTTACGACCACGTCGCCGCGCACGCCCACCTCACCGCCAAAGACAAACGCCTCGCGCGCCTCGTCGCCAAAAACGGCGAATTCAACTATCTGCTCGACACCTGCGACTCCGTTTACGAGTCGCTCCTCGAATCCATCGCCTACCAGAGCATCAGCGGCAAAGCCGCCGCCAAAATTTTCTCGCGCATCCGCGCTCTCGGCTCAGACGGCAAGTGCCCCACGCCGCAGGAAATTCTCGCTACGTCAGTCAAGGCATTGCGCGAAGCCGGCCTCTCCAACGCCAAAGCCGCTGCGATGCACGACCTCGCGCAGAAAACGATCGACGGCGTCGTCCCCACTCTCGAAGCCGCTCACGCGCTCACCGACGAAGAACTGGTCACGCGCCTCAGCTCCGTTCGCGGCATCGGCGCCTGGACCGTTGAAATGTTTTTGATGTTTCGCCTCGGGCGCCCGGACGTGCTCCCGATTCACGACTACGGCGTGCAGAAGGGTTTCGCGCTCACCTACAATCGCCCGTTCATCCCCAAGCCGCGCGAACTCGCCGAGTTCGGCGAACGCTGGCGCCCCTACCGCAGCATCGCCAGCTGGTACATGTGGCGCGCCGTAGAGCACTACGGCCACAAACGCAAAGTCACCAAGCCGCCCGTGAAAAAGCGCAAAAAGAAAAATGCCGCTCCGAAACGTACTAAAAAATCGCGCGCTACGAAATCAAAACGCCGCGCGCGCAAATAGACATCGCGTCTATTCAATCGGACTCCGCACCGTAAAATACAGCGACGCCAACCCAATCAACAGCACCGCCCCCTCCAAACCCACCGACAGCGAGTGCAACCGGTCAAACTCCACCCGCCGCGGATCGTCGGCCGCCGTCTTCTCCACCGATCCCATCGCAGTGCGCAATTCATTCAACCGATGCGTCACGTGGTTCTGCGAAATCGCAGTCAGCAGCACCATGAGCACTACTCCAATCATCGCCGGCTTCGAAAACACGCGAATCGATCCCGCAATCGCGCCGCCCGCAATCAGAAACACGATCGCCAGGATCAGACCCATCGCATGGAGCCGTGAAAGCGATTGCCCCACCAGCGTCCCGGCGAGATCCTTCGCCGGCAGCACCGCAAACGCGGACGGCGCCACCACCGCGCTGAAATAAAAAATCGCCCCGAGCCATGCGCCCAGCGCCAGCACCTGCAAAAATCTCAAAAAGTTGGTCATCAGCCTCTCACCCTAGGTTTAGACGCCCATCTCACTCTCAAGTTTCCGCATTTCGCAGGCAAACATTCACAGAGAGGGACGAGAAAAAATGAGTTCCACAGAGGCGCCTCCGATTTGCCGCAGCATCTCCGTGGAACTCAGGCCGTTCTGCTCTTTCTCTGTGAATGTTTACCTGCGTAACGCCCGACTCGCCCGTGCCCCTCACTCATCCGCGTACTTCTCGAGCCCACAGTTCCCGCACTTCCGCGCCACCACGTTGTTAGCCCACGGCCCCTTGTGCGTAAACACCGCACCACATCTCGGGCACCGGAACAGCAGCAACCACAAAAACGGAAATATCGCGATTGCGCTCGACGCCATCACAACGATGTACGCCCAGCCCGTGGACAACGACGCAAATCCCGGCGCTCGCGAAATCAAGACGGGCGTGAGCACAAACCAGATCAGCCCCGCAATCGCCAAGTTTCGCCTCTTCCGATAGTCCCGCCACGCCACCGCGTAGTCCGCCACTCTCAGCTCACCAGTTTGAATATTTGTGCAGCCCACAGTTCACGCACTGATCGTTCACAAACGCCAGGTTCAGCAGCCGCGTCTGCGAGAAATACTTCGCGCATCGCGGGCATCGATTCAGCAAAAACTGCGCCATCGCGTACACCCACACCGCAAACCACACGGCCATCAGCGCGCCCACCAAAGGATCGTGGAACTTCATCGTCCTCGGCAGCAAGATCGCAAGTCCCAGCCACGGAACCGACGCGATCAGCACGATCAACGCAAATCGCCGCCGCTTCCGGAATTCCGCCCACCTTGCGCTCTGGTCCGCCATGCTCACTTCACCCGTTCGAATATCTTTTTAGCCCGCAGTGCGCGCACTTTCTTGCAAACGGCCCCAATCGATAGAACAACCCGACGCTGAACCACTTCCCACAACGTGGACAGGCGAAGTATCCCGTCTCAGCACCAGCAGACAGCAAAAACAGAAACCAAACCGGAGCCACAATTCCGAAAACATAACCCGAGTGGACCCGATCCCCGATAAAACGCGGAAGCCAGAACACCGGAGCGACTCCAACGATCGCGATGATAAGCAGGTTTCGCCAGAACCGGTACCGCTCCCACTCTCGTCCGTAATCAGCCACGCCCCCACCTCGCGCCGCAGTACCCGTCGAAAGTACAGCTACTCGCTGAGCACACGCACACAAATTGCCACGTCCCGCGTCCAAGCGGAGATGGCAAACTTATCTTGTATCCGAGTCTCGAAAAGGAAGTGGTGGGCGACAAAGGACTTGAACCTTTGACCTCTCCCGTGTGAGGGGAGCGCTCTAACCAACTGAGCTAGTCGCCCGCGTAAACCGTAGCAGAACTTAAATTTGTAGCAGAAGGCCTTGGGAATTGCAAACCACCACTGTGACTCCGGCGAACTCATCCCCCACCTCTGCGCGCCTGGCGGAACTCGTCCGCAACATCTCCAAAGCCGTCAAAGGCAAGGAAGAGGTCATCAAAGCCGCCCTCACCACGCTTTTCGCGCGCGGCCACCTGCTCATTGAAGACGTTCCCGGCGTCGGCAAGACCACTCTCGCTCACGCGCTCGCCCGCTCGTTTCGCTGTTCGTTCCAGCGGATCCAGTTCACCTCCGACCTGCTGCCCGGCGACGTGATCGGCATCAGCGTTTTCAATCCCGTCTCGCACGAATTTGAATTCAAGCCCGGTCCGATTTTCGCGAATATTATCGTCGCTGATGAAATCAACCGCACCACGCCGAAAACGCAGTCCTCGCTCCTCGAAGCGATGAACGAAGCGCAGATCACCGTCGATAACCACACGCACGCGCTTCCGAATCCGTTTCTCGTGCTCGCTACTCAAAATCCCATCGAGCACCACGGCACCTATCCGCTGCCCGAATCGCAGCTCGACCGCTTCCTCATGCGCATCCGCATGGGCTATCCCGGCCGCGAAAGCGAAAAAGAAATTCTGCGCAACAACGCCGGCCACGCTCCCGTCGATTCGATCACTCCGGTGATGGACGCGGCCGACGTCGTCGCCATGCAAGAAGCCGTGTCGCGAGTGAAAGTACACGACAGCCTTCTCGACTACGCGCTCGAAATCGTGGACCGCACGCGCCAAACCGAACTGCTCAGCCTCGGCGTCAGCCCGCGCGGAGCCGTGATGCTTCACCGCGCCGCGCAAGCTCGCGCTTTCGTCGAAGGCCGCGACTTCTGCTTGCCCGACGATTTCAAAAAACTCATCGTGCCGGTATTCGCGCACCGCGTCGTGGTCAGCTCGCGCTACGTTTCCACGCAGAAAAAATCCGAGCAGGCCGAAGCCATCCTCGGCGAGATCGTCGAATCCACTCGCGTTCCGGTTTAGTGCCGCGCCCTCGGAGCCGCGCCTGATGGCCGAAGCCACCTCCACTCTTCATCGCCTTTGGGAACAGCGCGACCGCGGCGGCTGGCGCAATTTCGCGCTCGCCATCGCCGTTCTTTCCGCGGCGCTGGTCATCGCGCTTTTCTCCGCAGCCGTTGCGCAGCAGGGCCGCATCGTTCTCGCCGCCATCACCACCGCCGTCGCGCTCGGTCTCGCCGGGTGGGTCGCCATCACGATCGTCCCGCGCCTCGCGAAACGCACCAGCCTCCGCTGGCTCGTCTATCAAGTCGATTACAAGCTCACGCGCGAAGGCATCATTTACCTAGGCGCCGTTTTCATTCTCGTGCTGGCCGCCGTCAACACCGGCAACAACATGCTCTTCATGATTCTCGCCTGTGCGCTTGCGGGAATCCTGATCTCCGGCGTTCTGTCGCGCGCCGTGCTCACCGGCGTCAATCTCCACTTCGACATGCCCGAGCACATTTTCGCCGAGCAGCCCGTGCTCGCCGAAGTCGAGCTGCAGAACGAAAAGCAGATGCTGCCGTCGTTCTCGTTGCGCGTCGTCGGCGATCCAAAATCCACCGCGGTGAAAGGCTCGGCTTCCAATGCGCCGCGCCGCAGCGACATTCTCTCGAAACCCGTTTTCTTCCCGTACATTCCGCGCCTGAGTTCGTCGCGCCAGAAAGTCGAAGTCACGTTTCCGCATCGCGGCGTCTATCGCCAGGACTCGTTTGGCATTCGCACGCGCTTCCCTTTTGGCTTTTTCGAGAAGACTCGCATCGTCGATTCGAATCTCGAAATCGTCGTGTACCCGCGCGTCACCGAAGCCGAGCCGTTCTACGACGTCCTCCCGCTCATCAGCGGCGAGATGGCGTCGCAGTTCCGAGGCCGCGGCCACGAACTTCACTCGCTTCGTGCCTACACGCCCACAGACAGCGCCCGTTTTGTCGATTGGAAGGTTACCGCACGCACCGGCCACTTGATGGTCCGCGAATTCGCGCGCGAAGATGAACGCCGCGTCCTGCTCGTCTTCGATCCCTACGTCGGCCCCGCGCCCACGAGCTCGGATCAAGAATCCGCCGAACAAGCGTCGGCTGCCTACACCGAGAGCTTTGAACGCGCCGTCTCCATGGCCGCCTGCATCGCCTGGCACTTCAACAAGCTCGACTCCGGCCTGCAATTCCGCACCGACAAATTCTCCACGCCCATGGCTCCCGCCAGCCAAATCATTTACGACGCCCTGCGCGAATTAGCCCGCATCCAACCCAACACTTCATCCGTAGGCGGTACCTTCCTAGACGCCCTAGCGTCCGAACAAGACTTCTTCAAAATCATCATCACCGCCCGCCCCCAATCCACCATTCCTTCGGCGCTGTGGTCCAGCTCCTACTTCCTTTTCATCGACCGCCTCTAATTCGATCGAGTTGCTGGGTAAATTTGTGTCGATTAGAAAGGGGCGCCGTCGTTTGTTTTCAATAACTTTCGGGCATTTCTAATCGCGGAGCACTCCGATTAGAAATGGCGGGTGGGTACGTAAGACAGCCTGCTGCGCAGGCTGTCGTGTGGGTGGTGCTGCGACGCAACTGCGGGGGACGAAGGCGAAGAGAGATCCTTCGGCCCGTGAACGGGCCTCTGGATGACGTCAGAGGCCGCACGGCAAAAGCAACGGCACACAGGCCAACTCCAGCCTGTGCCACTCGTCGTGTGGAGGTGGTGCGTGCACAGTTCAGGGAGGTGCGGGCTCCGTTGCGCAGCCAAAACTGGGAACTCCACGTTTGTGTGAAATGTGTCATCTAGTGCTGATTAGAGAGTGCAGCCTCCCTTTGTTTTGTGGAAGTTACATCACGTTCTAATCGTACGAGATGTCGATTAGAAATTTGGCGCGGGTAAAATTTGCGGGGAATACGTACGTAAAATTGCGGATGAACGGTTGGGACGAGCGGCGGCGTTGAGCCGGTGGGATTGCGTCCGGCGCCTAGAGGACTACGGGCGCGGTGCATGTACGAAGTTTGACCCTCTGCCAGTTAAACGCATATCTATTATAACATATTAGTAACTTAAGAGTCAAGACGAAAGTGCTGCTGGGGGACGAAAAACGGAGAGAGAGCCTTCGGCCCGTGAACGGGCCTCCCTTCGCTTCGCTCGAGGGCAAGCTGGATGACGTCAAATTCAAAAGCAAAAACAACGGTAACGGCACACAGGCTAACTCAGGCCTGTGCCACTCTTCGTGCTGTCGTAGTGCGAGCACAGTTCAGGGGAGTGTGGGCGGCGTTGCGCAGGCAGGAATGCCTACCCACGTTGGGGAGGCGGGTTCGTGCGACACTACCCCGCGATGACAGAGCGGGTGAGTGGGGCGGGGCTGAAAAAATTGCGGGGGGATTTGCTGGAGTGGTTTGACCGTCACCGGCGCGAATTGCCGTGGCGTGCGTCGCGCGATCCGTATCGGGTGTGGATTGCGGAGGTGATGCTGCAGCAGACACGGATTGCGGCGGTGATTCCTTACTATGAGAGATTTTTGGCGCGGTTTCCGGATGTGACGGCGCTGGCGCGGGCGCCGGAGCGCGAGGTGTTGAAGCTGTGGTCTGGGCTTGGGTATTACAGCCGGGCGCGGAATCTGCATGCGGCGGCTGAGAAAATTGTGGCGGAGCATGGCGGAATTTTTCCGCGTGAGTTGGGCGCGGCGTTGGATTTGCCGGGGATTGGGGTTTACACGGCTGCGGCGGTACTGAGCATTGCTTACGACGTACCGCTCGCGGTGCTCGATGGGAATGTGGCGCGGGTGCTGTCGCGGATTGGCGCGGTGCGCGGGGAGTTGCGTGCGTCGGAGAATTGGACGGCGCTGCAGGAGACTGCGGATGAGTATCTTGTGGCTTCGCGAGCTGGGGATTGGAATCAGGCGTTGATGGAATTGGGTGAGGTTTGTTGCACGCCGAAGAGTCCCACGTGTCTTGTCTGTCCGGTGGTGCATGAGTGTCGCGCGTATGCGCTAGGGTTGACGGGCGAGATACCGGAGCCGCGGAGGAAGCGGGCGACTGTCACGGTGAGGATTGCGGCGGCGGTGCTGGTCGATCCTGCCGGGAGGACGCTTTTGGTGCGGGACCCGGGGGCGCATGACGATGTGGTGTTTTCGCGGATGTGGCAGTTTCCGGCGGTCGCGGTGAAGCGGAATGCGCGTGATGAGCTGCTGGAACATTTGCGGGGGACGCTGGGGGTGGACGCGTCGCTGAGGCTGGAGAAGTTGGCGGTGGCGAAGCATGGGGTCACTTTTAGAGACATTACGTTGGAGCCGTTTTTGGTGAGGGTGGAGGAGTTGCCGAAGGTGGCGCGGACGCGGGTGTTGGCGCTGGGGAAACTGGGGGTGGTGCCGGTTTCTGGGGCTACGCGGAAGATTGCGGAGCGTGCGGGGGTGGTGCTTGGTGTGACGGGTGCGGCGAAGTTGAAGAAGGCGAAGAGGGATCCTTCGGCCCGTGAACGGGCCTCTGGATGACGTCGAATTCAAAGGCAACGGCGAAGGCAGCGGCAACGACGAAGGCAACGGCAACGGCGAAGGCAATAGCAACGGCAACGGCAAAGGCGAAGAGGGGTCCTTCGCTGCGCTCAGGATGAGGCGGCTGAAGGCTAGCCGCGCTGAGAGGCAACGGCAAAGGCGAAGGCACACAGGCCAACTCCAGCCTGTGCCACTCTTGGCTCCGCCGAGCCTGCTAGTATGCGGTGATAGCGCGCTACCCTGCTGACCGTGGCAAAAACTGCATTGCACGATAGGTGTCTAAGGCGGAGGCGCCCCAAAGGCCGCCCTGTATGCGAATGTTAGGATCGGAAGACGCCATGTCCGCCGCCGCGCAACCCGTGTCTTTGGCCTCGTCGCAGGCTGCACCGCAGCCCGTGCCGACGCCGGTGCCGGCGGTGCAGCGCTACTTCGAAATTTCGCTGTTCCTGCTGGTCTCGACCGGCATTCTGGCCATCGTTTCCACCGGTAAGCTCGACCCGATCGCAGCCACCATTCCGCCCATCGCGATTTTCTACAAGGGCTACCGGGTCTGGCGCAACAAAGGCCCGGAAATCAGCGTCCGCTTCGCCACCGAACTCGTACTCGCCTACTTCCTGTTCTTTCCGCTCGACCTTTTCTTTCTCTCGCGCAATCTTGCGGACAACGCGCCGAACCCGGCGCTCTACGCGGCACTGCTCGCCACGATCCACTTGCTGCTGTTCGCGTCGCTCGTCCGCCTCTTTTCCGCGCGCACAAATCGCGATTACGCGTTTCTCTCCGTCCTCTCCGTCACCTGCATGCTGGCGTCGGCGATTCTCACCGTGGAAACCAGTTTCCTCGTCGCGCTCGCCGTGTTTCTGGTGCTGGCGGTTTCCACATTCGTCGCGCTCGAAATGCGACGCGCGGCCACGGGCGCGATTTGTCCCGCGCTCGATCCCGGCTCGCCGCTTGCAAGCGATCTGAATCGCGCGCTCGGCATCACGTCGGTGTTTGTCGCCGCCGGCGCGCTGGCCATCGGCACGCTGATCTTTTTCCTGATTCCCCGCTACACCTCCGGCTACTTGAGCGCGCTGAGCCTGCAGCCCAGCCTGATGACCGGCTTCGGCGACTCGGTGACGCTCGGCCAGATCGGCGTGATCAATCAATCGAGCGCCGTGGTGATGCGGATCAGTTTCGATCAAAACGCCGCGAGCGAAGGCGTGGACATTCATTGGCGCGGCCTGGTGTTCACGAATTTCGACGGCCGCCGGTGGTTCACGCCGAAGCGCGACGATATCGTGGTGACGCCGGGAGCGGGCGGAGACTACGTATTTCCGCCGAGATATCTTGTGCCCGGCCAATCGCGCCACATTCATTACACGGTGCTGATGGAGCCTAACGCTTCGGACGCGATCTTCATCGCACCGCGCGTGACGGCGTTGCGCGGGCATTTCGGAGCGGGCGCGGAACGCCCAGGCTCGCAGGTCCGTCCTGGATTCCTGCTGATCGACCACACCGGATCGCTCACCAATCCTTCGCACAACGATTCGAAAATCCGCTACGAAGGCACGTCTGAAATTCCCGTGATTCCGCCGTCGTTGCTGCGGAAGGCGGGCACGAAGATACCTGACGAGATCACGCGAAATAATCTGCAACTGCCGGAGATCGACCCGCGCATCAAGCAGCTCGCCGAAGACATCACGCGCGGCATGACCAACGACTACGACAAAGCCGCGAACATCGAGCTGTACCTGAAAACGCACCTGAACTACACGCTCGATCTTTCCGGACCGGCGGTGAAAGATCCGCTCGCGAATTTTATTTTCGTGCGCAAATCCGGCAACTGCGAATATTTCGCCGCGGCGATGACGGTGATGCTGCGCTCGATCGGCGTGCCGGCGCGCTATGTGGGCGGTTTCGTTTCCGGCGAGTACAACGAAGTGGGCGGCGACTGGATTGTCCGCTCGAGCGACGCGCACACCTGGGTGGAAGTTTATTTTCCGGAGTACGGCTGGATGACGTTTGATCCCACGCCGAGCGGTGGCCCGAAATCGACGGGCCTTTTTGCGCAGCTCGCAAAATATTGGGACTGGTTTCAGTTCGCGTGGGGCGAGTGGGTGATCAACTACGACTTCGTGCACCAGATTTCGCTGGTTCACAACGTGGGGCAAAGCTCGAAAAATTTCAGCGACAACCTGAAAAAGTGGTATCAGGCCAGGCGCGACGCGGCGATGGCGGAAATCGTGAAACTGGATAAAGCCACCGAAGCTTCGCCGTACTTTTTGCCGGGCTTGCTGGTGGTGCTGATCGTATTGCTCATGATTCTGCGCGGCCGCGAACTGCTCACCTCGCTGATGACGCGCTGGGCGCTCTTGATGCGCAGCGGTGACGCGAAGGCGTCGCTCGTGATTTTTGAGTATCGCGAAATGTTGCGCCTGCTCGAAAAAGCCGGCTGGCGCAAAGCCGAATCGCAAACTGCTGAAGAATTCGCCGCGCAATTCACGCGGCTCGAGCTGGCCGGTCCCGTTTCGCAGCTTACGAATCTGTATCAAGCGGCGCGCTTCGGCGAACATCCTGCGCGTGTGGAGCAAATGTCCGCGCTGGTCGCATCGATTCGCGACGCCGTAAAGCGCGGCGCCCACGCCGCAAAATGAACTTCGCCGGTCGCGCGCTATCGCCGCTCCGTCGACCGCACCGCATTCCCCCGCTAAACATGGTAGAATTGTGGTTTCCGCGCTGTTTGCCGAAGGAACCGTACGCTCATGCCTAAAGTCGGATTCGTCAGCCTGGGATGCCCGAAGAACCTCGTCGATAGCGAGGTGATGATGGGCATTTTGAATCAGGCTGGCTACGAGCTGACGCCGCGCGCCGCCGAAGCCGATGTGCTGGTGGTGAATACGTGCAGCTTCATCGAGTCCGCGCAGAAAGAATCGGTGGATTCGATTCTGGAGATGGCGGAGTACAAGAAATTCGGGCGCGCGCAGAAGCTGATCGTCGCGGGCTGCATGGTGGAGCGCTACCGCAACGAGATTCGCGAGCAGATCCCGGAAGTGGACGCGGTGATCGGCACCGGCGAAGTGGAAAAGATTCTGGAAGTTTGCGAAGGCGAAGTGCGCTCGGATGCGCCGGGCGGCGGCGAGCTGCCTGCTTATCTTTATCACGACGCTACGCCGCGCGTGCTGGCGACGCCGCGGCATACGGCGTACATCAAGATCAACGAAGGCTGCGATCACCCGTGCACCTTTTGCGTGATTCCGCAGCTGCGCGGAAAATTCCGCAGCCGGCGATTTGAGAGCGTGATTCGCGAGGCGGAAAATCTCGCGGCGGCGGGAGTACGCGAAATTTCGCTGATCGGGCAGGACACCACTTTTTACGGTGAGGATTTGGGATTGCGCGATGGGCTCGCGACGCTACTCGAGCGCTTGGCAGGCATCGAAGATTTGAATTGGGTGCGCTTCCTGTACTGCTACCCGAACCGCATCACGCCGCGCTTGCTCGATACGATTGCGGCGCACCCGCGCCTGGCGAAATATCTCGACGTGCCGCTGCAACACGCGAGCCGCGAAGTGCTAAAGCGCATGAAGCGCGGGTCGCACGGCGACGCGTTTTTGAAAATGCTGGAGCGCGCGCGGAAGGCGATTCCGGGCGTTTCGATTCGCACGTCTTTCATTGTGGGATTTCCCGGCGAGACGGAGCGCGATTTCGAGGAGCTGTGCGATTTTGTTCGCGCGGC
>JABDGF010000025.1 GCA_013286165.1 Acidobacteriota bacterium | reverse complement strand
TCGGCAAAATGCCGACGCTAGCTGCCTTCGCCTACCGCCACTCGCTCGGCATGCCGTTCGTCTATCCCGATAACGACCTGAGCTACTGCGGAAATTTCCTGAACATGCTGTATCGCACCGCCGAGCCGAAATACAAACCGAACCCGACGCTCGAACGCGCGCTCGACGTCCTTTTCATTCTCCACGCGGACCACGAGCAGAACTGTTCGTCCACCGCGATGCGCGTGGTTGGCAGCTCGCACGTCGATCCCTACTGCGCCACCGCAGCTGCAACGGCTGCGCTCTACGGCCCGCTCCATGGCGGCGCCAATGAAGCCGTGCTGCGCATGCTCGTCGAAATCGGCTCCATCAACAATATTCCCGCGTACATCAAGAGCGTGAAAGCCGGCGAAAAGCTTTTGATGGGCTTCGGCCACCGCGTGTACAAGAATTACGATCCGCGCGCGCGCATCGTGAAGCAGATCGCTTACGAAGTGTTCGACGTGATGGGCAAGAACCCGCTGATCGAAATCGCGCTCGAATGTGAACGCATCGCCCTCGAAGACGAATATTTCGTAAAGCGTAAGCTTTACCCCAACGTCGATTTCTATACCGGCCTCATCTATCAATCGATGGGCTTCCCGGTCACCATGTTCCCGGTACTGTTTGCCATTCCGCGCACCTCCGGCTGGATCGCCCAGTGGGAAGAGATGCTTCTCGATCCGGAGCAGAAAATCTCCCGCCCGCGGCAGGTTTACCTCGGGTCAGATTTGCGCAGCTATATCGATATGGATGGCCGCAAGTAGCCGTCGCACAGGTTTTTAGCGAGTGTCCCGGGCTCTGGATGCAAATCATCGCTGTCCGCGCAAGGTTCGCCGCGGGTTCACCTTCCGTGAATCGATTCCGAATGTACGCAGGCCCGAAAGTGTTTGCATCTTCCGCCAATCTCTGGCAAAACACTACGACGCCCTGCGGGGGGCATACCTGATGGATATAAGCACACGCAAAGTAGGGGCGGCCACCATTGTCGATGTGGTGGGCGATATCACCCTCTACAATTCGCCCCAAGTCCGCAAAGTCCTGCTCGACCTGATTAAGGACAAGAAGACGCCTCGAGTGATCGTGAATCTGGAGCGGGTCAAGTACATTGACAGCGCCGGCGTCGCTTCCCTTGTTGAAGGTCTGAAAGTTTCACGCGACCAAAAAAGCTCCTTCGCGCTGTTTGGCCTCAGCCGCACCGCGCGCGAAGTTCTCGAGCTTACGCGTTTGATCAAGGTTTTCGAGGTGTACAACACCGAGGAAGAGGCGCTTGCGGGCGGCGCCAAAACGGACGCAAGTCCGGCTCGTTAACGTTTCTGGGCGCCCCAACGCTCACTGATGGCATTTACTGACAGCATTGGCGCAGCCACAATCGATGGCTTGGCATATGTAGGTGGACTTGCGCGCCTCACCGGCGGCGCAGCCAAAGCCGTTTTTATTTCCCCGTTTCAAGGTAAGCGCTTCCACATGAGCCGCGCCATTCACCAGGCGATGGCTGTGGGCGTCGAAGCTCTTCCGATCACATCGCTTATTTCCTTTTTCATCGGCGCGATTCTTGCCGTCAACGCCGCCTACGAACTCCGCAAATTCGGTGCGCTTCATCTCGTCGCCAGCGCCGTCGCCGTCTCCATGACGCGCGAACTCGGTCCCCTGATGACCGCCGTCGTCGTCATTGGCCGTTCCGGTTCTTCCTTCGCCGCCGAAATCGGCACGATGAAAGTGAACGAGGAAATCGACGCGATGGAAACGATGGCCCTCGAGCCGATCTCTTTCCTCGTCGCTCCCAAATTTCTCGCCATGATTTTGATGGTTCCCTGCCTCACGGCTTGGGCAGACTTTATGGGTGTGCTCGGCGGCGGCGCGTTCGGCCTCGCCGCGGCCAGCTTCACTTGGGGCAGCTACATCCAAGCCACTCTCGAAGCTCTCATCGCGCACGACATTCTCACCGGCTTGCTCAAGGCGATGTTCTTTGGCCTCGTCATCACGGCTGTTGGTTGTCAGGAAGGTTTCTCCACCGGCCTTGGTTCCGAGCAAGTGGGCCGCTCCACCACGTCCGCCGTCGTGAAATCGATTTTCGCAGTCGTGATGGTGGACTTGGTTTCCACCACAATCTTCTATCTCACGGCGCCTCGCTAAATGAGCCCTCTGCCTCCAAAAAAAGATTACATCGGCGCGATGACGCCCATGCCCGTGAAAGCCAGCTGCGCGATCTCGGTCCGCAACCTGCGCGTGAAATACGGCGAGCGCGAAATTTTACACGGCGTCAATTTTGACGTTCCTGCCGGCGAGACGATGGTGATTCTCGGCGGCTCCGGCTCCGGCAAATCCACGCTTCTTCGCACGCTGGTCGGTCTCGAACGCCCCAGCTCCGGCGAGATTTACATCATGGGCAAGGAATTTGCGAACATCTCAGAAGACGAGCGCGACGAACTCCGCAAGGGCATCGGCATGTCCTTCCAGAGCGGCGCGCTCTTTGGCTCCATGACCGTCGGCGAAAACGTTGCGCTTCCGCTCCAGGAACATACCGACCTCGATCCCTCTACGATCGAAATCATGGTTCGCCTCAAACTCGATCAGGTTGGCCTCTCCGGTTTTGAAAATTACATGCCCGCGCAGCTCAGCGGCGGCATGAAGAAACGCGCCGCCATCGCCCGCGCGCTCTCCATGGATCCGCAGGTTCTGTTCTTCGACGAGCCTTCCGCCGGTCTCGACCCCATCATCGCCGCCGGCATCGACGAGCTGATCCTCAAGCTCAAGCGCGCTTTCAAGATGTCGATTGTGGTGGTGACGCACGAATTGGCTAGCGCGTTCCTGATCGCCGACCGCATGATCGTTCTCGATAAAGGCGTCATCGTTGCCGACGCCACCACCGACGAAATGAAAAACAGCACGCAGCCCCGCGTGCGCCAGTTTTTAGACCGGGTGCCGGAGCCCGAAGTCACCGGCGAGATTGACTACTTGCAGATGCTGACGGGCGACATCCCGCCCATCCGCCAGTAGCAGCTCAAGTACTAGCGCGGTTGCAGTTGCATTGCTATACTCCCCGCCACTGAGTGGGAAGCGCGGCGCCCCCCGCGGAAATCATCGAGGATACGAATGGATTCAAAGCGCGAGCAGGCGTTTGTCGGGCTGTTTGTACTCGTCGTAGCTGCCTTGCTCATCGCGACGCTGTTCGCCCTTTCGGGCACCTTCAGCAGCGGCGACTTTCCCTATCGTGCCTACTTCAAAAATGCCGGCGGCCTCGGCCCGGGCGCTGAAGTTCGTTACGCCGGCGGCCCGCCGATTGGCCGCGTCCGCAAAGTCGTCGTCGATCCCAGCGATCCCACCCGCATGGAAGTCGATTTCGACGCGCATCCCGATATTCCCGTTAAGACCGATTCGAGCGTGATCATCAGCAGCACCAGCCCGCTCGGCGAAAATTTTCTGGGCATCAAGCCCGGCACGGCAGCCGCTCCGCGCGCTCCGAAAGATTACGTCCTGAAATCCACCGAGCCCGTCAGCTTCTCGGATATCGCCGACGCCATCAACGCGCTCACTCCCCAAGCCAATCAGCTGCTTGCGAACCTGAATTCGCGCGTCGTCGAATTGAAAGACACTCTGTACCGCGTCAACGACCTGCTCAACGATAAGAACCGCGACAATATTTCCGCTTCGCTCGGCCATCTCCGCGGCATGCTGCAGGAAGACCGGCCGCTCGTGAAATCCACGCTCACGAACGTAAATACAGCCGCCCAGAAGCTGAACCCGCTGATCGATAAGTTCTCCGTCGCTACGGACAAAGCAGACAAGACGCTCGACCACATCGACGCCATGATCGGCGACAATCGCGACGATATCCGCCAGTCCGTCAAAGATCTCCGCGTCACCATTGCCCAGGCGCGCCAGGCCGTCACCCAGCTCAACGGAATCGTGGACGACAACTCCGAAGATATTCAGGAGATCATCGAAAATCTCCGCGTCACCACCGAGAACCTGAACTCGTTCACCGAGACCATTAAGTCGCGGCCCTACACGCTGCTTCGCGATTCTGCTCCGAAGCCGCACAAGCCCGGCTCCGCGCCTCCCAAGTAGGCGCCGTGATTTCGTTCGCGCGGTTGAATTCTGTTTTAGTTTTGCAGTCGGAGGGAGCCCAGCGTGTTTAGCCGTCATAAAAGCCTTACCGCACTTCTCATCCTTCTGGCTTCGCTCACCGCGAGCTGTGGCGCGCCGCGGGCTATCAAGTACTACACGCTCGACATTACTCCCGCGCCCGTCACTTCGAATTCGGCCCAGTTTCCCGTCAGCCTTCTCGTCGGCCGCATCATGTCTTCACAGCTCTACCGCGACGACAGAATCGTTTACGGCTCCGGTCAAGTTCAGCTCGGCACCTACGATTACCACCGCTGGGTCGAGCCGCCCGCAGACATGATTCAAACCGCGTTAATCGCTTCGCTTCGCGCCGGCGGCCAGTACCGCTCCGTTTCCCGCGTTTCGAGCAGCGTGAAGGGCGACTACATTCTCCGCGGCCGCCTCATCTCCATGTACGGCGTAGATCAGCCCGTGCTCACCGCGCGCTTTGTTCTTCAGCTCGAACTCTACAATCCCGATAATCACACCATCGTTTGGTCGCAGGCCTACAGCCACGACGAGCCCGTGCAAGGCAAGGAAGTAGCCGACATCGTCCTCGCCATGGATTCCAACGTGAAGGCCTGCATGCAGCAAGCAACCGCGAGCCTCGCGCAGTACTTTACCGCTAACCCACCGAAGGCCGCTTCCGCGGATTAGCGTTTCGAACCGCCAGATTATAAATTCCTAATTTAGTGCCCCGGCGCGCGCCCCTGCGCACACGCTCAATCACCGCGTCCCGCTCTGAACCGGCGTAGAAGTTTCCTCTCATTCGTCCGATTCGTTCCTTTAGACCAGTGTCGTCACAGTCTGCACACTGGCCCTTTTTCGAATGCGCTTGCTATACCCATTGCTCATCCTTCTTCCTGGCTCCGGCGACTTCAGCCCGCACGGCTTCTGTTACCTGTGGAACCGCCAGCTCATGTGGCTCCACATTGCGTCAGACGTGGGCATTGCTCTCGCCTACTTCACGATCCCGGTCACGCTGCTCTGGTTTGTCCGCAAGCGCCGCGACATTCCGTTCAGCTGGATCTTCGGCTTGTTCGGCGTCTTCATCGTCGCCTGCGGCATCACGCACCTGCTCGAGGTCTGGAATATTTGGCACACCGACTACTGGATCGAAGGCGTAATGAAAGCCGTTACTGCACTCGCCTCGATCTCCACAGCGGTCGTTCTTGCACGCTCCATTCCGACACTCGTCACCCTTCCCAGCGTCGAAGACTGGCGCGTCGCCAACCAAGCGCTTGAATCCGAGGTCGCCAAGCATCGGGAAATTGAAAATCGACTTCGGGAGCAAGAAACGCAATATCGCGATATCGCCGAGTTGATCGAGCTGACCCACGACGCCATTTTTGTGCGCGACCTCTCCAGCAAGGTTCTCTACTGGAACGCCGCCGCCGAACGCCTATACGGCTGGAGCAAAGACGAGGCGGTCGGCACCTTGAGTCATCAACTCCTCAGCACCGTGTTCCCTGAGCCGCTGGACGAGATCGAAGCTGATTTGCTTCGGTGCGGTTACTGGGAGGGCGAATTAAAACACACCTGCCGAAACGGCGAAGTTAGGATTGTTTCTAGTCGCTGGGCGCTGCGCCGTGACGCAAACGGCGAGCCGGTTGCAATGCTGGAAAGCAATCGCGACGTTACGGCCCGCGCGAGAGAAGACGAGAAATTTCGCGGTTTGCTGGAATCCGCCCCGGATCCGATGGTCATCGTCGATGGCGAAGGTGTCATCCGTCTGGTCAACGCCCGCACCCAGGCCGTTTTTGGTTATTCTCGCGACGAGCTGATTGGCCAGACCGTCGAGATTATTGTCCCCGAGCGATTCCGGGGAGGCCACATCGAACGGCGCAGCCGCTATGCAAAATGCCCCGTCACCCGTGCCATGGGCGCGAATCTTGAGCTTTATGGTCGCCGCAAGGATGGTTCTGAGTTTCCCGTCGAGATCAGCCTTAGTCCGCTCGAAGTCAGCGGAGGCACTTTGATCTCCAGCGCCATTCGCGACGTCAGCGATCGCGTTCGTATCCAGAAGGAACTGCGGGACGCCAACGAATTTCGTGAGCAGCGCGTAGCGGCGCGCACCGAGGAACTCGCCGCCGCGAATGCTGGGCTTGTTAAAACCCAGGAGAGCATGACGCTCGCACAGCGTGTCGCTCGTATCGGTACCTTCGAAATCGACAACGACACGGGACGAATGTCATGGACGCCTGGCCTGGAAGCGGTCTATGGCTTAAAAGACGGAGCTTTCCAGGGGACCACCGATGCTTGGCTCTCGCACGTCCACGCGGACGACCGCGAAAGCGCGAAAAGCGCTTTAGAAATCGACATTGAGACCCACTCTCCGTACTCCAGCGAATACCGCATAGTTCGAGCCGACGGCCAGATTCGCTGGATTCGCGCGCAAGGCCAGATTTTCTACGGCCAACAGGGCGAGTTCCGCCGCCTTGTCGCTGCCAACCTCGACATTACCGACAGCAAAAATAAGGAAAACGAAATCGTGGCCTTGAACGCGGGCCTCGAGCGCCGCGTCGAAGAGCGCACCCGCGATCTCACCTTCGCCAATAAGGAACTCGAGTCCTTCAGCTACTCGGTCTCGCACGACCTGCGTGCTCCACTCCGTCACATCGACGGCTTCGCCCGCATCCTCTCCGAGGAATATGCCGCCATACTTCCCGAAGAGGCCCGCCGCCATCTGACCCGCATCCTCAAATCCACCACTGACATGGGCAAGCTCATCGACAGCCTGATCAAGCTCGCCCATCTCGGCCGCCGCGAACTCTCTTGCGAAACGGTGAATCTCGGCGAACTCGTGAAGTCGGCCATCGCCGACCTTCCCCAGGCTGAACCGTCTCGCAACGTCGAATGGCGCATCGAGACGCTTCCCTCAGTGAATTGCGATCCCGATCTCTTGCGCGCGGTACTTACGAATCTGCTTTCCAACTCGCTCAAATTCACCCGCACGCGTCCCGTCGCTGTGATTGAGGTCGGCACCGCAGCAAGAGACGGCGAGCTTGCTTACTTCGTTAAAGACAACGGCGTCGGATTCGATCTTCAATATGCCGACAAGCTCTTCGGCGTATTCCAGCGCCTTCACGCAAAGGAAAAGTTCGAGGGCACCGGCATCGGCCTTGCTACGGTGCAACGGATCATTCACCGCCACGGCGGCAAAATCTGGGCCGAATCCGCCGTCGATCAAGGCGCAACTTTCTTTTTCACGCTCGGCGTAGACCGCGGTTCATCCGTAAGACCTGACTCCGCCAATTCCTCGCTTCGCAATCGGGAAGGTGAGATCGCTCAGGTGACCCATCGTTGAATTCGAAAACGCAAACGAGACAAGCTTGATCGTGCGAAACCTGAAACTCATGACGTTTCAAACCAAGCTGGCCACCGCCTACAGTCTCGCGGTGGTTATCCTTTGCGCGATGTGTGTCGTCTCCTATTGCAACGCCACGAAAATCGAAGAAACACGCCAGTGGGGCCGTCACTCGAGCGCCGTTCTCCATCGCAACGAAGCGCTTGCCGAGAACTTGGCGCGCCTCGAAGAGATCTCTTTCGAATATGCCGGCACCAGTGATCCTCAAGCTCTCGCGTCGCTTGACGTCGCCCGTACCGGTGCCCTTAGTGCCGCACACGACCTCCGCTCCCTCACTGCCGACAATCTATCTCAGCAGCAACGCCTCGGGCTTCTCGATCCGAAACTTGTGCGCTATCTCGGCCTCTTGCGTGAGGCCATCATGTCACCCGCAATCGCGACCGCAGCGGGAAATGCACACGCCCCAGCCACCGTGCGCGCCTTCCTGCCTGAACGCGCTGCTCTTTCACATGACATCTCCGATCTCATCCAGCAAATCAATGCCGAAGAAGACCGTCTCTCTCTGGTCCGCCGTCAGGCGATCGACGAAGCCCTCCGCCGCTCATCCGGCTATCTGGCCTTCGGTTACGCCAGCGCCATCTTCCTCTCCGTGGTCTGCATCCTGATTCTGCGTGGCGAAATGCGCCATCGCGCCGCCATTCAGAACGAACTCGAGAAGGCCCAAGTAAGTCTTGAGCATCGCGTCCACGAACGCACCGAAGACCTACGTGCTGCCAACCTCGCCCTGCAAGCACAAATCGAAGAGCGCAAGCGCGCCGAACGCCAGGTCCAGCAACTGAATGCCTCGCTCGAAATCCGCGTGGAGGAGCGCACCGCCGAACTCACCCAAGTCGTAAATGAACTCGATTCGTTCTGCTACACCGTGTCGCACGATCTCCGCGCGCCGCTCCGCCATGTTGATGGCTTCTCCCGCATTCTCGAAAGCGAGTTCGGCGCCGAACTCAGCGATGAGGCGCGCCGCCATCTTCGTCGAATCGTGCAAGCTGTAAATCGCATGGGTCGTCTTATTGACGACCTGCTCGACCTCTCTCGGATTGGCCGCAAAAAGCTGATCCGCCGTCGGGTCTCCGTCCAGGATCTCGTCGAGCGTTCCGTCGCCAACTATCGCGATAGTCCCGATGGCCGCGGTGTGGAGTGGCGTATTGATCCTCTCCCAGATTTCGATTGTGATCCGGGACTCCTTGAAGTCGTCTATGCCAACCTCATCGCCAACGCCGTCAAGTTCACGCGCGGTCTCCCGCACCGGGTGATTCAATTCGGTGCGCTCGATACCTCCAGCCCCGCAACTCTTTTCGTTCGCGACAACGGTGTGGGCTTCGATCCGAAGTATGCCGATAAGCTATTTGGCGCGTTTCAACGCCTGCATCCCGAGGACGATTTTGAAGGCACCGGTATCGGATTAGCTACCGTCCAGCGCATCGTTCTTCGTCACGGCGGCTCCATTCGCGCTGAGTCGCAACCTGGTTCCGGCGCCACGTTCTATTTCACTCTAGGAGCGCAAACCGAAGGCGCCCTGGCGCGAAAACTCGAAGAGGTGAAACATGTCGGAGTCTGATCCGGTCGAGATTCTTCTTGTCGAAGACAATCCGGCCGACGCCGAGCTGGCGCTCCACGCTCTGCGCAAAAGCAAGGTAGCCAATCACATCCTGCACCTGCACGACGGCGCCGAAGCTCTTGATTTCATGTTCTGCCGTGGCGAGTACGCCAATCGAGCCTGCGAGAACCGGCCCGCGATAATCCTGCTCGACTTGAAGCTTCCGAAGGTTGACGGCTTGCAAGTCCTCCAGGAATTGAAATCGGATCCGCGTACGCGCGCCATCCCCGTCATCCTGCTTACTTCTTCGCAGGAAGAGCACGACATGGCTACCGGCTACCAGAATGGCGTGAACAGTTATATCCAAAAGCCGGTCAACTTCGCCGAGTTTCAGGACGTGGTCAACAAGCTCGGCGTCTACTGGCTTGTTGTCAACCGCAAGCCACCCGCGGTAGCGTTTTTGGAAGCTTGATACTGGGAGTACTTCAAAGCATGGCGCGCGCATCGGCCAATTCGAATGAAATGATCTGTTACGACTCGCCGCTCCACATCTTGATCGCCGAGGACAATCCCGACGACCTCGAGTTGACCCTTCGCGCCTTGGGGAAATCCGGCCTCGACCTGAAAATTGAAACCGTCAGCACTCGCGAGGAGTTCGTCGATAAACTCGAGCAGAAACCCGTTGACCTCGTTCTCTCCGATTACCGCATGCCCGGCTGGACCGGTATCGACGCGCTCACCGAAATCGTCAAGTCCGGCCAGGATATTCCGCTTATCCTTCTCACTGGTACGCTTGGCGACGGTAAAGCCGTCGAATGCATCAAGCTCGGTATCACCGACTACGTTCTGAAACATCAGCTCGCGCGATTGCCTATGGCGATCATCCGCGCCCAGGAAGAGAGGCTCCTCCGCGAAGGTGAGCGCAAAGCCAACGATGCGATGCGCGAAAGCGAAGCTCACTTCCGCACTCTCGTCGAAAACGCCCCCGAAGCTATCGTCGTTCTCGACGTTAAAAAGGGCGTTTTCATCGACTGCAACAACAACGCTTTGAAGCTCTTCAAAATGAGCCGGCCCGATCTCATGCGCGTTGGCCCCGGCGAACTCAGCCCTCCCTTCCAACCCGACGGCCGCCACTCTGCCATCGCCGCGCGCGAATGGTTCGAACGCACCAGAAACGATGCCAAGCCTTCGTTCGAATGGATTCATCGCAACGCCGCCGATGAAGAAATTGCCTGTGAAGTTCATCTGGTTCGCTTGCCATCGCCTACGCACGAATCCATACGCGCCAGCATTCTGGACATCACCGAGCGCAAGCGTTCCGAAGCAGCCGTGCGCTACATCGAAGATCGCTATCGTGGCCTGGTGAACAACGCCTCCTACGGAATTTACTGGGTCACCTTCGACGATCAACTCCTCGACGTCAATCTCGCCATGGTCGAAATGCTCGGCTACGAAAGCGTCGAAGAGCTTCTCCGCCTCACAAAATCCGCGGGCATTTTCGTCGATCCTACCGCCTTTGCCGAACTCGCCGAAGTTTCCCGCCAGCACGCGCGCGTGGAAGCCAAGGTCGAATGGAAACGCAAAGACGATAAGCGCATCACCGTTCGCCTCGTCGGTCGCCGCACCAAAGACCTGTTCCGGAAAGTCGATTGCATGGAATTTTTCGTCGAGGATATTTCCGAGCGCCTCGCTTTGGAAAAGCAGCTTGCTCAAGTCCAGAAATTCGAAGCCATCGGCCAGCTCGCCGGAGGAATCGCGCACGACTTCAACAACATGATCGGCGCCATCCTCGGCTGGGCCGAGCTGGGCATCGAAGAAACCGAGAAAGACAGCCGCCTCAATCGCCACTTCAACAAAGTCCGTCAGCAGGCTGAACGCGCCGCCGCGCTCACTCAGCAGCTGCTCGCCTTCGCCCGCCGCCAGATTCTCGAGCCGCGTAATATCGACCTCAATCAGTGCGTCACCGAGACGCTCAGCCTTCTTGAAAAAGTCATCGGCAGCAACATCGAGATTCGCGTCAATCTCCACCTCGATCCGCCCGCCGTTCGCGCCGATCCCACCCAGATCGCGCAGGTCGTCATGAATCTTTGCATCAACGCGCGCGACGCGATGCCCAAAGGCGGCAAACTCGATATCGAATCCTCCAGCGTCACCATCGACGAAGCGTTCTGCTCGGCTCACTCCATCGCTCACGTTGGAAGGTTTGCCGTCATCCGCGTTACAGACACCGGCTCCGGCATGGAACAGGGCACTCTCGATCGCATCTTCGAACCATTTTTCACCACCAAGGAAACAGGGAAGGGAACTGGCCTCGGCCTCGCCACCATTTACGGCATCGTCCGCCAGCACGGCGGCTTCGTCGATGTCGAAAGCGAAGTCGGCGAGGGCACCACCTTTCGCGTTTACCTGCCCTTCACCGCTTCCGGTGCCGTCGCCGCCGTCGCCAAGACCGATCCCAACGCAGTTCGCGGCGGAGTGGAGACGATCTTGGTCGCAGAAGACCACGATGGTCTGCGCGAACTCGCCCGCGAAACGCTTCTCGGCCTGGGCTACAACGTCCTAATTGCTTGCGATGGCGAACAAGCCATCCGCGAGTTCCAGCAGTATCCCGGCACGATCGACTTGCTCGTGTTCGACGTCATGCTCCCGAAAAAAAGCGGCCCCGAAGCCTACGCCGAAATTTCAAAACGTAAAGCGGGCCTCCCAATTATTTTCGCCACCGGATACAGTGCCGATATCGCGCTACTTCACAAAGCGGAAATGCAAGGCGCCATGCTGCTTCAGAAGCCCTACATTCCGCGTGATTTGGCCCGCCGCGTCCGCGAAACTCTCGATCAACATGTCCCGCAACACGTTTCAACTTGAACCCCGTGTAAAATTCGCTCTCCCGTCACCCCACCGAGCCTCATATTCGTTGACACACTTTCATTTTGCATGGTATTTCTTCCTCAATCGTGGCTTCCGGTGGAAACACCGGATTGTAGGGATGTCAGGCGCGGAATACGCAGCCATCAACGATATCTCTGCAACAACCCACCCACCCCGGGAGGTGGATTCCTAGCGGTTTCCGCCTCCCGTTTTAATTTCCCTCGACACCCAACTATTTCTGTTTTCTTCGCCACTGCATGTTCGTCCGAACGCGGATGCCCATTGCAGAATGTGTGTACCCAGCCAATGGACGCGCTATAATGCCGCGAACGAAGTGAGGCACCGCCTCACTGAAATTCCGCGAGGGAAGCAACGATGGGGCTGCAGATCGCTGAGCGAAAAAACGGTAGCGTCACCGTGCTGGATCTCGTCGGCCGGATCATCATCGGCATCAGCAACGATACGCTCAATGCCGAGCTGCGCCGCATCGGTGAGAAACCGCCTGCTGAAGTCGTCGTGAATCTCGCGGGCGTCGTCCAAATGGACAGCTCCGGCATCAGCACTCTCGTCCGCAGCTTCGTCAGCCTCGAACGCCAAGGCGGCGGCCTCAAAATTCTCAATCCCACAGGCCACGTCCGCGAAGTCCTCGAACTCACGCGCCTTATCAACGCCATCCCCACCTTCACCGACGAAGCCAAAGCCATCGCCTCATTCCGCGGCGGCGTAGCCCGCGCCTAGTCCGTCCGACAGGGCCCAAGCCCTGTCGGCGATTCACAAGCACCTATCCGCCTGTGAACTCGACGCACCCGCGCACGCATTTTGGACGGCGGGAGCGAAGCTACCGCTTTGCCGCAAGACTCCACATCATTCGCACGAAGCCTCGATCGGCTCCCGAGCGCACACAAAGTCCGTCTCAAATTTTCGATTAGAAAAAATACTTCAAGGCAGGAACCTACAACTACGCGTTCTTCTTCAACTCCGCCAGCACCAGCTTCGCCACTTCCTTCAACGTCTCAAAGACACCTTGTCCAGTAACCGCCACGCCTTCCGTCACCGGCTCGCCCTTCACGCCGAGCTGCTTCGTCAGTTCTTCGATGGACAGCACGTTCGGCAAATCGCGCTTGTTCAATTGCAGCACGTACGGAATCGTTGAAAAATCCAGGTTGTGATCTTTCAGGTGCTCGCGCAGGTTGTCGAGCGTTTCCAGATTCGCATCCAGCCGCTCTTCCTGCGAATCCGCCACGAACACCACGCCATCCGCGCCCTTCAAAATCAGGCGCCGGCTCGCCTCATAAAACACCTGTCCAGGAACCGTATATAAGTGGAAACGTGTCTTGAACCCACGCACGGTACCGAGATCAAGCGGCAGGAAATCGAAAAATAGCGTCCGGTCGGTTTCCGTGGCCAGCGAAACCATCTTTCCCTTTTGATTCGCCCCGGTATGTTCGTAGATCCACTGCAGGTTGGCCGTCTTCCCGCCAAGGCCGGGACCGTAATAGACGAGCTTGCAGTTTATCTCGCGAGCGGGAAAGTTTATAAACGGCACAATTTCCTCAGATTAGGTAGCTCGTTCTTTATAGCATAGCCAGTACCACCCTCCAACGCGCCCCCTTCGCCCCGCTTTCTCAACTGATAACCGTATCGTTTACGGTGAAATTCCACTACGCCGTCACTACGCCCGGCTTTACTGTAACGGCCGGTCTCGCCCGCAGGGCCGGACCGGGCAGCCTTTGTCGTCCACCGCACCCATTCCCGGCTCTCGGTCTCGCCGAGCGGTGTTCCTGTCACGAACCCCCCGCATTGACGCGCCCCTTTACCTCTGCTATGTTCCCCTAGCATTTTTAAGCGGAGCGAACACGTGAAGCGTCGCGCCAGCCACACTTCGAAGTCCTCGGCCCCCCACAAATTAGTGAAAAAAAAGGCCTTGAAGGCTAAGGCACCGGTCACGGTGCCTGATCTAGACGCCCCGGCCAAGCAAGCCCAGCTGAAGGCCTATGAAGAGGGCCTCAAGCTGTTTCAGCAGCAGAAGTTCCCCAAGGCCAAGCTCTCTCTCGAGAAGGTACTCGAGGGCCCGGTCAAAGAACTTCACGATCGCGCCATGATGCACATCCGCATTTGCGATCAGCGCGCCTCTCGCTCGCCCGTTCCCACGGTGAAAACCGCCGAGGACCACTACACTCAGGGCGTCGCCCTGATGAATCTCGGCCGCTGGGACGAAGCTCGCGAACATCTCGACCGCGCCCACAAAGCCGCGCCGAAGGCCGACCACATCGTGTACGCCATGGCCGCTCTCGATTGCCTCACCGGTGAAGCCGATTCCGCCATGCAGAATCTCCGCATCGCAATTCAGCTCCGCCCCGAGAATCGTTACCACGCGCGCAACGACGAGGACTTCGCGTTCCTGCAGGAAGACCCGCGATTCACCGAACTGCTCTACCCGGAGCGCGAAGGCTCGCTGGGCTGATTTTCTTTACGAAAGGTCGCTCGCTGCGCGCGCCACTCCGCCGACTCGCGCGGCCTTCTCATGAAATCCACCTCCAAGCGCCCCGCGCGCGCCGCATCCAATCTTCGTAAACGTCCCGTCCGCATCGTCGCTCTCGGCGGCGGCACCGGACTTTCCACCGTCCTGCGCGGCCTGAAAGATTTCGTCGAATTTCGCGCCAATCCGCGCCCCGGAGAGAAGCCCCCAAAAAAATCGCAGCTCCGCCCCATCGCCGATCTCGTCGCGATCGTCGCCGTCACCGACGACGGCGGCAGCTCCGGCCGCCTCCGCCGCGAATACAGCGTTCTTCCCCCAGGCGACATTCGCAACTGCATGGTCGCGCTCTCGAAAGACGAGCACCTGCTCAGCAAACTTTTCCAATATCGCTTTCCCGCCGGCCGCGGCCTCGCCGGCCACAGCTTCGGCAATCTCTTCGTCACCGCGCTCACCAACGTCACCGGTGATTTCGCCGAAGCCGTCCGCGTCTCTTCGCGCGTCCTCGCCATCCGCGGTCGAATCTACCCGGCCACCGCTCAGAATGTCACTCTCGAAGCCGAACTCGAAAACGGCGCTATCGTCAAAGGTGAAACCAATATCTCCCGCTCCCGCCAGCGCATCGTCCGCGTCTGCCTCGTTCCGCCGCGCGTGAAGCCGCTCCCCGAAACTCTCGCCGCCATCCGCCGTTCGGACCTGATCCTCATCGGCCCCGGCTCGCTCTACACCAGCATCATCCCCAACCTCCTCGTCCCCGGCGTCACCGAAGCCATCCACAAATCCCGCGCCACCTGCGTGTACATCGCCAACCTCATGACGCAGCCCGGTGAAACCCAGCACTACTCCGTCGCCGATCACGTCAACGCCATCTACGAACACTCCCGCAAAGGCCTCTTCGATTTCGTCGTTATCAATCGAAAAGTGATCCCCGCGAAAATCCTTCGCCGCTACAAAGCCGAAGGCGCCGAGCCCGTCCAATCCTCCGCCGCCGAATTGAAACGCATGGGCATCCGTTACGTCACAGGCGATCTAGCCCGCTACCATCGCGTCGTCCGCCACGATCAGAACAAACTCACCCGCCTGCTCCTCGAAGAATTCGTCAAGCGCCACGCGCAGTAGCCGATTTCTAAAGTAATGCCATCGCAAGCCACATTGGTCTGTTCCGCATCACGCAATCCTGGAAATCCGATTCTTGCGCCTCCTTCCCCGCAGTCATACACTGAGCGGCGCTGCCCAAATTGGACCGCAGCGTGTCGGGGCTGCCCGTCGGCGCCCACAAGTTAAATTTCTCAATATTTTTTGCTCTCGCTATTCCCAGGAGGATCGGTATGTGTGCGGTTTCACAGGAAGAACTGAACGTTTATAAGTCGGCCGAAGCGCGCTTCGAATACGCCGCGCAGAAAATGAGCCTCGAGGATGGCGTCTATCGCTATCTGAAATATCCCAGCAAGGAAATCACCGTCTATCTCCCGGTCGCAATGGACGACGGCCGCCTCGAAGTCTTCATCGGCTACCGCGTCCTGCACTCTTCCGTCCGCGGCCCCGGCAAAGGCGGTATCCGATTCGCGCCAGATGTCTCGATCGATGAAGTCCGCGCCCTCGCCGCGTGGATGACCTGGAAATGCGCCGTCGTCAACATTCCCTTCGGCGGCGCCAAGGGCGGCGTCATCTGCGATCCTTCGAAACTTTCGAAGACCGAACTCGAACGCATCACTCGCCGCTACACCGGCGAACTCAGCGACTGGTTCGGCCCGGAGCGAGATGTCCCCGCGCCGGACATAGGCACCAACGATCAGACCATGGCGTGGGTCATGGACACCTATTCCATGCACGTGCGCCAGGCCACCACCGCCGTCGTCACCGGCAAGCCTCTCGAACTCGGCGGTTCGCTTGGCCGCAAGGAAGCCACTGGCCGCGGCGTGATGATGTGCTGCGACAACGCTCTCGCCAAATTGAAAATGAAAAAAGACGGTTGCCGCGTGATCATTCAGGGTTTCGGCAACGTCGGCTCGCAAGCCGCGATCCTCATGCACAAGGCCGGCTACAAAATTATCGGCCTCGCGGATATTCACGGCGGCCTCTACAACGACAAAGGTTTCGACGTTCCGAAAGTTATCGACTGGGTTTACACGCAGGGGAAAAAACTTCACGACTTCCCCGGTGGCGGCGACAAGCAATCTTCCAAGGATGTGCTTTTCCATCCCACCGACATCCTGATTCCCGCGGCCACCGAGAACCAGATCACTACCGAAAATGCCAGCCGCGTCGATTGCAAAATTCTTTGCGAAGGAGCCAATGGTCCTGTAACCTCACATGCCGACCCGATTATCGAGAACAAGGGAATTTTCGTTATCCCCGATATTCTCGGCAACGCGGGCGGCGTGACCGTGAGTTACTTCGAGTGGGTGCAGGACCGCCAGGGTTTCTTCTGGCGCGAGAGTGAAGTGAATGAGCGCTTGCAGGACGTGATGGATCAGAGCTTCGATCAGGTTGTTCGTTACGCCGAGTCCCACGGCGTGAACAATCGCATCGCCGCTTACATCATGGCCATCGATCGCGTTGCTCGTGCTCTTAAGCTTCGCGGCATCTACGCCTGACGCGAAGTACAACCCGGCGCATTATCGAGGAGGGAACGTGAGTCCTGATTCGATCTACCCCGGTGCGCTGAAGTCGGAAGAAGATCACCGGCGCGATATTTGCGCCGTAGGCCGCATGATGCACGATCGCGGCTACGTTGCCGCTTGTGACGGCAACGTTTCGGTGCGGCTCGATCCGCGCCACATTCTCACCACTCCCACGGGCATGTGCAAAGGCATGCTCACCACCGAAGATCTCGTCATCACTGATCTCGATGGGAAAAAAGTAGCAGGCCGGCGCAATCCTTCTTCGGAACTCGCCATGCATTTGCTCATTTACGCGCGACGTCCAGAAGTGAACGCTGTCTGCCACGCGCATCCGCCCACCGCCACCGGTTATGCCGCGGCCGGCATGCCGCTCAATAAAGCGCTGCTCTGCGAACTCGTCATCGCGCTCGGCTCAGTTCCCGTTGCTCCCTACGGAATGCCCGGCACCAGCGAACTCGCCGGCTCGATCGAGCCTCTCGTGCAAAGCTACGACGCCATCCTTCTCGCGAATCACGGCGTCGTCACCTTCGGCGCGGACTTGATGACCTCGTATTTCCGCATGGAGACCACCGAACATTTCGCTCGCGTAGCGCTAGTCACCGAAATGCTAGGCAAGCAAGTTCTTTTGTCCGGTGGCGACGTAGAACGCCTCTTCGCCGCCCGCGCCCGTTACGGCCTGCAATCTCCATCCGTCCCGCAGCCGGGCGCACCCCTAACCAGCGACAGCAGCGACACAGAACGCATCACCCTGACTCGCCGCGAACTAGAATCCCTAATCGACGAATCCATCAAAAAAGACCGCGCCCTTCACTAGCCTTAGTCGCGCGCAGCGCGATGTAGCTTAGACTTTCGAGTCTGGGTGGGACCAACTCTCAGTTGGTCCCGGGTTGGGCCATGTCCACTCCAGGTACCACTCCGACTTCTTGCCACGCACACTATAGTGGAGCCAGTCTGTGGCACAGGCTGGAGTTCGCCTGTGTGCCTTTGTTTCTGCTTTTACCTAGCCTTTGACGTCATCCAGAGGCCGATTCATCGGCCGAAGGATCTCTCCCCGCTTTCTCCCTCACCCACACCATTCACTCAAACAAATTCCCCTCACCCGTCTGCGCCGGATACCAAACCCTCCCATCCCTAATCCGCGCAAACGACGTCATCTCCCGCACCTTCGTTGTCGTCGTCCCATTCCCCCCAACAAAAATATCCTCCACGTGTCCGCCCCTCGCAATCACAGCATCCGCAATCAACGATCGATGGCATCTCCAAGGCACCGCCTCCGCACACATCACCACCGTAGCTTCGAGCTGCGGCACCGCCATCAACCAATCCATCTCCCGCGCAAATTCCGCCGTCTGCATGTAATCCGCATAACCTCTAAAGCTCGAGTTCTTCCACCCAAGATTCACGCTGTCCTTCCGCGCCGCCCGCCGTCCTCCCAACCCCTCGCGCCACACCGCACGAATCCCCGCCTCCGCCAACGAAGCAAACAGCGCTTCCTGCCCAAATTGGGGATGCCTCCGCGACCCAGGAAATCTCCTCACGTCCACCAGCATCGCGACTCCGTTCTCGCGCAACGCCCCCACAAACACCTCAATACCCAGCGTCGAATGCCCAATCGTCATCATGAGTGTGTGCCTTAATCGAGCGCAGTGGGACAGGCTCTCAGCCTGTCTGCATCCCGCTCTCACCGGGGTGTGCCTTAGTCGCGCGCAGCGCGATGTAACATAGACTGTCAGTCGGTGCCGCTTCTAAAGTGCGCGCAGCGCATGTCTAAGCTGGTCCGGGTTCAGCCAGCTCCACTCCAGGCACCACTCCAACTTCTTGCCACAATCGCATTAGGGATGCCAGTCTGTGACCCAGGCTGGAGTTCGCCTGTGTGCTTTTGAATTTGTTTCTAATCCCAAGCACCTTCCAAAAAAAACGCCCGCCATACGATCCCGATTCATCTCCCAAAAGAATTCTCCGTGCCCTCAAAGCCTTTCTCGTCTTTCTCCGTGAAATGTTCCACGCTTTTGATTTTGTCTAGCTTCGTTCACTCCACCCGCTCATGCACATACCCATGCCCATCGAGAGCTTTCTCGAGTTCCGCAATATGCTCAAACCCACGCGCCTCCATCGTGATATCAATCGCCGTATCCCCCAGCTCCACTCCATAGAGCGATCTGTTGAAAGCCGTCTCCACAATATTCACCTTCTGCTCCGCAATCGCTGTCGAGAGCCTCACCAGCGCCCCCGGATAATCCGGCAAATGAATCCGCAATCTCACCAGTCGTCCATCCTTCACCAAACCGCGCTCGATAATCCGCGACAGCAGCGTCACATCAATATTTCCGGCGGACACCACGACGCCCAGCCGCTTCCCGCGATCCCCAGTCTTCCCGTTCAGCACCGCCGCCACCGCCACCGCGCCCGCTCCCTCAGTGAGCGTCTTCTCTTTTTCCAGCAGCGTCAGAATCGCGTTCGCAATTTCTTCTTCGTCTACGGTCACAATTTCATCCACATACTTCTGCACCAGCGGAAGCGTGTGTACGCCAGGCGACCGCACCGCGATGCCGTCCGCAATCGTTTTCGCCGCCGGCAACGTCACCTGCTTTCCAGCCTTCACCGCCGCTTGCATCGACGGCAGCTTCGTCGTCTGCACGCCGATCACGCGCATCTTCGGTTTCGTTTCCTTCACCACGCACGCCACGCCGCCAATCAATCCGCCGCCACCAACCGGAATCACTACGGCATCCAAATCTCCGACCGCCGCCAGCATCTCGAGCCCAATCGTTCCTTGCCCCGCGACCACATCGTGATCGTCAAACGGGTGAATGAACGTCCGGTTCTCCACCTCGCGAATCCGCAGCGCCTCATCGCACGCTTCGTCGTAGTTCGCGCCCACCAGAATCACTTCCGCGCCGTACTCTCTCGTCGCAGACACTTTCACTAGCGGCGTCGCCAGCGGCATGCAGATCTTTGCCGCGATCCCGCGCTTCGTCGCGTGGTACGCCACCGCCTGCGCGTGATTTCCCGCCGACGCCGCAATCACGCCGCGCCGCTTTTCATCATCCGTTAACAGCAGGATCTTGTTCAGCGCCCCGCGCTCTTTGAACGAGCCCGTCATCTGCAAGTTCTCGAGCTTCAGGAAAATCGAATTTCCCGTGCGCTGCGAAAACGTTTCAGACCGCATGAACGGCGAGTCGTAAATCGCGCTCCGTATCCGCTGCTCGGCATCCTTAATCTTTTGAAGCGTCACCATCGCTCTTCCTTTGCTGCCCGGATTTGTCCGTCGCCGCGTACTCGATCCCCTGCCAAAAACAAAAAAGGCCGTTCTCCCTCTCTGGGACAACGGCCTCGGGTCTCTTTCGCTTTTTGAATCTCGCCCGCCGTCATCCGCTCCCTGGATGCTTGCTAATTCGAATAATTCGAATACCAATCGCGGGAATTACGCGCATCGCGTGGACAGGCGCGCCCACGCACGCATCGGTACACACGTTGCCGCACAGTTCGGCGAACCCGAATTCTTGCACTCGAATGTGATTAGCGGCTTGCATCGGCACACTCAGAAATACCACGCGGGCGAAAGGCGAGCAAACAAATTGTCCCGCGTGTGTTCACACTAGAAAGCAGCGTACTCATCCCCGCGACGCGCCCAAGCGCAAAAAAAATGGCGGACACGGTCTGCAGTCTGCAAACCGGCCCGCCATCCGAATTGTCGCACCCGCACTAGTTCGCGACCACGGCGTACTGCGTCTTTCCGCTGAAATGCAGCTCAGTCACTTTGTTCCCGTCCGTCACAAACGTCGAGAACTGCGACTTGCCCGTTTCGCTCTTCCAGCTGATCGGCGCTTCCACGATCGTCTTGCGGTTCTGCGAGATGGTCAGCATCGTGTCCGTTGCCGACACTTCATAATCGCCGGCCTTCAATTCGTGTCCCAGGATGAACGCCGAATTGTAGAGGCTCATGGTTGTCGCGACGACGGGCTTCGTACCTTTCGCTGCCGCGATTCCCGCCGCCATTGTCATGCACAGCATCAGTACCGCCACCACTGACATCATCTGCTTCACACCACGTGACATTTTGCATTCTCCTTTAATTGAAACGCCCTGTTAGAAACTCTTCTTGAAGTCCTTAGACGCGGCTCTAACTCCATCGGCAGCAAACGGTGTTTACTTTTTATGAAAATATTTTTTTCTGTTCATTCGCCGCCACTCCGCATCAAAAACGGACACTGTTCGCGTACTGTCCGCTCGAAATCGAACACTTTTTCTCTCCGGAATTTCATAGCATTTCTTCATTTCTTCTCATTTTTGCTGCACATTCAGATACGCACGCACCTTCAAAATTGTTTCGCATTTTTGCGTTACATTTCTGCCGCTTCGTTGACACTCTCGTAACACTCATCAATAATCTCTTCTCATGATTGGTTCGCTCCGCGGCAAACTCATCGAAAAGCGCCCGAATCAGGTTCTCCTCGAAGTTGGCGGTGTGGGTTATCTCGTCCAAATTCCGCTTTCAACCTTCACCAGCCTGGGACCGCTGCACGCCGAATCATCTCTGATCATTCACACGCACGTTCGCGAAGACGCACTCACTCTTTACGGATTCCTCTCCGCTCGCGAAAAATACTGTTTCGAATTGCTCATTTCCGCTTCCGGCGTAGGCCCTTCGCTCGCGCTGAAAATTCTTTCCGGCATGGGCCTTGACGACCTGATCCCTGCGATCCGCAAAGGTGATCTCGCGCAGCTGGTGAAGATTCCCGGCGTGGGACGCAAAACCGCAGAGCGCATCGTCGTCGAGCTTCGCGACAAGCTCGCCGCCGTGGACGTGCCCGAAGCTGGCAAGCCCGCCACAAAATCGCAGCTTGAATCGGACGTCTCGTCCGCGCTCATCAATTTGGGTTACGATGAAAAGGAAGTGGAAAGCGCGATCGTGAAGTCGCGCCGCCCGGAGAACAATGATTTTGAAACTCTGCTTCGCGCGTCGCTGCAAATTCTGGGCGGCGCCAACATGCAGAAGGCGGCTCGCGCGAAATGAGCGGCTCCTCTCCATCCCACGCGAAAATGACTGAACCTCACGACCGCATCCTGTCCGGCCGCGCGCTCCCCGACGACGACTCGCGTATCGAAGCGAGCATTCGGCCGCAGCGCCTCTCCGACTACATCGGCCAAAATCGCGTGAAAGAAAATTTGCAAATCGCGGTCGAAGCCGCGCGCAGCCGCAACGAAGCACTCGATCACGTGCTGCTCTACGGACCGCCGGGTCTCGGCAAAACCACTCTCGCCCAAATCCTCGCCAACGAAATGGGCTCGGCCATCAAAGTCAGCGCCGGCCCGCTCCTCGAAAAAAAGGGCGACCTCACCGCCGTGCTCACGTCCCTCGACGCGCGCGACTTTTTCTTCCTCGACGAAATTCACCGCCTCCAGCCCGCCATGGAAGAAATTCTCTATCCCGCGATGGAAGATTTTCGCGTCGACCTCATCATCGGACAGGGTCCCGGCGCCCGCGTCCATCCCTATCAGCTGAATAAATTCACGCTCATCGGCGCCACCACGCGCGCCGGACTCATCATGGCGCCGCTGCGCTCGCGCTTCGGCATCGTGCATCGCCTCGAGTTCTACACGCCCGAGGATTTGCTCCGCATCGTCCACCGCTCCGCGAAAATTCTCGACATCAAAATGGATGAAGACGGCGCCTTCGAAATCGCCCGCCGCAGCCGCGGTACACCGCGCGTCGCAAATCGTCTGCTCCGCCGCGTCCGCGATTTTGCGCAAGTGCGCGCCAAGGGTGTGATCGATCTCGGCGTCGCCCGCGACGCGCTCTCTATGCTCGGCATCGACGAGCACGGCCTCGACGAAACCGACCGCAACCTCATGCTCGCCATCATCCAAAAATATGGCGGCGGCCCCGTCGGCCTCAATACTCTCGCCGCCTCGCTCAGCGAAGAGGAAGACGCCATCGAAGAAATCTACGAGCCGTACCTCATGCAGCTCGGCCTTCTCGATCGCACCCCGCGCGGCCGCGTCGCCACCGGCCTCGCGTACAAACATTTCCAGCTCGAAGAACCCCGCCGTCAGCCCGGCCTTTTCTAATTCAACTCGCTCTACTCAACCCGTCGTATAAAACGCTCCAGCCTTGTACTGCACCTTTGTCATGAGATCGTTCAGCCGGTTCGCAAGCGTATGAAAATTACCTGCCGCGTTTGGCCGGTTTGCTCCGAGATCGCTCAGCGATCCCACGCCATCAAGCGCCGTGATCGCCTTCGCCGACTCCTCCATATTATTGGGTCCGTAGAGCTGCTTCAGCCACGCATCTCCCGAACCTGCCCGCGCGCTTTGCATCTGCACGAGCGCAAATCTCAGCTGCGTGCGAAACACGCTGTTCACCTCATCGATCGTGGGCCTCCACCAAAACACGAGTGTACCCGTCCCGATGTGATCGTTCCTTTCGCCGGGCAGCCCATTTTCCTGATCCTCGCTCGCGATCGCCGTCCACGCCAAGAAACTCCCCGCCGTGTCCGGCCCCAGTTGCTGGATCGACTTGTACACCGCGGTAAATTCAGGCACCGCTTGCCACTCCGGCTTCTGCGCATTCGCCGCTGCGTTTGGATTCGGCCTCCGCGGTGGTGCGGTCGCGATCGGCCCAGCCAGCCCGCCGTCCTTCGTCGCCACCCAGATCGCCTTCTCGAATTCCCCCGCTGCGACTTTGCTCGAACTCATGTACGCCACCTGCCCCGCCGGCGTCGTGCCCGTAAGAAAATCGGAGTCCTTCAGCAGCGCCACGCCGTTCTCGCCGGCGATCAACCGCACCGCCTCCACCACCGCCGGCGCGCCCTTCGGATCTCTCCGGTAAACGAAAATCAGCTGTTTGTTGAAAAGGGTCACGCACAGCCGCAACGAATGCTCTCGCGCATCGGTGAGGTTCTTGTCCGCCCACGGAGCTCCGTAATTCGGAGGCGCTTGAATCAACAGCGCATTCAGCGCGTATAAAGTTGACGCCGCATTCTGTAGCGCGCGCCCGCCAGGATCGCCCGCGGCCTTTTCTTTCTGCGCCTGCGCCGAAAGCATTGCGTACGCCTTGGGAAACGCAGCGCCATTGCTGCCCGCCGCACCCGCCTGCGCTCGCGCGCACTCAGCGCCTGCAAGCATCGCCAAAATTATGGCCCCGAGTATCACGC
>JABDGF010000024.1 GCA_013286165.1 Acidobacteriota bacterium | reverse complement strand
TGAGGTGCAGGATCTGGTGAAGAGCTACGGGGCGGTGGAAGCCGTCCGGGGGCTGACGTTCCGCATGGATGAGGGCGAGGTGTTTGGCCTATTGGGGCCGAACGGTGCCGGCAAGACCAGCACGGTGGAGATTTTGGAGGGGATGCGTACGGCGGACAGCGGGCGCGTGAGCGTTTGCGGGCTGAATCCGCAGAGCGCGGGGAACGCGTTCAAGAAGCAGATCGGGGCGGTGCTGCAATCGACGGCGCTGCCGGAAAAAATCCAGGTGAAGGAAGCTCTGGACCTTTTCGCGGATTTTTACAGCGAACACACGGACACGACTGCCCTGTTGGAGCGCTTCCAACTCACCGAAAAGAAAAACGCTTTCTACAAGGAACTTTCGGGAGGACAGAAGCAGCGGCTCGCGCTGGCCATGGCGCTGGTGAATAACCCGAAGGTGGTTTTCCTGGATGAGCCGACGGCGGGGCTGGACCCGCAGGTGCGGCGCGAGATCTACGGAATCATTGAAGAGCTGCGGCGCGACAAAAAGACCGTGCTGCTGACGACGCATTACATCGAAGAAGCGGAAAAGCTGTGCGACCGGGTGGCGATCGTCGATCACGGCAAGATCATTAAGATGGGTACGCCGCGGGAACTGAAGCAGGCGTCCGCCGGCACGACACGGCTGGAAGTGCGGCTCGCAAAGCCGGTGGCTGAGGGCGTGCTGAAAGGGCTCGAAGGCGTGTCCGATGTGCGGGTGGTGGGAGAAAATTACGCGATCTACGCTTCGCGGGCGCCGCAGGCGATTGTGGCGCTGGTGAAATACCTAGAAGCGGAAAACAACGAACTGCAAGGAATGGAAATGTACTCGCCGTCGCTCGAAGACGTTTTTATCGAGCTGACCGGGCGAAGGCTGAGGGAATAGCGATGGCCGCGAACGCGATCACCAATACACTGTCGATGACGAAGATCCGCATCCGGCTCGCGATGCGCAACAAGATGTTTTTGTTCTTCAGCTTGCTGATGCCGATGATTTTTCTTTTTCTGTTTGTGATGCTGTGGGGCAAAGGCTCGCCGGAAAAAATCAGCTACATTCTGGGCGGAATTTTGACCCTGACGGTGATGGGCGGATTCTGGGGACTGAGCGTGCAGCTGGTGACGTTTCGCGAACAAGGAATTCTGCGGCGATTCCGCCTGGCGCCGGTGGGCGCGGGGCCGATTCTGGCGTCGAGCATCTTGGCGAATTTTTTGCTCGTTGTGCCGTTCGTGTTTATCGAAATGGCTGTGGCGAAATATCTGTTCCACATGACGCAATGGGGCAACATCCCCGTGATTCTGTTGCTGGTATTCATTGGCTCGTCCACTTTTTCGGCGATCGGATTGATCGTGGCGAGCGTGACGAACACGATGCAGGAAACCCAGATCATCAACCAGTTGGTCTGGATGGTTTTTCTTTTCCTTTCCGGAGCGACGATTCCACTGACTGTGTTTCCGGAATGGATCCAACGCCTGACGATGTTTTCACCAGCGACGTATCTAGCGACGGGATTCCAGAGCGCGACGACGAACCGAGTGACGCCGCCGGAGTTGGCGACCGTGGTTACCGCTCTGGCGATCGGCCTAATCGTGTCGTTCGAAATCTCGCGCCGCATCTTCCGGTGGGAGCCGGAAGAAAAATTCCCGCCGCGCGCGAAGGTGTGGGTGCTGGCGGCCATGATTCCCTTCTTCGTTTTCGGCGTGTACGAATACAAGAACGGCGCGATGCTGCAGCGCGTGCACGACGCGATGGACTCGCTGGACAAAGCACAAGACACCGGCGGCATGCACCGCTAGCCGTACGCCATTTGAAATTCGCTAAGTCGCGGCGGCCGCTGTTTACATCCAATTCTCCGCGTCTTACCATCTCGCAATCTCATTTCATTGGGAGAACCCATGGAACGCACATCCTCGGCGGTCTGGAACGGATCGCTGAAAGAAGGCAAGGGTACGATTTCGACGCAGAGCGAAGTTCTGCACGACGCGCCGTACTCGTTTTTGACGCGATTTGAGAACGCGAAGGGCACGAACCCCGAGGAACTGATCGGCGCGGCGCACGCAGGGTGTTTCACAATGGCGCTGGCGGCGCAGCTGGGCACGATTCAACAGGTGCCGGAAAAGCTGGCGACGAAGGCGACGGTGACGCTGGAAAACCTGACCGGCTCGTGGACGATTTCGAAAATCCACCTCGACGTGACCGCGAAAATCCCCGGACTTTCGAAGGAAGCGTTCGACGCGGCGGCGGCGAGCGCGAAGGCGAATTGTCCGGTGTCGCGTTTGCTGAAGGCGGAAATTTCGCTTTCGACGACCTTGGAGTCTTAATGCAGCCGATCGCCTACCTCGGCCTCGCGATCATTCTGCTGGTGCTGCTCGAAGCGTTTGAGACGGTGGTGCTGCCGCGTCGAGTGACGCGGTGGTTCCGGCTGACGCGCCTATATTACGTTTGCACATGGCAGCCGTGGAAGTGGATCGCGCGGCAGATCAAGGGCACCCGGCAGCGCGAGACGTTTCTCAGTTTTTACGGGCCGCTCTCGCTGCTGGTGCTCTTTGCGCTGTGGGGCGCAAGCCTGCTGGTGGGATTTGCACTCCTCTACTACGGCAACGAAGCGCACGATCCGACGCGGCCAAGCCTGGCGATGTGTTTTTACCTGAGCGGTACGACGCTCTTCACGCTGGGGATCGGCGACGTGACGCCGCACACTCCCATCGAACGCGTGCTGACGGTTTTTGAGAGCGGCCTCGGACTCGGATTTTTGGCGTTGGTGATCAGCTATCTCCCGGTGATCTATTCGGCGTTTTCGCGGCGCGAAGTGAGCATCGTGCTGCTCGATGCGCGCGCGGGATCGCCGCCCACCGCGGCGGAATTGCTGCGGCGACACAACGGCCCGCACGGGATGGAAGCGCTGCGCCAGCTTTTTGTGGATTGGGAACGCTGGTCAGCGGAGCTGCTCGAGAGCCACATCTCGTATCCGGTGGTGAGTTATTTCCGTTCGCAGCACAGCAACGAATCGTGGATCGCCGCGCTCACAACAATTCTGGATGCGACGGCGCTGCTGATCGCGACCGGCGACAATGCCTGCTCGCGGCAAGCGCGGCTGACGTTTGCAATGTGCCGGCACACGCTGGTGGATTTGTCGCAGGTGTTTTACGCGAGGCCGGTAAGCCCCGAAAAAGACCGGCTGCCGGAAGCGGAGTACGCGCGACTGCGGGCCGCGATGAAAGAAGCGGGATACGAACTGCGGCACGACGACGAGACGAACAAAAAATTGAAGCAGCTGCGCGACCTGTACGAGCCGTTTCTAGAAGCGCTCTCGCGGCATCTTTTCACGCCGGTGCCGCCGTGGATCGTAGATCAGGTGGTGATGGATAACTGGAAGACCAGCGCCTGGAGCCGGATCAGTGGATTTTCGGTGCCGCGGGCGGCGGATGCAGCGAGCGACGATCATTAAAGCGCAGCCGCGTGGAGGGCGTTGTGGCGAAACAGTTGAAATGGATTCAGGCCTCAATCTCGGACTACGTGCCCTTCGCTCCGGTCGGGACTTTGATTGGGTTCGAGATTACTGCCGCCGAGGAAGGCCAGGCGGAGTTCGCGTTTCAAGCGGACGAGAGGCACACCAATCCGATGGGCACGCTGCACGGAGGAGTCCTGTGCGATGTGGCGGATGCGGCGATGGGCGTCGCGTTCGCATCGACGCTCGAAGAAGACGAATCGTTTACCACGCTCGAGCTGAAGATTAATTTTCTGCGGCCGGTGTGGAAAGACAAGCTGCGCGCGGTGGGCAAAGTGGTGAAGCGTGGTCGGACGGTTGGGATGGTGGAATGCGACGTGACGAATTCGAAGGGCGAGTCAGTGGCGCGCGCGAGTTCAACGTGTATGGTGCTGCGCGGTGAGCAGGCTAAGGGGCGCTGAACGTTAGCGCGGCCTCGGCGCGCGACCGTCTCGTTGATGGCGCGCATTCGTTTAACGAATCGAAGACAATATGGTATCGGCGCGCACGACGCACAGCCGCATTGGTACGATTGACAGCCTACGGCGCCTTCTTTAACCTGCAAATGCGGCGCAACTTTTACTAGCAGTCGCACGCATTAACCGCCGCACGCAAAAATCGCGCGGCACACGGAGTCCAGCATGCCTTTTCCGAAGACCGAGAAGATCTGGCACAACGGCAAGTTCATCAACTGGGACGATGCGAAGATTCACGTGCTGTCGCACGTAGTGAGCTACGGCTCCGCTGTGTTCGAGGGCATTCGCTGTTACGAGACGCCGCAAGGCCCCGCGATTTTCCGCCTGCGCGATCACATGCAGCGTCTGCGCAACTCCGCTTACATCTATCGCATCGAGAGCCCGTTCACTGTGGATCAGCTGTGCGAGGCGAACCTCGAATTGATTCGCGTGAACAAGCTGCCGTCGGGCTACACGCGGCCGGTGATTTTGCGCGGCTACGGCGAGGCGGGCGTGGACCCGCACGGATGTCCGATCGAGGTGTACATGGCGTGCCACCCGTGGGGCAAATACCTCGGTGAGGACGGCCACAAGATTGGCGTGGATGTGTGCGTGAGTTCGTGGAACCGGCCGGCGCCGAACACGCTGCCGCAGATGGCCAAGGCCGCGGCGAACTACATGAACTCGCAGCTGATTCGAATGGAAGCGCGCGCGAATGGGTACGTGGAAGGCATTGCGCTCGATTCGAATGGGCAAGTGAGCGAAGGCTCGGGCGAAAATATTTTTCTGGTGGTGGACGGCACGTTGATCACGCCGCCGCTGTCGAACTCGGCGTTGCCGGGGATCACGCGCCACACCGTGATGACGATTGCACGCGACCTCGGGATTCCTGTGGCCGAGCAGGTGATTCCGCGCGAAATGATTTACATCGCGGATGAGGTTTTCTTCTGCGGCACGGCGGTGGAGATTACGCCGATCCGGTCCGTCGATCGCATCAAGATCGGCGCGGGCGAGCGTGGCCCCATCACCGAGAAAATCCAGGACGAATTTTTCGCGCTGGTCGAGGGACGCAAAGCCGACCGGCACAACTGGCTTTCCAACGTAAACACGCCGGTCGCCGCCGGCACCCGCTAACAATTCTGCTGCGGGACTGTCTGCACCCCGCTCTCAGCGGGGTGTGCCTCAGGCGAGCGCAGCAAGCTGTAACATGCCTCTCAGTCTGTGCCGGTCCTGGTCGCGCGTAGCGCGATGTAGCTTAGACTTTCGAGTCTCAGCGGGACCAACTCTCAGTTGGTCCCGGATTGAGCCATGTCGCCCGCACTTAACACTCCGCCACAAGCTCGCTAACTTTCGACTGGGCGCGCACCCATTGCCGCTTCCGCTTACCAAACGATGCGAGTGAAAATTGCGAGGAGCTTGCTTCCCTTCTCGGCGTTGACTGATGCGACGAAGGCGATGCGGCCGCGCAGGTGCGACTGGAAATCGGAGCGGCGGTCGCGATTCTGTGAAGCGGAGCCGTGGCGAGCGCAGTTTGTTAGCGTGGCTTTGAGGCGGTCGTAGTCGGCGCGGATTACGTTGGGCTTGGTGTTGATGGAGAGTCCGGCTAGGCGTTGGCGAACGCCCTTGCGCATTACGCGCGTCTTGCGGAAATTCGGCGCGAAGCCTTCTTCGAGCAAAATTGCTGCCGCGCGTGTGGCGAAGCGATCGACGCTGCGTTCGAACAAGACGCTGCCGGAGAAAGCTAGATCGTCGGCGTAGCGCGTGTAGGTGGCGCCTGCGGATTTCGCAAGACCGGCTAGGCGGGAGTCGGCGCGAAAGAAGCAGATATTTCCCAATGCGGGCGATGTCGGCGCGCCCTGGGGCAAATGCGGCCGGTCGTAGAAGCGTTGAAGCTGGATCATGCGTTCGCGCTCGGCCGCGTTTGCGCCGTGTGGCCAAATGCTTCGCGGCGTGATCGTGGTGCACAAGCCGCCGAGCAGGTCCGCTACCGGTTCTGGATAACCAAGCATGCGAAACAGCGCCTGAACGCGCGCGCTGCCGATCGAGGGGAAAAAATCGCGTACATCCATGCGCAGCACCACTCGACGGCCCGAGTGAGGCGCCGCGAACGACCGAATCGATCGTCCTCTCACGAAGCCGTGCGCCGCGTTGTGCGGTGGAATTTTATCGAGCAGTTCCGCCAGAATTTTACGCTGCACCAATTTCAGTCGCAGCTTGGGTGCTTCAATGAGGCGGAATTCCCCGGAGCGTTTTGCCGTAATGCGGTAGTGATAGTGGCGCAGGCGCTGGTTCGCCGTACGCCGGCTAAATCCTTTCAGATCGGCGAGCCATTCTAGGTCCGCGACGGCAAGGCCGCCCCACGACGCCAGGTCGCCCGTGGTCGTGATCCGCGGCAAGCCCCACACCGACGCCAAAATCGCGGGCCACATGATGGGCTGTTCGCCGACCCAGTGCGCGACGGTCAAGCGATCAGCGTGCTGCAACCGCGCGGCAGCGAAATCGCGGTCAGCGGCTAGAAAACTGATCACATCTCTCTGGCGCGGACGAGGGCCGGTGGTGAATTTTCTCACGTACCGTTTTGCGAGAGGCCGAAGCCAGCGCCAGTCGCGGCCGAAGAAATGGTTCGCGCGCTCCAAAATTTTTTCCACGGATGGCTCACCGGCGAGCAAAACAGCGGCGAGCGCGTTGATGGACGAGGGATTCATGGGGCGGTGGCGGCGAAGCGCTCGAACGAGTCTGACCTGGCGTGAGCACTCCTGCGAGGCATCGCAGTGAGGCTCACGCGCCGAATTGCCAGTTGCCTTGTTCCCCTGGGGTAACCCCGGAGAAGTTCAATCGAGCTACAGGCACGATCGAACAATTCTTCGAGCGCTCCGCCGTTCAGGGGAATAGTAGCACTGCGCGCGGGCGGCGTTCGTGAACGAACGCGGTTTCACGATGGCTGGGTTACGTAAGGTGGATTAATTGTTACGAAATTGGAGAAGGAGTACTGACACGATGGCGAGGTGGCGGCGGACGGTGGAGTGATTTGCGGGGCGGAGGCCGGTACAGACTGACAGTCTATGTTACAGCTCGCTGCGCTCGTCTGAGGCGAAGGTAAATTCACGGCACACAGGCGAACTCCAGCCTGCGCCACTTACTTTCTCTGCGGATGTGGTTGTGGGCCGGGTTCGGTGGTGCCTGCGGGTACGGAGGAGATCGTAGGAGGCCCTGCTTTGACTGGGTATAGGTGATTCAGTAGAATCGCGGCGGAGAAAATCTTGCACAGTTTGCCTCAGAAGCTTTTTGCGGAATTTATTGGGACGTTTGCGGTGGTGTTCACCGCGATTGGTGCGATCGCGGCGGATCAGTATTTGAGAGTGGCTAACCAGCCGGGGCTCACGCTGCTAGGGACCGCGTTCGCTTACGGGCTGATGTATGCGGTGATGATTGTTGCCGTGGGGCACATTTCCGGGGCGCATCTGAATCCGGCGGTGACGCTGGGGTTCTGGGTGACGAGGCGGCTCGGCACGGTGCAGTCGCTGCTGTACTGGGTGGCGCAACTGGCGGGTGCGCTCGCGGCTTCGTACCTGTTGCTCGCGATTTTGCCGGAGGCGAATTGGCGCGCGGAGGTTCTCGGTGCGGTGACGCCGAATATCGCGCAAGATTTGACGCGACTGCACGCGATGTTGCTTGAGGGTGCGCTGACGTTCATTGTGGTGTTTGTGTTTTTCGCGACGACTGTGGGTGAGCGCGCGGAGCATCACCGGACGCACGGTTACGCGGCTGGGTTGGCGCTGCTGGTGGCTTCGATATTTGCGCTGCCGTTTACGGGGGCGTCGTTTAATCCGGCGCGGACGTTTGGGCCGGCGCTGGCGACGCACCACTGGACGAATCACGGAGTTTATTGGGTGGGGCCGCTTCTGGGCGCGGTGCTGGCTGCGGTGGTGTACGACAAGATTTATTTGGCTGAGCGGGGGCCGCAGTGAGGCGGGGCCGCACAGACTGACAGTCTATGTTACAGCTCGGTGCGCTCGCCTTAGTGCGCGCGCACCCTTCCCGATTTGGAACGTGAGTTACATTACCTGCCCGTTCGGACAGGGTGGCTCATTTAGCACCCTCCCCTTCCATCGCGATTGTTGAGCCTCTACGCCGGGTGCTACCTTGGCTTGAAAGCAGTCCGCACCTGAGGAATCCATGGCAATCAATATTGACGATCTCCTGCGCCGCGCCGTCGAAAGCCGCGCGTCCGACTTGCACCTGAAAGTCGGCAACCACCCGTATCTGCGCGTGGACGGCAACCTGGGCGCCCAGACCGACGTGCCCCGCATCACGCCGGAAGAAATGCTGTCGATGGCGTTCAGCATGATGACGAACCGCCAGAAGCAGAAATTCAAAGAAACCGCCGAACTCGACATGGCTTACGGCGTCGCGGGCCTGGGCCGTTTCCGTGTGAACGTATTCCAACAGCGCGGAAACGTCGGCATGGTTCTGCGCGTGATTCCCACCAAGATCCGAACGATCGAAGAACTCGAGCTGCCGCGCATCATCAACACGATTTGCGAAGAGCAGCGCGGCCTGATTCTCACCACGGGTACCACCGGTTCCGGTAAATCGACAACGCTCGCCGCCATGATCGACCGCGTGAACTCGCTGCGCGCCGAACACATCATGACGATTGAGGACCCGATCGAATATCTGCATCGCGACAAGAAGGGATTCATCAACCAGCGGGAAATTGAAGTGGATACGGCGTCGTTTTCGACGGCGTTGCGCGCTGCCCTGCGTCAGGACCCGGACGTGATTCTGGTCGGCGAAATGCGCGACCTGGAGACGATTTCAACGGCGCTGCTCGCCGCGGAAACGGGCCACTTGGTGCTTTCGACCTTGCACACTTTGGACGCGACGGAAACGATTCAGCGCATCATCGCTGTGTTCCCACCGCCCGAACAGAAACAGATTCGCTTGCAGCTGGCGGGAACTCTGAAAGCCGTCATCAGCCAGCGCCTGGTGCGCAAGACCGATGGCGGAGGCCGCGTGCCTGCCGTGGAAGTGATGGTGAACACGGGCTACATTCGCGATTGCATCATCAACCCGGACAAGACGCGCATGATTCGCGACGCAATTGCGGCCGGCACCAGCCAGTACGGCATGCAGACGTTCGACCAGTCGCTCTTTGAACTCTACAGCCGCAACCTGATCACGCTGGAAGAGGCTTTGACGCGTGCTTCGAATCCGGACGACTTCCGTCTGCGCGTACAGGGTATTCGTTCTTCTGCGGATACGGCGCGCGAGGATATGGAGCGAGCGATGACGGAGTTCGACAGAAAGTAACGCTGCACCTACGGAAGATAGGATTGAGAGGCGCGCTGATTTTTGGCGCGCCTTTTGTTTATTCGGCCGGTTGCACTATGCTCGGACGATGACGATGAAGAGGCCTGCGCGGAAATTGGTGACGCCGGAGCAGCTGTATATGTCGGCGCAGCGGGCGCTGATGCGGCACGCGTACTCGGTACACGAGATGAAGAAGCACCTGGAGGGGCGCGCCGAGAATAAGGAACTGGTGCCGCCGGTGATTGCGCGGCTGCGCGAGCTGGCGTACCTGGATGATGCGAAATATGCGCAGAACTATGCGGCGCAGCATGCGCGCATCCGGAGGCAGGGCAAGTTTCGAATTGCGCGCGAATTGAGAACGAAGGGCGTGCCCGACGTGCACATCGACGCGGCGCTCGAAGCGGTGTTTGCGGATCAGGATGAGCGCGCGCTGGTGCGGGAGCGGATCCGGCGGAAGCTGGCGCACATTCGCGGCCCTGTGGATCAGAAGAAAATGGCGTCGCTCTACCGGAATTTATTGGGGGCGGGGTTTTCGTCGGAATTGATTCGCGCGGAGCTCAAAGGCGTGACGCACGGAGATGTGGCGGAATTGCCGGATGTGGAGCAGACGGATGAGGGGCGGAATGGGCGTGACGATGGCTAGCAAAGTCAAAGGCACACAGGCGAACTCCAGCCTGTGCCACTGATTTTCGCCCCAAATGTGATTGCGGTGAGTCTGTGGTGCTTGCCCGGAGTTTACTTCGAGCGCGTCGGAGGACCTCCTGGTAGGCGGTCTGACGCAATGGAAGACCTTAAATATTTGTAAAACGCCAGTTCCCGTCCCAACATTTCCCGGTTTCACAGCGTCTAAGTCCCCGAATCCTGCCGTAACGGCCTCAAAACCTGAGATGCAACGTGAACCGATGGAAATTCGCTCGTCTGAGAGGAGACTCACGATGAAGAAAGCCCTGTTTTCTGTATTGGCGTTGGCAGTGCTTTGTACCGGTCTGGTAACACGCGCTGGGGCGCAGAGCGCGGCGCCGTCACAGTACGCGGACAAGACGGCACCGAGCTACGACATGAAGGCGCAATCGCTGCAGGACATGGACGACATGCACAAGAAATTCGTGGCGCTGGCCGAGGCGATCCCGCAAGAGAAGTACACGTGGAGGCCAGCGGACGGCGTGCGGTCGATTTCCGAAGTGTTCCTACACATCTCGCTCGCGAATTATGGAATTCTGGGAATGAAGGGCGACGCGATGCCGGCGGGAATCGATCCGAAGACGTTTGAGAAATCGACGACGGATAAGGCGCAGATCGTGGCGGCGCTGAACAAGTCATTCGACAACGCGCACGCGCAGATCGCGGCGATGAGCAACGCGGACTTCGCCAAGGCGCTGCCCAAATTGGGCCCGGACGCGAACTACGGCGACGTAATCTACCTTCTGGTGACGCACGCGCACGAACATCTCGGGCAATCGATCGCATACGCGCGCGTGAATGGCGTGGTGCCGCCGTGGACGGCCGAACAGCTGAAGAAGGACGCCGCGAAGGCGCCGCAGGATTGAGTTGCAGTAAGCGGCTGGGCGAGGCGACTCCCTCCGATGCCATACTCGCCCAGCCGTCGTTCTTTGCGTAGTGAAAATTTCAGCATCGGCTGAGGAATTCAACAGCGACGACCCTGGCTATGGGGCCACTGCGGCGGATTGCAAAGCATTTAGCCCGACTCAGGAAATTTCTTTCCATTGGGCGGGGCGTTTGCAATATGCAGGGGTAGTTGGAAGACGTGGTTAGCGAAGGAGGCTGCGATGGCCGCGAAAAAGAAGGCGAAAGCGACGAGCGAGAAGAAGTTGAAGAAGGTCCCTTTGAAGCCGGTGAAAAGTCTCACCGTGAAAAATGTACACGGCGCGGAAGGTTGGATCTAGAAGGTTTCGCTGAAGAAAGTGAAGAACCTGACCGGACTGGGGATGAGGAAGGCCGCGGGTGGCTCGACCGTGGACCCGACCTACCTGTAGCTCGAACCCGTCACCGGTGTTGTGTGAGTTTCTTGTAGATTCCTTCGAGTTCGCCGCATAAGCGAGATGTGTCGCATGCGGCGGACTCCATCAATCCCCACCGCATTTCCCTTCTCAAAGCAGCGAGCATGGCTGGAGTGCGTTCGGAGCGCGCGAGATCGATGGCGCGTCTCACATACGCATCGCGCGTGCGCATGACCCAATCATCGAGGCGCGCGGCGAGCAGCAGCGACTTCGTGGTGCGCGAAACCCAACGGTCGCCGTCGTAGGTGAGAACCGGAACGCCCTGCCAAAGAGATTCCATCGTGGTGGTGCCGCCGCTGTAGGGGAATGTGTCGAGCACGACGTCGATCTCGTCGTAGGTTTTCAGGAAGGCAAAATGCTCGGCGGGCGGGTGAAGCGTGACGCGTTCGGCCGGTATGCCGGCCTTGGCGAAACGCGCGAGGACATCGGCACAGTTTTCGGGATTTTGGAGGTAGGTGTTGCGAAGGACGAGGCGCGTCTGCGGCGCGGCGGCGAGAATTTGGGACCATGCGGCGAGCACTTCGGGCGAGATTTTGTATTGGGGCGCGAGGCAGCCGAAGGTAAGCGCGTTGCGCGGCGAGGCGAGGCAAGCCGGATGGACGACGTCGGGCGTGTCGTACTGAACGTTGAAGGCGAGGTAGGTGCCTGAGACGCGCAGGACTTTTTCGGTGTAGTCGGAGCGTTCTTCGTTGTAGATGACACTGGCGTCGCCGACGATGGCGTCAAACTGGCGCATGCCGGTAGTAGCGAACATGTTGAACCATCCGAGCTGTGTGGGGGCGGGTTTGCGGAGCAGAAGTTCGAGGCGCGGCGTGTAGCTGTAGCCGTTGAGATCCACGAGGACATCGATCTGGAGCTTTTGGATCAGGGCGGCGGCGGAGGCGTCGTCGAGCTTGGTGATGTTGTGAATCTTGTCGGATTTGTGACGACGGTAGCCGCTCGAAGGCGCTGGAAGTTCGTTGTCGGCGAGGAAATGAATTTCGAAGGCGTCGCGGTCGTGCTCGTTGACGACGCCCCAGACGGGCTTCATCCAATTGCGGGAGGCGAAGAAAGCGGAGAGGTAGGCGAGTCGGATTTTCGCGGAAGGCTTGGCGGTGGACTTTGCGGGGCGGCAGGATTTGGATCCTGTAGCGTGGATTGATTTGTCAGCTTGAGCGGCCCAGGCTTCGCGAGCTTGTTTGACCGCGGCGCCTGAGCGAGCGGCGCTGAACGGAACGATTTTCGCAATTTCGAGGAGAGCTCGCGTGTGTGTTTCGGGTGCTTCGCGCGAGTGAGCGGCGGCGCGAGCGTAGTGGTCGAGGGCGTGGTCGATTTGGCCGGCGGCGAAGAAGCAGGCGCCGAGGGCGAGGAGCGCGTCGGGATCATCGGGTTCGAGGGCGAGCGCGCGTTCGAGGATGGGCACGGCGGCGGCGACTTGTTTCGAGCTAACGAGAGCCATGCCGAGGCCGTAGTGGGCCTGGAAGATTTCACCGTCGAGTTCGATAGCGCGGCGGTAGTGCCTTTCGGCGTTGCGAATGTCGGCGGTGGCATAGAAGGCGTCGGCGAGGCGAGTGAGGAGTTGCGGATCGTGGGGGAATTTTCCGTGAGCGGCGCGGGCGGCGGCGAGGGCGGCGCGGGATTTTCCGGCGAGCAGGAGCGCGGTGATTTTTTCGAGGGCGGTTTCCGGATTTGCGCGCCGGGTGTTCATACGGAACGTATCGGTTAAGTATCGCACTCTCAAATCGGCGTCAAGCGGATGGGCGGGCCGGGTTATACGTTGAACGTGAGCGACGCTTCCCTTCTGAATTCCGCGGCCATCGCCGCGGACACCGTCCCGCCGGACGCGCAGCACGAACGGCGCATGCGCTGGTTCGAGGTGGTGGTGGTCATGAGCGTGGCGTTCACCTCGTCGATTATGACCGCGATCTACGTGCACTTCACCGGGCGAACCGCTTCCGCCGTATCCACCCAGTTTTCGCTCTTCGTCACAATGATTGGGCGCCTGCCGTCGCTGCTGCTGCTCGTTTACGTGCTCTGGCGCCGCGGGCGCACGCTGAAAGATATCGGACTTGAATGGTCGTGGAAACAGGTGGGTATCGCTGTGCCGCTGCTCATCGCAGCTTTCGTCGTGCAACATCAAGTACAGATGCTGGTCTATCGAGTGATGTGGGCGCTTGGACTGCATGATACGTTGAAAGCGAGCGAGGCTCTGACGCATGGGTACTGGGCGGCGACGCCGTATTTGAGCCCGATCGGTTTGATTTATCAGGTGGTGAATGCGGTGCACGAGGAAGTGCTGGTCCGGGCGTATTTGATGACGGAGATAATCGACCTTACGGGATCGGCGAAGATTGCGGTGTGCGTGAGCGTGTTGCTCCAAGCGTCGTACCACCTTTACTACGGGTGGCTCGGTGCCACGATGGTTGGCTTCACATTCTTGGTATTTGCGCTCTATTTCGCTTGGGCGAGGAAAGCTCTGCCTACCGTAGTGGCACACTGGCTCATGGATATGGCCATAGTTCTGGCGCGGCACCGTACCTTAGCGCTGCCAATGTAGGCGCGGATCATCGCACGATTTTCGATATCACCCCTGCAGCGCCCGGAAAGCCTAAATTGGCAGCGGCGCGTGCCTTCTGCAATAATTAGTGGTTCCTTGGCAATGAGATACTTGCGTTAGACCATCCGGCGACAATTGAGGGCAATTTGAGCGGGAAAAAGTGGACGGGCGATCTGGTCCGCAGCACATTTCTGGATTTCTTCAAGCAGAAGGGGCACACGGTGGTGCGCAGCTCGTCGCTGGTGCCGGCGAACGACCCGACGCTGCTTTTCACGAACGCGGGAATGAACCAGTTCAAGGACGTGTTCCTGGGACTTGAGACGCGCTCGTACACGCGCGCGACGACCGCGCAGAAAGTGGTGCGCGCTGGCGGTAAGCACAACGACCTCGAAAATGTGGGATTCACAAACCGGCATCAGACGTTCTTCGAGATGCTCGGCAATTTTTCGTTTGGCGATTATTTCAAAAAGGATGCGATTGCGTACGCGTGGGAGCTGGTGACGTCGCCGGAGTGGTTCGCGCTGCCGGTGGACAAGTTGTATTTCACCGTGTTTGGCGGGGCAGAGCTGGCGCCGGGAAAAACGCTGGGAGTGGACGCCGAAGCTGCTGATTTGTGGAAGGCGACAGGCGCGCCGGCGGATCGCGTGGTGGCGATTCCGGGACTCAAAGACAATTTCTGGGCGATGGGAGATACGGGTCCCTGCGGTCCTTGTAGTGAGATTTTCTTTGATATGGGGCCGGCATCGTCGAATGAAGGGCACACCACGTGCGAGTTTCCGTGCGAGTGCGGGCGCTACGTTGAAATTTGGAATCTCGTGTTCATGCAGTTCAATCGCGATTCGAGCGGCGAGCTGAAGCCGCTGCCGAAGCCGTCTGTCGATACGGGGATGGGCCTCGAGCGGACGACGGCGGTGCTCGAGAGCGTGGTGTCCAATTACGACACGGATTTGTTTGTGCCGCTGATCGAGCGCGCGGCGGAATTTTGCCGTGTCGATCTGAAGAAAGAAGAAAAGCTCGAAGCGGGACGCGGCGGCGCTGCTTCCCTGCGCGTGATTGCGGACCATGCGCGCGCAACCACTTTTTTGATCAATGACGGCGTGCTGCCTTCGAACGAAGGACGCGGTTACGTGCTGCGCAAAATCATACGTCGCGCAGTCCGCCATGCGAAAGCGCTCAACGCGCCGGGGCCGATCCTGGCGAAGATGTCGGACGAAGTGCGCGTGCAAATGAAGAACGCGTATCCGGAATTGGCCGAGAGCGCGGCTCGCGTGAATCGCGTGCTCGATGAAGAAGAAAAGAGCTTCGGGCGAACCGTCGAGGTTGGACTGAAGAAGCTCGACGAAGACCTGCCGGGCCTGCTTGATTTGAAGAAAAAGCAGGACGTCGTGTGGTATTCCGGCGAGAAGGCATTCAAGTTGTATGACACGTTTGGATTGCCGCTGGACTTCATTCAAGACGTCCTTCGAGATCAAGGAATTCAACTTAGAGAAGCCGACTTTGAACGCGCGCTCGACGAACAGCGGACGCGTGCGAAGGCTTCGTGGAAGGGCGCGCACAAAGAGTCGGCGAATCCGGTTTACGCGAAGCTGGCGCAGACGTTCAAGACCGAGCCGGATTTTTACTTTGGGACGCGAACGAAAGACGCGCGAATCGAAGCGATCGTCACCAAGCAAGGCGAGGTGAAACAACTGAAAGCCGGCGAGGAAGCCGAGATCGTGCTCGACCGCACTTCGATCTACTCCGAATCCGGCGGACAAGTGGCAGACACCGGCGCGTTTTTCGATAATTCCGGCGCGCTGGAAGTCGCCGAAGTCCGCGGCGCCTACTATCCCGTAAGCCGCCTAGTGGCGCATCGCGTGAAAGCCCTCGAAGATCTGCACGTGGGCGATCGCGTGGCGACGGTGGCCGACCCTGCGCGGCGCGCGCGCGACATGCGCAATCACACCGCGACGCACCTGATGCACGCAGCGCTGCGCAATACTCTGGGCACGCACGTGAAGCAGGCGGGCTCCCTCGTGGCGCCGGAACATCTGCGCTTCGACTTCTCGCATTTCGCGCAAGTGGATCCGAGCGAGCTGGCGGACATCGAGCAGCAGGTGAACGAAGAGATCCTGAAGGATCTCGCGATGCAGACCGACGTAATGGATATCGAAGCAGCGCTCGCGTCCGGAGCGATCGCGTTCTTCGGCGACAAATATCCCGAGCACAACGTGCGTGTGGTGACTGTGCCGGATTCGGATTTCCCCCGCGGGTTTTACAGCAAGGAGCTGTGCGGCGGAACGCACGTGGGCCGCACCGGCGAAATCGGCGTGTTCAAAATTTTGAGTGAAGGATCGGTCGCGTCCGGTGTACGGCGCATCGAGGCGATTACGGGCGACCGCGCGCTCACCGAGTATCAGAAGGCTCTCTCGACGCTGCGCTCGGCGGCCGGCATGCTGAACACCACCGAAGACGAAGTGCTCGGCGCGCTCGAAAAGAAACTCGACGAGATCAAAGCCATCGAGAAGCAGCTCGAAGCCTCCAAACGCAAAGCCGCAGGTTCGGCTGCGACGGACCTGGTAGGACAGGCGAAGGATGTGAAGGGTGTTCGCCTGATTGCCGCCAAAGTCGATGGCGTCGATCGCGAGGGCTTGCGGCAAATGGTCGATACCCTGCGCCAGAAATTGGGCTCTGGCGTAGTCGCTTTGGGCACCGTTGCGGACGACAAAGTGGCTCTGATTGTTGGGGTTACGAAGGATCTGAACCCCAAGGTCCACGCAGGCAAGATCGTCCAAGAACTCGCGAAATTGATCGGCGGTTCGGGCGGCGGCAGGCCCGACCTTGCCGAGGCTGGCGGAAAGGACACATCCGGCCTACAAAACGCCATTGACCAGGTTTACCCCCTGTTAGACCGAACGCTATAATTTCAATCAAGACAGACGTTTACGGCGGGTGGGTACTTCGAAGACCCCCGCCGTTTTTCTGGCTGTGCCTTGGGATATCTGCGGGTGCGAAAGCGCTCCTTTGTCCTGGTGCGCTTACGCGGGAGACGTGCTGTGCCAATCTCAACGCTCAACTCAACGCCCACCTCGACGCCCAGTTCGACAAAAGTACGGACGTGGCAGGCGGCAGCGATCATCGCAACCGCGTGCGCGCTGACGTGTTCAAAACCTGCGTCAGCCCAGATTACGAAGATGGTGGATGAGCACGGGAAAACGGTCTATGTGAATGCCGATTCCCCGAAGCCCCGCCATGGGAGTACTATCAGTTCTGCTACGTCGTCTTCGCCTGTGGGCACAAGTGTCTCGCGAGCGAAGCTGGTAAGCGCGATCCCGGCAAGCACGGCAGCCTACGCAGAGCCGAAGCCGTTCAACGATGTGACGCTCACACCGCTGCCGCAAGAACCTGCGGCACACGAGTCGCGGCTGGACCGGATGGTGAACGAGTCGGCACAGCGCTACAACGTGGACGCGGGCCTCGTGCGCGCGGTGATTCAGGCCGAGTCGGGCTGGAATACGCGGGCGATTTCGCGCAAAGGCGCGGTGGGCTTGATGCAGTTGATTCCGGAAACAGGGCGAAGATACGGCGCCCGGAATTTGCTCGATCCGGCGCAGAATATCGATGCCGGCACGTCGTACCTGAAGTCGCTGCTGGTCCGGTACGACAACGATTTGTACAAGACGCTGGCTGCGTACAACGCCGGCGAAAATGCAGTGGACAAGTTTGGGGGCGTTCCCGCGTATGCGGAAACGCAAAAGTACGTTCAGAAAGTAAGCGACCGGTTTTTTGAGTCGAACTCGAGCAGCGATCCTTCGCACTGGGCACCGCCGAAAAAGCCCGTGCGAAAGACCGCGGATTCGAGCGGGCGCACAACTTTCACGAACGAATAGCGGACGCAAGTGGCACTGGGGAGATTCACGGGTACGGCGAGGTGTCTCGCGCTGGCGCTCGCGCTAATAGCGTGGGTGACTGCGGCGGGTCCTGCACGCGCGGACAAGCGCACCGAAGCCCGCCAGCAGTTTGCGCGCGCCGTGCAGATGCGCACCACGCTCGAAAGCAATCCGCTGCAGCAGCGCTCGATCGGCGATTACCGCGCAACAATCACGGCCTTCCACAAGGTTTACCTGATTTCGACTTCCGCCGACGAAGTGACGCCTTCGCTAATTGCCGAGGCCGAGTTGTACGAGCAGATGGGCCGCGCGTTTGACCCCAAGTATTTCCAAAACGCAATTCAGACGCACCAATTCCTGCTAAAGCAATATCCCGAGAGCCGCTACCGGAGCCAGTCGCTTTACTCGATCGCGATGATCGAAGACTACGACCTGCACGAAACGGACGCGGCGGAAATTTCGTTTAAGCAATTCCTGAAGCAGTATCCGAAGTCAGACAAGGTGAACGGCGCGAAGGAAGCGCTGAAAGAAATCGCGGACGAGCGCGAGAAGGCGAAAGAAACTCCGGTGAGCGCTCCGGCCGCGGCGCCTGCGAAACCGAATGCGCCTGCGACGACGACTCCGGCCGTGGCATCGTCCGGCTCGGCTGGCTCCGCTTCCCTGCCTGCGCCGTCGGATTTGCCGGAGATCAAGGGACCGGTGCTCGAACAGAAAGAATCGTCGCACGGCGTGCCGATGGTCACCGGCCTGAAAACGTGGAACACGGATAAGTCGGCTCGGATCGTACTGACGCTCGACGGATCGGTGGCATTCGACGCGGCGCGCATCACCTCGCCGGACAGAATCTATTTCGATCTACATAAAGCGAAGATCAGCGCGGGATTTGGCAAGAAGCCGTTTGACGTGAAGGACGGCCTGCTGAAGTCTGTGCGCATCGGTCAGAACAAAGACGGCGTGGTGCGCCTGGTTCTGGACGTGAGCGGCGCGAAAGACTACAACGCGATGCTGCTCGGCAATCCGTATCGCCTGGTGATCGACATCCACACGAACGGCAGCTCGTCGAATGCGTCTTCGGCACCTGCAACTCCTGCGGCTACGCAGCCGGCCGAGACGAACGTGGTACACGCGGCGAACTTGCCTGCGACGGATTCCCCAAAGCCGGAACCGGTGAAATCCGACGCGAAGCCGGCGACGAAATCGTCTGCGCCAGAGAAAACTTCGGCTAACGCGACGACTGCGGCGACCACGAAGAACAACAGTCTGAGCGCCAACTACAAACCGAAATCCGGCACCACAAGCGAGCCGACCGAATCGAAGCCGACGCGTGACGGCCAGCGCTCGCTCTCTCGGACGCTCGGCCTGAAAGTCGGCAAGATCGTGATCGATCCGGGCCACGGGGGCCACGACACCGGCACAATCGGTCCGCACGGCCTAATGGAAAAAGATTTGTGCCTCGACGTTGCGCTGCGGCTGGGCGCTGAGATCGAAGAAAAGTTGCCGGGTGCGGAAGTGATCTACACGCGCAAAGACGACACTTTTATTCCGCTGGAGCAGCGAACGGCGATCGCGAACGACGCGAAGGCCGACCTTTTCATTTCGATTCACGCGAACTCGAGCCACGACTCGACGGCGCGCGGCATCGAGACGTACTACCTGAACTTCGCCACATCGGCGGAGAGCATGGAAGTGGCGTCGCGCGAAAACGCGGAAGCGCAGGAATCGATGCACGACCTGCAGGACATCATCAAGAAGATCGCGCGCAACGAGAAGATCGAAGAATCGAAGGAACTCGCGAACGACGTGCAGGATTCCTTGTCGCACAGGATGCAGACGGTGAGCTCGGGCGAGAAGAATCGCGGCGTGAAGAAGGCGCCGTTCGTGGTGCTGATCGGCGCAAACATGCCGTCTGTGCTTTCGGAGATCTCCTTCATCAGCAACCCGGGCGACGAAAAGCTGCTGCGCAAGACCGACCAGCGCCAGCACGTGGCCGACGGCCTCTACCGCGGCATCGCGGCTTATTTAGACAGCATGAACAGCCTTTCCTACGACAAGTCTAAGTTGGTTTCTGACAATCACTTGACCTCGGGCGGCGGCGCAGGCACGGTGGCCTCCGAGGGGAACCCAAAGTAAAAAAACGGCGTCTAATAGGCATGCATATGCGCAAGCCCTTCTTGCGGTTTACTACCCTTTTGCTTCTGGCTCTGATTGCGGCGATCTTCGGCGGCGCGGTGCGGGCGCAGTCTGTGCTGCCCGGCTCGTTTGCGGGGCGCGCAGGCGAGCGCAGCGGCGCGCAGTTGCAGTCGATGGATGGCTTTACCGTGCCGAGCGCAGGAGTGTTGAAGGAGTACGAGTTCGTTTCGGCTGAGGCGCAGAACTATACTGACGCGACGGGCACGTACAAAGTGCTGCTGTACAGGATGAAGGATCCGACGGGCGCGTACGGGCTGTATTCGTATTTGCGATCGGACGACATGCCGAAGGCGGAGACTGCGGCGCATGCGTCGCTCTCGAATGACCGGGCGCTCGCGCTGGTGGGAAATTACGTGATCGAGACGCGCGGGAAGGATTTGCAAAAGCACGGCGCCGAATTGAATTCGCTCGCGGCGGCGGTGAAGCCGAAGTCGGTGGAAGGGCCGTTGCCGGACCTGACCGAACATTTGCCGGTGAAGGGATTCGAAGATCGTTCCGACAAGTACGTGCTGGGCCCTATGGCGCTCAACGAATTCTTTCCGGTGCCGGTGAAAGACGACTGGCTGGGATTTTACGCAGGCGCGGAAGCTGAAGTGGCGAAGTATCGCGTGAACGGTCGGGAACTGACGCTGGTGCTCGCGGACTTCCCTACTCCGCAATCGGCGCAAAAGAGATTGGCGGACATTCAGCGCGACTTGCACGTGAACGCGCCGGACGGAAGCGGTGGGGATTCGCCGATTTACGCGCGGCGCGCGATCACCATGCTGGCAATTGTTGGCGGAGCGAAGAATCAGGCCGAGGCGAACGCGCTGCTCGATCAGATTCAATCGAGCGCGGAAGTGACCTGGAGCGAGCCGACGTTTCAATTCAAAGAGCCGACAATCGGCGGCATGATCGTGGGCGCGATTGAAGGCACAGCGGTAATTTGTTTGTTCGCGCTGATCGCAGGAATCGGATTTGGTGGTTTCCGGCTGCTGACGAAGCGGTTTTTGCCGGACCGCGTGTTTGATCGCAGCTCGACGATGCAGGTGTTGCAACTGGGATTGGGCAGTAAGCCCATCAATGCAGAGGACTTCTACGGCGTCGAAGGGAAACCGCGCGAGTAGCAGGCTGTGGAAAACTGCGGGGCCGAATTTCAGATTTTCGCTTTTGGCGTCCGTATCTTGTGTATTTACTTATGCTTACAGCCTTTGAGTGTAAGTGCTTTCTTTCTTGACTCGTTTTGACCCCTCAACTAGACTGCGCTCGAGGAAAGAGTTCTTTGGCCCACCGCGCAGTGGCCTTTTGAACTTTCTCCCCTCGGAGGCCCGCTCCAAAGGCGGGCCTTCTGCTTTTTAGGGCGGAAAAACTTCAGATCGTTCTTGAATGAAATCCCGAAATGAAACTTGAAGCGTCGCGCGAAGTAATGTGACGTGCGCGTCCTAGTACCCTGCAGTTTGTTTGCTGCGCGAGTGCGCGCGTTGCGGTGCAAGTTGAAATGTCGGCTGGACGATTAGAAGTGAGCTGCACGGATTTTTTCCCGGGCGCGTGTGCGAAGCGACGCGAATCGCATGTTGCGCTTGAAGGCGCGCTGCTGATTCAAGCGTCACTCGAACGCAATTTTTTGTGCAACTGCTCTGGTGTGATGCGAATCCAAGAAGTTGCCCCGGCTGTGCTTGTGCCAACCTGGCGAACGTGTTTTTGCCAACCTGGCGGTTTCTGTCGCGCTGCAAAAATTTACGAGGTGATACGATTTGAAGATGAACTTGAGGCGGAGAAGTGTTCTGGCGGGTTGCGGAGTGATTTTGGGATTGGCGGCGGGCGCGCCGCGCGTGACGCATGCGCAGCAGAATGATCTGATCGCGATTACGCTGGATAGGCCAAGCCAGAGCGGCGGCACCACTGCGGCGCAGCAGTCAGGTTCGACCGCAAGCGGCGCATCGCAAACTCAGACGCCGCAGAATACGACGACGCACGTGCAGCCCGGGCAGACCGCGAAGCAGCAGACCATTCAGGAGAAGAACGGTGGCTCGAACGAGCGCATTCTCTGGATTTATCCGAACTTTTTCAGCGTGGACGAAGACAAGTACAACGGCCCGATCACGGCGAAGCAGAAGTTCCTGCTCGTTACGCGGTCGTCGTTCGATCCCGGAGAATTTCTCTGGTACGGGCTACTGGCGGGGATCAGCCAGGCGGAAAACAGCGAAAAAGCCTACGGGCAAGGCGCTGAGGGATACGCGAAACGCTACGCGAGCCAGTTTGGAGACGGGACGATCGAGAGTTACTTGGTGGAGTTCGGGTTCCCGGTCGTGTTTAAGCAGGATCCGCGCTATTTCCGCGTCGGCGAAGGAAGTTTCGGCTACCGGACGGGGCGTGTGCTGAAGCGCCTGGTGGTGACGAAGGGCGACAACGGCCGCGACCAGTTCAACGTTTCGGAAGTGTTTGGGTCGGGCACGGCGGCGGTGGTTTCGATCTATTCGTATCACCCGCAGGACGAGCACAATTTTTCGAATGTGGCGTCGGTGTGGGGCGAGCAGGTCGCGTTTGACGCGGCGGAAATGATGTTCAAGGAATTCTGGCCGGACGTGCGCAAGAAAATGCACGACAAGAAAAACCGCGGCGCGACGCAGCCGTAGTTTTTCACGGGCCGCTGCACAGAGTTTGCGCGTGCGGCGGCTTCTCTTCCTTTCTTCGATTCTACAAATCCGACAACAAGTGGCCCATCTTGGTTTTCTTCGTCTTGAGGTAGGCGGCGGAGTGCTTCGTCGTCTTCGGACGGCACGGCACGCGCTCGGCCACTTTCACGCCGGCGGCTTCGAGCTGCTGCACTTTGTCGGGATTGTTGGATAGCAGGCGGACGGACTTCATGCCGAGAGCCTTCAGCGCGTCGGCGGCGAATTCATAGTCGCGCGAGTCGTCGGCAAAGCCGAGCTTGCGGTTGGCTTCGACGGTGTCCAGGCCCGCGTCCTGCAATTGGTAGGCTTTCAGCTTGTTGATCAGGCCGATGCCGCGGCCTTCCTGCGGAAGATAAAGGACCACTCCGGCTTTGGCTTTCGCGATCTCTTTCAAAGAGAGTTCGAGTTGGGCGCGGCAGTCGCAGCGTTCGGACGTGAAGACGTCGCCCGTGAGGCACTGCGAGTGGATGCGGACGAGAGGAGCCTCAGCGCGCGTGAGATCGCCGTGGCGGACGGCGACGGCTTCTTCGCCTTTGTGCGCGCCTTCGATGCCATGGATCGTGAAACGGCCGTAGCTGGTGGGCAACGCGGCCGAGGCTACGATGCGTGCGCCTCGGGTACGGAGCGTCTTTTTGCGCGGACGGGATTTCATCGGTACATTCAGTATAGCAGTCGCGATTGGGGCGGCAGTGTTCATGGGTTTTTCAATGCTCGCTCCATTGGACGCGGGATGTGGCGTCGAGGATGCGAATGCCGGTGAACGCTGTGCCACGCACCCTTTGGAACGAAAAGGGTGCGGCACCCGAAAATCGAAGCCGGAGGGCGAAATGCGCTTTGCGAGGGCGTTGCGCGCGTGGTAGGGTTAGCGAATAAAAGGCGAAGAGCTGCGGGTCGGCGGGAGCCTGTCGAGAGGGCGGCTCGCGTGGGTTCGGGACGGTAACGGAACGATGGGGAGGGTTCATGGCGGCACCGCAACAGGGGCTTTCTGTTCGACCACAATCGACGCTCGACACAGTGCAGGAGATCCTCGAAGGGCTGGCGTCGCGGTATCGCGCGGACGAAGTCCTCACCGCCGTGAAGCATATTCCGGCGCGCGAGGCAGAGTACCGTCCGATGCCGGACTGGGTGCGGCCGGAGCTTGCTGCGGCGTATCGCGCGAAAGGAATCGACAAGCTCTACTCGCACCAGGCAGCGTCCGCGGAGCTCGCGCGCGCCGGGAAAAATTTCGTAGTGGTGACGCCGACGGCTTCGGGCAAGACGCTCTGCTACAACCTGCCGGTGCTCAACGCCGTCCTCGAAAATCCAGACACGCGCGCGCTCTACCTTTTCCCCACTAAAGCTCTCGCGCAAGACCAGCTCACCGAGCTGCACGATCTGGCGACGAGGCTCGACGACTGCTTCGGCGTCTTCACCTACGACGGCGACACGCCGAGCGATGCTCGCAAAGCGATTCGCGAGCGCGGGCACGTGATCGTCACCAATCCCGACATGCTGCACACCGGAATTCTGCCGCACCACACCAAGTGGACGCGGGTGTTTGAGAATTTGCGTTACATCGTGCTCGATGAGCTGCACACCTACCGCGGCGTCTTTGGCAGCCACCTGACAAACGTGCTTCGCCGCCTCGCGCGCATCGCGGAGTTTTATGGCTCGAAGCCGCAATTTATCTGCTGCTCGGCGACGATTGCGAATCCGGGCGAGCTTGCTTCACAGCTGATCGAAAAACCGGATGTAAAAGTGATCGAGGAAAACGGCGCGCCAGCGGCGGAAAAACTTTTCGTCTTTTACAACCCGCCGATGATCAATCGCAACCTGGGCATCCGGCGAAGCTACTTGAACGAGACAACGCGTCTCGCAAACGAACTGCTCGCGCGAAAACTGCAAACCATCGTATTCGCGAACAGCCGGCTGCACACCGAAGTGCTGCTCACGTATTTGCAGCAGGCGAACCGGCCGG